>NZ_JBYOJR010000013.1:0-164094 GCF_057798915.1 Cupriavidus sp. 22TCCZM01-5
ACCGTACGTTTCTTCTTCATCGGCATATCCATGGTCATTACCTCTCATGATATGCCTCGTACACAAATTTCCGGATAGGTCCTGCTGGCAAGCACGCCAAACCCCAGCCCTCCCCCACTCCCGCAATCCGGCAAAGAGCGCCTGGCCGCATGCCACCACCCCTGACACGCCCGCCCCCCCCCATCACCCACCGAGACCCAGCAACCGCACGGCGTTGTCCTTGAGAATGCCCGGCATCACCTCCGGCCGGAACCCCGCCTGCCTGAAGTCGTCCATCCACCGCTCCGGCGTGATCAGCGGGAAGTCGCTGCCGAACAGCACCCGGTCCTTCAGGAGCGTGTTGGCGTAGCGCACGAGTTGCGGCGGGAAATACTTCGGACTCCAGCCGGACAGGTCAATCCACACGTTCGGCTTGTGCATCGCCACGCTGATCGCCTCGTCCTGCCACGGGAAGCTCGGGTGCGCCATCACGATCTGCATGTCGGGAAACGCGATCGCCACGTCGTCCAGGTGCATTGGATTGCTGTACTCGAGCCGCAGCCCGCCACCGCAGCGCATGCCTGAGCCAATGCCGCTGTGTCCCGTATGGAAGATCGCGGGCAGGCCGTGCCCGTTGATGACCTCATAGATCGGCCACGCCATCCTGTCGTTCGGATGAAAGCCCTGCACGGTCGGGTGGAACTTGAAGCCCTTCACACCATGTTCGTCGATCAGCCTGCGCGCTTCGCGCGCGCCGAACTTGCCCTTGTGCGGGTCAATGCTGGCGAAGGCCATCATCATGTCGCTGTTGGCCTTCGCCGCCGCCGCGATCTCCTCGTTGGGGATCCGGCGCCGGCCCAGGTTCGATTCGCTGTCCACCGTGAACATGATCAGGCCGATCCGTCTCTCACGGTAGTAGGCGACGGTCTCTTCGATCGTCGGCCGGCGCTTGTTGCCGAAGTATTTGTCGGCGGCGGCGTCGTATTCCTCGCCGTAGTTATCGAACGGGTTCCAGCAACTGACCTCCGCGTGGGTGTGGAAGTCAATCGCCACAAGGTCCTGGTGATCCATCATGGGCTCCCCGGACGCCATCAAGATTCAGCCGTGAAGCCGACCTTCTTCACGAGCAGGCCCCACTTGCGGTATTCGGCGTCCATCGCGCGCTTCATGTCGTCGGGCGACGAGCCTTTCGCCACCAGGCCGATCGAGAAGAAGCCGTCGACGATCGCCGGATCCCTGAGCGCGTTGTTGATCGCGGTGCCTGCCGCGGCGAGCACGGCTGGCGGCGTCCTGGCCGGCGCCAGGAAGCCGAACCACTCGTCGGCCACCACTTCCGGATAGCCGAGCTCCGCGAACGTCGGCACGTCCGGCAGGTACGGCGCGCGCGTGGCGCCGGAAGTGGCCAGCACGCGCAGCTTGCCGCTTTTGACGAACGGCAGGTAATCGCCGGTGAGCGTGAAGCTCGAGGCGATCTGCCCGGCCACCACGTCGTTGACCGCCGGCAGCGAGCCACGATACGGCACGTGGCGCAGGTCGAGACCCGCGTTGAGGCCGAACAGCGCGCCGACGAAATGCGGCGTCGATCCCGCGCCCGGCGAGCCGTAGTTGGCCTCCTTCGGGTTGGCCTTCGCCCACGCGATATAGTCCTTCACCGTGCGCACACTGGCCGGCACCGCCGGTCCGACGGCGAGGGCGAACGTCATGTAGGCGGCCGTGGAGATCGGCGCGAAGTCCGCCGGCGAATAGCTGAGCTTCGTATAGACGTGCGGATAGGTCGACAGCGCCGATGCCTGCGAGAGCGCCAGCACGCTGCCATCGGCGGGCGAGGCCTTCAGCAGTTCCAGCGCGATACGCCCGCCCGCGCCGGGGCGGTTGTCCACCACCGCGCCGCTGCGCGAGAACGCCGTGTTGGCGAACTTCTCACCGACGCGCCGGGCCACCTGGTCGCCCACGCTGCCAGCCGGAAAACCATAGAGCACCTTGGCCTGCGGGACCGCCTGGGCGAGCGCGGCCAGCGGCGAGAGCGCGCCGCCCGCGGAAGCGGCCAGCAACGCCTGAAGAACATCGCGGCGTGTTGTCATGACTTGTCTCCTCGTTGTCGTGTGTCGGGCGCCACGGCGTATCTCGTTGCCGCCTCGTGGCGCCCTTGCCTGCCTCTTGCAGGCGGCGGTCAGAAGATATGCTTGATGCCGGTCATCACGCCGAGCTGCTGGCCGCCCGGGGCCGTATTGGAGCCGGGGGCGCCGCCGCTGACCGAGAGCGTCAGCTGCCCGTCGTTGTTGATGTAGCCGGCCGTCGCGTAGACCGACGTGCGCTTCGAGAACGCGTAGGTGCCGCGCAGCGCGTAGAGCATCGCCTTGTTCTCGCTATTGTGGAACTTGTAGTAGTAGACCTGCCCGGCGAGGTTGAAGGCCGGGGTCACGTCGTAGGAGATGCCACCGTAGATCATGTCGCTGCGCGGCGTCGGGCTGCTGTCGTTGTCGCGGCGGATCCAGCCGAGGCCGACCTTGGTCCGCGAGAAGATCGCGTAGCCGCCAAGGAACAGGCGATCGTCCGTGAAACTGCTGCGCGTGAGGCCGCCGAACGCACCAGGGCCGCCGCGCAGCGAGTCGTAGGCGGCGGACAGGCCGATCGTCGGACCGAGGCCCTTGAACTCGTACAGCAGCATTGCCGACCATTCGCGGCACGCCCGCTTGTCCGCTGCGTTCTCGCCGGCACAGTTCTGGCCCGCCGGACTCGGCCCGGCATTGACCGTGTCGCGGCCGAAGCTGTAGGTGGCGCCCACCGTCAGGCCGTTGAACGTGCCCTTGTAGGCAAGCGCATTGTCGGCGCGCGCGTTCGGCAGGTAGCTGTCGAGCGAGCCGGAGGCATAGATGTTCGGACCGAGGATGTCGGCGTCCAGCGTCGCCCAGAACAGCATCGTGTACTGGCGGCCGAGGCCGACCTGGCCCCAGGGACCGGAGAGCCCGACCATCGCCTGCCGGCCGAACAGGCGGCCGCCCTGGCCCGACGCGCCGGCGTCCGGCGTGAAGCCGGATTCCAGCACGAACACGCTCTTCAGGCCGCCGCCGAGATCCTCGCTGCCGCGCAGGCCCCAGCGCGACGGCACCGTGCCGGTCAGCGTCGGCATGCGTACCACGCTGTCCTTCGCGGCGCCGATGTTGTTGACGTACTCCACGCCGGTATCGATGACGCCATACAGCGTCACCGATTGCGCGCCCGCGATTGCCGGGGCCGCCGCCAGTGCCGCAAGCCCTGCCCGTCCTAACTTCATCTGCTGTCTCCTCTTGTGATGGCCGACCACCCTGTCGGCGTTGTTCTTGTTGTGCTTACCGGCTCTGTGGCGTGGCTTCCCGCACCTGGATCACCCGGCCGTCGCGGCCGGCGTCGTCGTAGAGCGCGTCGACGAGCGCGGCACGGCGCGTGAGCACCGCGCGCTGGTTGATCGAGCCCTTGTCGGTCAGCTCGCCGTGATCGAGCGACGGCGCCTCTTCGAGCAACAACAGCCGCGTGACCCGCGTGGCGCTGCCGGTGGCGGTGAGGTCGAGCGTTTGCAGCATCGCCGCGAAGGCCTCGCGCACCGGCGCGGACGACAGCACCTCCCACGTACCCGCATTGGCCGGCAGGCCGGCCAGGCGGCGGCATTCCGCCAGTTGCGGGAACACGAGCAAGCCGATCTCGTCGCGGTCCGCGCCCGCGATCACCACGTCCTGCACGTAGGGTGCACCGGCGCTGATCGCTCGCGCACGCAGCGGCCCGACGCTCACGAACGTGCCGGTGCTGAGCTTGAAGTCCTCGGCAATGCGCCCGTCGAACTGGAAACCAAGCTCCGGCCGTCCGGGATCGACGAAGCGCAGCGCATCGCCAGTGCAGTAGTAGCCTTCCTCGTCGAACACCTGCCGCTCGGGATCGGGCGCCGCACGCCAGTAGCCGGGCATCACATGCGGTCCGCGAAAACGCGCCTCGTACTTGCCGTTGACCGGCACCAGCTTCAGCTCGCAGCCCGCGGCCGGCAGGCCGACATAGCCGGACTGCGCGACCGGCCCCGTCGTGAACATGCTCGACGGCGCCGTCTCCGTCATGCCGAGGCCGGACATGATGTGGATGCGCTGTCCGCAATGCGCCTCGGTGACGCGCTCGAGCCGGTCCCACGCCTCCTGCGACAGTCCCGCCGCGGCAAAGAAGTAGAGATTGACGCGCGAGAAGAACGTCTCGCGCAGCCGTGCATCATGTTCCAGCGCCCTACTGAGCTCCTCCCAACCCTTGGGCACGTTGAAGTAGATCGTGGGCGCGATCTCGCGCAGGTTGCGCAGCGTTTCATCGAAGCCGCCTGGCACGGGCCTGCCGCCATCGATGTAGAGCGTGCCGCCGTTATAGAGCACGATGCCGACGTTGTGGCTGCCGCCGAAGGTATGGTTCCAGGGCAGCCAGTCGACCAGCACCGGCGGCACGCGGGCGAGCTCCGGCATCGCCTGGCGCAGCATCTGCTGGTTGCTGCACAGCATGCGGTGCGTGGTCGTCACCGCCTTCGGTAGCCGCGTGGAGCCGGAGGTGAAGAGGAACTTGGCGATCGCGTCCGGGCCGACCGCCGCATGGGCCGCGTCAACGCTGCCGGGACGCGTCTGCGCGAGCGCGTCGAACGACGTCGCGGCACGGCCGGGCAGGATGCCATCGCGGGTCACGACTTCCACGCCGGCGGGCACCACGGCCCCGATGGCCCGCGAGAAAGCGCGGCCGTCGGCGGCGTAGACCAGGCCCGGCGTCAGCAAATCGAACACGTGCCGCAGCTTGCCGAAGTCCCCGGAGACCAGCGAGTACGGCGGTGACACGGCCGAGAACGGCACGCCGGCCCAGAGCGCGCCGAGCGCCAGTTGCAGGTGCTCGAGATCATTGCCGGAGAGGATCACCAGCGGCCGCTCGGCGGACAGCGAGCGGTCCACCAGCGCCTGCCCGATCGAGCGCGCACGCGCCAGCATCTCGCTATAGGTGATCGTGATCCAGTTGCCGTCGGGGCCGCGCTGCGCCACGAGCACGCGCTCGGGGTGGCGCGCGGCGCCGGTGGCAAGGCAATCGGACATCCGTTGCGGATAGTCCTGCAGCGCTTCGCGCGAAAGCACGCGCCAGATCTCGCCGTCGCGATGGAACTCGGCCTCGGTGCGCCCAATGGCGACGTCCCGGTAGGACACGGCAGCGACCGCGGGGCCGGGGGCGGCTTGCGTCGAGACGTTTGTCACGTCCTGTCTCCTCAATGTTCTGTTGTCTCCCTCTTCTCTCTCGGCGGGGAGTATGCGGATCGGCGCCGGTTCAGACCGGATAGTGGCGCGGGGTGTTCTGGATCGTGATCCAGCGCAGCTCGGTGAATTCGGCCACCGCCGCCTGGCCGCCGAAGCGTCCATAACCGCTCGCCTTGACGCCGCCAAACGGCATCTGCGCCTCGTCATGCACGGTGGGGCCGTTGATATGGCAGATGCCCGATTCGATCCGTTGGGCCACCGAGAATGCGCGCGACACGTCGCGGCTGAATACCGACGCGGAAAGGCCATACTCGCTGTCGTTGGCCATGCGCACCGCCTCGTCGTCGCCGTCCACGCGCGCCACTGTCACCACCGGACCGAACGATTCCTCGCGGTAGAGCCTCATGCCCGGCGCGATGCCGTCGACGATGACCGGCTGCAGGATCGCGCCGTCGGCGTGCAGGCCCACGGGCAGGATCGCGCCCTGCGCGCGCGCATCCTCGACCAACGCGGCGATGCGCTGCGCTGCGTCCTTGCTGATCAGCGCGCCGAGCACGCTGGACGGATCGGCGGGGTCGCCGGCCCGCAGCGTCTTCGCCTTCGCGGACAGCTTCTCGACGAAGCGGTCCGCGATCTTGCGGTCCGCGATCACGCGCTCGGTCGACATGCAGATCTGGCCCTGGTTGAAGAAGGCGCCGAAGGCCACGGCATCGACTGCCGCATCGAGGTCCGCATCGTCGAGCACCAGCAGCGGCGCCTTGCCGCCGAGCTCCAGCAGCGCCGGCTTCAGGTGCCGGGCCGCGTGCTGCGCGATGATGCGGCCCACGTGCGTGGAGCCGGTGAAGTTGACGCGGCGCACCGCCGGATGCGCGATCAGCCGCTCGACCACCTGCGCCGCATCCTCAGGCGCGTTCGTGACCACGTTGACCACGCCATCACCGAGCCCCGCCTCCTGCAGCACCGTGCCGATCAGGCGATGCACGCCGGGGCACGCCTCGGACGCCTTGAGCACCACCGTGTTGCCGCACGCGAGCGGCATCGCCAGCGCGCGCGTGCCGAGGATCACCGGCGCGTTCCACGGCGCGATGCCGAGCACCACGCCGCACGGCTGGCGCACGGCCATGGCGAGATTGCCCGGCACGTCCGACGGAATCACGCTGCCGTCGATCCGCGTCGTCATCGCGGCCGCCTCGCGCAGCATATTGGCCGCGAGCATCACGTTGAAGCCGTACCAGTTCGGCATCGCGCCGGTCTCGGCCACGCCGATGCGGATGAAGTCTTCCGTACGCTGGTCCATCAGGTCGGCGGCCTTCAGCAGCCGGCGGCGGCGCTCGCCGGGCAGCAGCGCCGCCCAGGCCGGGAAGGCGGCCGCGGCCGCTTCGACGGCGGCGTCCGCATCCGCCGGCGTGGCCGCCGGCGCGCGCGACACCACGGCTTCGGTCAGCGGATTGCGGCGCTCGAAAGTGGCGCCATTGGCGGCGTGCCGGTCCTGCCCGCCAATCAGCATGGTCAGTTCGTTCATCAGCATTGTCTCCTGGCGGCGGCTCTTGAGGCCGCCGGCTCGATTGGGGTGGTAGGCGGGGTGGTAGGCCGCGCCGCCGCTCAGGCGCGCTTGTAGGCCTGCAGGCCGGGCTTGATCGACTTGTCGTCGAGGAATTGCTTCAGACCCTGCTCGCGCCCGTGTTCGGGATCGCGCAGCTGCGCCTGGTCGAGCTTCGCGTACAGGTAGTCCTCGTTCTGCTCCCACGTCAGCTCGCGGCTGCGCTTGAAGCCGATCTTGGCCGCGCGCAGCACCACCGGGTTCTTCTCGAGCAGCTTCCCGGCCAGCGCGATCGTGTGCTCGCGCAGCTGGGCACGCGGCACGCTTTCGTTGACCAGGCCCATCGCCGCGGCCTCGCTGCCGGTGAAGGTGTCGCCCGTCATGATGTAGTGCAGCGCCTTGCGGTGACCGACCGTATCGGCCATCGCCTTGCTGACCAGGTTTCCGGGCGGAATGCCCCAGTTGATCTCCGACAGGCCGAAGGTGGCCTCGTCGGCAGCGATCGCCAGGTCGCAGGCCACCAGCGGCGAGAAACCGCCGCCAAAGCACCAGCCGTTGACCATCGCGATGGTCGGCTTGCTGTACATGCGCAGGAGCCGCCATTGCCACTGCGAGGCATCGCGGCGGATCTTCTCCTGCAGGATCTCGGGGCCGGCATCCACTTCACGGAAGTATTCCTTCAGATCCATGCCCGCCGTCCAGGCGTCACCGGCGCCGGTCAGCACCAGCACCTTGGCGTCCGCATCCAGCTCCAGTTCTTCCAGCACCTGCACCATCTCGGCGTTCAGCGTGGGGTTCATCGCGTTGCGCTTCTCGGGCCGGTTGAATGTGACCCAGGCAATGCCCGCTTCCACACTGACCTTCACAGCCTTCCAGCACCCTTCGTAATCAGCCATCTCTGTCTCTCCTTGGTAGTCCGGCTCCGTCATGAACCTCAGTTTAATATCAATCTACCTGATACATCAAGGAGAATATCCTTGCTGCGCGTAAACCCGGATGCGACTCTGGCCTCGGCGAGTGGTCCGCGGAAAAAATCGCTGCTCCGGGAATTGCGCGGCCCATCATCGGACAATCAGTGAGATATGCTGATATGCAATAGCATTGCCTTATGGAGCCTCAAGTGGACGCTGCCGAACTCCGGCCCCTGTCCGCGTTTGCCAGCGAGTTGGCCGACGTCGCCCGCGCCAGAGCCATGCATTACTTCCGGTCCGACGTGGAGATCGCAATCAAAACGGACGCGAGTCCCGTCACCCGGGCCGACCGGGAAATCGAGTCGGAACTCCGGTCGCTGATTGCCAACCGGTACCCGCACCATGCCTTTTTCGGCGAAGAATCCGGCGGCTCCATCGGCGCCGGGCTCGGCTGGGTCATCGACCCCATCGACGGCACGAAGAGCTTTATCTGCGGCGTACCACTGTTCGGCTGCCTCATTGCCCTGCTTGAAGACGGCAAGCCGGTGCTTGGCTTGATCGAAATGCCGGCGCTGCGCGAACGCTGGGTCGGGTATGCCGGACGGACCACCTTCAACGAAACACCGGCGCGCGTGAACGCATGCACATCGCTGAAGGACGCGCGGCTCTTTGCCACCTCGCCAGACATGTTCGACGGCCAGGATGCGGACGCCTTCTCCGCCCTCAGTCGCGAAGTCGGGATGCGCAGATTTGGCACCGATTGCTATGCCTATGGGCTGCTCGCCTCCGGGCTTTGCGACTTGGTCGTGGAAGCCAACCTCGAGATCTACGACGTCGTGGCGCTGGTGCCGGTCATCGAGAACGCGGGCGGCATCGTGACGGACTGGAACGGGCGGCCTATCGACAAGGATTTTTCAGGCCGGTTGCTGGCGGCAGCGACACCGGCGCTGCACCGTCAGGCGATGGCAGCGCTCAGACGCTGATGAAAACCATTGCTCGGATACCCGTCAGCTGAATTGCTTGCCTACCGCTGCACCGGTGGAGGGCCGACACAGCCGGGAAACAATATATCGAAGCACGGAGGGCCGTTCCCGGCCATGACCGGTCCTTCGCTGAGGCTGGTGCTCGTTCATGGAAACGTCCGATTCACATCCTGCTGCGGACCTTCGCTACCTGATACTGACAGGCGGTCATTGGCCAAACCATTGGCTTCTCGCATACGTGTTCATTTCCGAATGGCTGGTCTCAGAAAAAGAGACGAAGATCATAAAGAGATCTTGCGGTTCGGGAGTGCAGGGAACGGGCGTCCAAGGCGATCACGCAACGAAAACACTGCTGCATCATCGCAGAGAGCTCGCGCATTCCCCTCCCCATATGAGCTGTTGCCGGGACCCTTGCGCATGCCGGAGGACCGGGCGGCGACCCTCCTCCAGCCGCCGCTGGTTGCGCTCACGGCAATGTGATTTGGCGGGTGAATTCCGCCGTCACGTTGAGACCCGTGGCTATGCCGAATACCGGATACACGGTCTTGGGCCCGCTAGCAGTCAAGCCCATGTAATCGCCAAGGAAATGGCCACGCGCCACGGGCGCGTCAAGTATGTTGAACGAAGCTGTGGTTAGAGGCTTCTCATTGCCCCAGTTGGCGGGCTTCGTGCAGTCGCTGGAGGTAGGGCAGAAGAGCGCGAAATAGTCAGTGCCCTCGATGCCAGATATCTTCCCGTCATTACGAAAGTCGTAGTACGTCACCACAATCGTCTTGCCGTCGCCCGACGCCACCACCGCGGGGATGAAGGCCTGCTGACGGCACGGGTTCGTGGCATTCGCCGGCGTCTTGTTGATCATCACCGGCGCCGACCAAGTTAGCCCGCCGTCATCCGACTCGCTGAAGACGATCCCGTCGATCGGGATTGACCCTGTGGAACTTGTGGGCGTGGGGCACATGGCCGTCGAAAAGCGATCGTCCTGCCAGGCGAGATAGATTGCCCCCGTGACTGGGTTCACAGCCACGCTGTAGAGAATGGAGGCATCGCGTATCGGCGCGCCGGTGTCCGGAGTGACCACTCGGACCACGTGAATATCGTTGGCGAACGTCGGCTCGCTCCAACTCCCTCCCTTATCCGTGGACTTTATATAGCCGATGCTGAGACCCGCCTTTGTGACACCGATCGCAGTGAAGAAATCGAGCACACTCCCATCAGGCAACACCCGCACGATGTTGTTGATCGTCTGTTTGTTCGTGCCCGGATGGAAGATTGGGGCGGCCGTGCTCCAGGTCGCGCCATTGTCAATGGATCGCGAGAAGAAGGTCGGGCCGGTAAAATTAAACTTGAAGGACGGAGCACCGCCCGCTGTAGCGTTGAGCAATTTGCGCGCGATTTCGACACCATCGTTTTCCGCGAGCAATTGAGCAGCCTCGATGGTGTGCGGGAAGACGCTCAGTTGATCCCACACCGCATAGACGAAATCGCTCGCGGTCGGATCGGCGGTGAGCGCGTTCTTGTCATTTAGCACGTGCGGCGAGTTGTTGCGGATCAGCGTAACCGGAGTCTGCCACGTCGCGCCGTGGTCGACGGACCGGCTGACCAGCATCGCGCTATTTCGTGCACCAAACGGACTCGTTGGCTTCATCGGATCCAACACCAGCGAGAAGAAGAACGCCGTTCCATTTTGCGCAAAATCTACCCAGGGATCGGAGGCGCGACCGAATTTACCCCCGGTGCACTCGGTAACGCCGGTCGGGATCGAATTGGTCCAGGTGTTGCCCGCATCGTTGGAGACGACGCCGACGAGCCCGCGTGAGCCACCATCGTTCCAGCGGTCCTGTTGGTGGCCGACGAGGAGGCGAGACGGGTCGGTCGGATCAGCCGCCACCCACGGCTCGATCGACGTGGCTGGATAAAGGATGCTCCCGAATGCGGCCTCCTGCGCGTGCACCTGGTCGGCAGCGCATCCACTGAACGGATCGCCCGCGGTCACCTGGACAAGTGGGCCGAGCGTCTGCGCCTGGGAGCCTGTGCCGATCGCGCACGTGAGCGCGATGACGCCGCCACCTGCGAGACCCTGGGAAATAAGACGGGAAAGGCGTCTGGAAATTGATTTCATTCTGTGCCTCGCGAAAAACGGTAAAACGCTTTTTTGCACTGCCGGCTGCACATCACCGGCACCATGAGTTTCGCAGTATGAACGGCCGATTCCTCTTCCCGTCGAAGCATGCCCGTCTTCCGAGTTGGGATCGCGGTGCGCTTGAGCGCTGATATTCGTGCTATCAAGCGCATCGAAACGTTACAAAATCCACGCAATTCTCAACTGCACTCGATCCGCATAAGGCGAGGCAGACAAAATTACTATATGGTGCCGACGGCAAATGACAACGGGTTCCCAGTCAACTCTGTCCTGCATGATGCTTAATTCGTAACATCAATGAAACAGATTGCCTCGGGTGTCCGCATTTTCTGCCGGCCCTGCCGTTCAACAAGACACCGTCGAATGACTGAGTCACGCCATGAGGTGGTTTTTCAAAGGAGCGTTGGTTTCCGGTTCGAGCAGTCGAGCCGGGTAATCTTGTCGGTCTTCATAGCTGGAGTTGAACTGCGTCACCGCCGCTCGAGAGTGGTCACCTTGGAAGCCCGTGGTCTCCGATGCGCGGCGAACCGCGCTTCCTCAGGGCGTTGAGGTAGATGCTCTCATCGCACCGCGTTCCCGCTTGCCAGCAGCGGTAGAGGATCCGTATCCCCTTGAATGCCAGTGCCCGGACGGCGGCCTGATACGAACTGCCCTTCGCTCGCTGTTTGCCGGTAGTAGGCGCCCGCCCAGGACGACTTGTTGATGGACTGGGCTGCACCTTCGACGGAGGTCTGAAGGTCTGGCGCAGGCGGGCATTGCCAGCGCCAGTGCACCTAGCACGTCTTGCCGCTGCAATCGGTAGCTTACCGGTCACCCCCGTCGACGATTCCCGTGCACGTCGCTGCAACTCACCAGATGTGCCGAGGGCTCTTCGCATATCAGAAGGACGTCAACAGGCGTTAGCCCTAGACGGGGGTGCCGTCATGCAGCGCCCATCCTGCCAATCCGCAAAGTGGGGGCCAACAAATTGGATCTTCGATGCGTACTTCCAAAGAAGTCCATCTTGGGAAAAGAGATAGCTACCTCGTTGACATGCCGAGAGACACCTGAATCGGTGGATGGCCGTTGCAACTTGGGGACGGTCATTCGGAGCGCGATTGTCCGAACGCCCGCTTCGGGTCGGCCTCAGACCCTCGCGGTTTCGCGGCGACGACCCGGCCGCAGCCAGTTTCGGCATTCATCAATGCCAGCTCCGACACCTGCCGAAATCTGGGCGCTATTCAATGCCACGGATAGAGCACATCCGTCCACACTACGGCCAAACTCTGTTCGCGCCAGCGCCTAGCGCTTCACGATGGCCGTCAGCGTATCCACGAAGGCCAGCGCCAAGCGGGACAGCGGCTCGGTCTGCACGTGGAAGATCTGCACCGAGGCATTGACCTTGGTGCGCACCGGCACCGCCACCACATCGGGCCAGTCCTGGCCGAACACGGTCATGGCATCGACCAGCGCAATGCCAGCGCCCGCTTGGGCCAGCGCCCTGGCCACGTGGGCTTGTTCCACCTGCACCCGCATGTCAGGCTGGCCACCTTCGCGGTCAAAGACCTCATGCACCAGCAGGCCGGCTTACGCCGGAAGTGCCCGTGGCACCGAAGCAAGCAGCGACCGAGTGTAGGGATGCGCGGGCCGTTGCCAGATCTCGTCGCGGGCGCCGCTCTCGACAAGCCGGCCCTCGCGCATGACCAGGATGCGGTCGGCGATATAACGCACGACGCCAAGGTCATGCGAGATGAACAGGCATGACAGCCCATACTCGGCCTGCAGGTCGGCGAGCAGGTTCAGAACCTGCGCCTGCACCGAAACGTCGAGCGCCGACACCGGCTCATCGCAGACGAGCAGACGCGGCCTGACAATCAGCGCGCGCGCAATGCCGATGCGCTGGCGCTGGCCCCCGGAAAACTCGTGCGGATAGCGGTGCAGCACCGCAGCGGGCAAGCCCACGCGGTCAATCATCGCCGCCGCGCGAGCGCGCCGTTCCTGCCGGTCCCGCACACCGTGGATCTGCAGCGCGCCTTCCAGCACCTCGGCGACGGTCTTGCGCGGATTGAGCGAGCTGTACGGATCCTGGAACACCAACTGCATCGCGCCCCGCCACGGGCGCATTCGCCGGCGCTCGACCGGCGCGATGTCGGTGCCTTCGAATACGATACGCCCCGCGTCATGGTCCGCCAGGCGCAGCACGGCCCGCGCGAGCGTGGATTTGCCGCAGCCCGATTCTCCAACCAGACCCACGGTCTCGCCCGCGGCAATGGAAAAGGAAACCCCCTGCACTGCCACGGTAGCGTGGGCGCCGGAGCGGTGCGTCACATGGAGATCCTCGACATCGAGCACGGCCGGTGCCGGACCGGTGGCCTTGCTGCTGGCCGCACGCAGCGCCGGACGTTCGAGCCGGAATGCCGCCGGCGTGCCGTCGGCGCGGCGGTCCACGCGGATCTCGGGCAGGCGGGCCTGCCGATAGTGCGGCACCACGCCGTCCGCGGCGCTCAGCGATGCGCCGAGCAGCCCACGCGTATAGGGGTGGGCCGGTTCACGGAACAAGGTCCGGGCAGACTGCTCCTCCACCTTGATGCCGTCGTGCATGACAGCAACGCGATCCGCCCAGCGCGCCACTACGCCGAGGTCGTGCGTGATCAGCAGCATCGCCATGCGCAGTTCGCGCCGGAGCGTATCCAGCAACTCGAGGATCTGCGCCTGCACGGTGACATCGAGCGCGGTGGTCGGCTCATCGGCCACGAGCAGCTTCGGCGTGCAGGCGATCGCCATGGCGATCATCACGCGCTGGCGCTGCCCGCCCGACAACTGGTGGGGAAAGGCATGGAAGCGCCGCTGCGGTTCGGGAATCCGGACCTGGTCCAGCAGTTCGACTGCCCGCGCATGGGCCGCCTGCGCCGATAGCGCGGTATGCAGCCGCAGGGTCTCGATGACCTGCGCGCCGACGCTCAGCACCGGGTTGAGCGAGGTCATCGGCTCCTGGAAGATCATCGACACCGTGTTGCCGCGCAGCGTGGTCATGTCGCGCTCGCTCAGCGTCAGCAGGTCGCGCCCTTCCAGCAGCACGCGCCCCCGCATCTGCGCGGACGCCGGTAGCAGCCGCAGCAGCGCCAGCGCGGTGGTGGACTTGCCACAGCCCGACTCGCCCACGAGCGCGACGGTCTCGCCGGCGCCGACATCCAGGCTCAGGTTCGCGACGGCGGGCCGTGCAGCGCCGGGATAGCGGATGGAAAGCTCCTGCAGGGAAAGCAACGGCTTCATGATGCCTCGGGACAAGTCAGGTGGCGTGGATCTCGGCGGCCAGCAGTTCGGGCTCGACCTGGATCTCCAGCGCTTCATTGAAGCGCGCGAAGAATGCGCACAGCGCCGCGCGCAGCGTCAGCTCCACGACCTGTGCTTCGGTGAAATGCTCGCGCAGCCGCGCTACCACCGTGTCGGTGACGCGTTGCGTCGTGACTTGCGCGGTGTAGTCGCGCACCAGGCGCTCCACGGCATCCAGCCCAGGCACGTCTGGCTCCAGGATCCGTTCTACCGTTTCGGGCGCCACGCCCAGCGCTTCCAGCCTCGGCACGTGATGGCTGATGCAGTAGTGGCACGCGTTCAGCCGCGATGCCGTGACCAGCACGATCTCCAGATGCCTGCGCGTAATCAGTGCGTCGCGTGCGGAATCCAGCAGCAGGCCGAACAGGTGCGCGAGCGCCGGCGGCCGGTGACCGAGCACGCGCAGCATGTTGCCGAACGCACCGTACTCGCGCTCCACGCGTTCGAACGTGGAGCGGGCTTCGCCCTGCAGGGCGTCGGGATCGATGTCGTGAATGCGTGCCAAGACGCTCTCCTGTGAAGTCGGTCGGTTAGGAACGTGAGGCGAAGGCGTTCAGCGGCCTTCGCGCGGATCGAAGGCGGTGGCCAGACCGTCGCCGAGCAAGTTCAGCGCGAGCACGGTCAGCACGATTGCCAGGCCGGGCAATGCGCACACATACCAGTCCGTGCGCAGCACCTCGCGACCCGCTCCGACCATGTTTCCCCAGCTCGCGACGTTGGGGTCGGCCAAACCGAGAAACGCCAGGCTCGATTCGGTCAGGATGGCCGTGGCCACCATCAGCGACGCCGACACCAGCACGGGCGTGAGCGTGTTGGGCAGGATGTCTTCGATGATGATGCGGGCGTGGCTGGCGCCCACCGCCTCGCTCGCCAGCACCATGTCGCCGTGGCGCAGGCGCAGCACCTCGGCACGCACCAGCCGCCCCAGCGCGGGCCACGACGTGATCCCGATCGCGAGCGCGATCTTCCACACCGAAGGCTGCACCACCGCTACGATGGCCAGCGCGAACAGGAACGATGGGATCGTCAGGAAAAATGTCGTCAGCGTGCCGAACACGCGGTCGGCGCGGCCACCGTAGTAGCCGGCCGTCACACCGCCCGCGACGCCAAGCACCACGGCAAGCGCCGTCGAGACGCCCGCGATCAGCAGAGAGGCGCGCGCGCCATGAAACAGGCCCGCGAGGATGTCGCGGCCCAGCATGTCGGAGCCGAGCGGGAATGCGGCATCGCGCCCCGGCCACAGCAGCGGTTCGGTCGCCATCTCGAGCGGGTCGCCGGGAAATACCCAGCCTGCCGACAGCGCGGCAGCGAGAACCACAGCCAGCAGCGCCACGCCCGCCACGGCGCTGGGCGACGACAGCAGTCGGCGCAGCCGCCGCCGGTCCGCGGGTGGCAGCAGGGGCACAGTGATGTCAGCCGCTGCGCCGTGCGCATCGGACTGGCCCGGCTGCAGAGGCGCCGGAAGGGAGGAAGAAGGCAAAGACAAGCGAATACTCCTGCAAACGCCGGGGCCTCGTCAGGCCAGCCGGATGCGCGGGTCCACCCGCGCGTAGACGGCGTCGATGAGCCAGTTGACCAGCACCACCACCACGGCGCTGCACAGCAGGATGCCGAGCAGCAGGTTGTAGTCGCGCTGGTACAGTGCCTCGAACGCCATCCTGCCGAGTCCGGGCCACGAGAACACCGTCTCCACGAGCACCGCACCGCCGATCACGGAACTGGCCTGCACGCCGACCATCGTCACCAGCGGCAGCAGCGCATTGCGCAGGACATGGCGCGTCAACACGCGGCCCGCCGGCGCGCCCTTGGCCACGGCCGTGCGCACGAAATCCTGCCGCCGCACCTCGATCATGCTGGCGCGCATCAGCCGCACGTAGACGGCCATGTAGAACACGCCGAGCGTCGCGGCTGGCAGCACCAGGTGCCGCGCCACGTCGGCGGCGTATGCCCAGCCCGTGAGGCCGGCCTCCACCGTGAACATGCCGCCCACCGGCAGCCAGTCGAGGCGGACCGAGAACACCAGGACCAGCATCAGGCCGATCCAGAACAGCGGCGTGGCAAAGCACAGCAGCGCCACGGATGAGATCAGCGTGTCCAGCGCTCGTCCGGCGCGTGCGGCCGCCAGCACGCCGAGGGCCGCGCCAATCACCACCGCAAACGCAATGCTCGCGCCCATCAGCAGCAGCGTGGCCGGCAGGCGCTGCAGGATGAGGTCGAGCACCGGCATGCCCTGCCGGAACGAATAGCCGAGGTCGAGTTGCGCCAGGTGCCACAGGTACTTACCGAGCTGCACCCACAAAGGCTGATCAAGCCCGAACTGCGCGCGCAGCGCCGCCAGGTACTCCGGCGTGGCGGCACCCGCCTCCCCGGCCAGCACCTGCGCGGCGTCACCGGGTGCAAGCCGCAGCAGAAAGAAATTGACTACGGCCATGCCTGCGACGATGCCGGCGAGCTGCAGCAGCCGGCGCCACGCCGTTCGCCACGGCATGCGGGCCAGCCATGCCGGCTTGCGCCCAGGCGTGTCGCGCGGGGTGGTTGGCATGGTCATCCCCCTTCGTCAGCGCGCGACCTGCGCCGCAGCGGCAGCCGGCGTGGTTGCCGTGGCCACAGCCGTGCCCGCCGGCGCCAGCCAGGCGCGCTTGAGCGAGGCATAGACCTGGTCCACGCCGCTGACCGTATCGCGCAGGTTCGACGACTGCACCGTGAAGAAGCGCAGCTCGAGCAGCGGGATCGACGGCAGGTCGGTCTGCACCACGGACTGGAACTTGCGGAACAGCTCGACGCGCTCGGCCTGGCTCGGCGAGCCCTGAGCCTGGTCGATCAGCCGGTTCGCTTCGTCGCCGCGATAGCCCGAGCCGTTCGACCACGGGATATTCTTGCCGACCGTGTCGCTACGATAGGCGCGCGTCACGCCAACCAGCGGATCGGCAAAGCCCGCGAACCAGACCACGGCGAGGTCGAAATCGCGATCGCCGTAGACACGCTTGGTATAGGTGGGTGTGTCCTGCGTGCGCACGGTCACGTCGACACCCACGCGCTTGAGCGCCTGCTTGATGTACTCCGCGCTGCGCTTGTAGTCGTCGCCATACGGCAGGTAGTCGATCTGGATCTTCAGGCGGTTGCCGTCAGCGCCGCGCTTCAGGCCGGCAGCGTCTAGCAGGGCTTCGGCCCTGGCCGGGTCATACGGATACTTCGGCACGTTGGGGTTGAAGAACTGCCCCAGTGTCGAGACCACCGGGCTCACCGCGGGCTTGCCGAAGCCGAACCAGACCACCTTGTTCAGCGCGTTCAGGTCGATCGCATGGGCCAGCGCCTGGCGCACGCGCACGTCCTTGAAGTACGGCCGGTCAATGTTGACATCCATGAACAACCACGGCGACAGCCATTCGTAGCCGCGCGTTTCCAGTTTCAGCGAAGGCAGTTGCGACAGGCGCTGCGCGTCCTTCAGCGGCACCGGGTTGAACGGCGCGTACTGGACTTCGCCCTTCTCCAGCGCCGCGGCACGCGCGCTGGCATCGGGGATCACCTTGAAGACGATCTTGTCGAGGTACGGTTTGCCCTTGTCCCAGTAGTCGGGGTTGCGCTCGAGCACGATGTAGTTGCCCTTGCTCCATTCCTTGAAGACGAAAGGCCCCGTTCCCACCGGCTTGTTGTTGTACGGGTTGTTGAGGATGTCCGTGCCTTCGTACAGGTGCTTGGGCAGCACCTGCGCGCCGTTGCTGTTCAGCGAGCTGAGCACCGCCAGCGACGGCTCGGAGAAATGCAGCACGACGGTCAGCGCATCGGGCGTATCGACGCGCGTGACCTTGCCGAACAGGATCTGGTTGCGCGGATGCAGCTTCTTCCACACATTCTCAAGCGTCCACTTCACGTCGGCCGACGTGAACGGCTTGCCGTCATGCCACTTCACGTTCGGCCGCAGGTGGAACGTGAGCGTCTTCGAATCCTTCGAGATGTCCCAGCTCTGCGCGAGCGCCGGCCTGAGCTTGAACTCGTTGTCATACTCGATCAGGCCATCGAAGACGTTCGCGCTGAAGAAGCCGGTCGGCGCGGCGGAATTGAGCGCCGAAGTCAGAATCACCGGCTCGGGCTGGATGATGGTCGTGAGCGTACCACCCGTCCGCGGCGCTTCCGTGGCCGGTGCTGCCGAAGCGGCGTTGGCCGGTGCCGCCAGCATGCCGCCCAGCAGCGGCAGCGACAGCACGACGGGAGCCAGGAACGCGAACGGCCGGAATAGTTGCGAGGGTCGCGATGGCGGGAACGGGTTCTTCATGGTGGTGATGGGCGGAAAGATGGGCCAATGTCTGCAAGGGTGGCCAACTATAGAGACGCCCCCTATCTGCCCGGAACGAACGATTGCGCATGTCCTTATGCGCACGGATCGCCTGTGGATAGAACAAACGCGTCGTTCGCGCGGCGGTCGCGCCGCAGTATCGTCTTGGCACCCACCAGGCTGCGCAAAGCAGGAAAACCATACCTTTGCGGCCCTCGCCATTATCAACGCCATCACCCTCTCCGGAAGCCCATCATGTCCAAGCCCCTGAAGATCGTCGCCGTCAACGGCAGTACCCAGCAACCCTCGCGCACGCTGGCGCTGGTCGATGCGCTGATCGCCGAGCTTGACGCGCGACTGCATGTCGACGCCCATGTCATCAACCTGGCCGATATCGCGCGTCCGCTCGGCGGCGCGCTGTGGCGCGCGGAACTGCCGACCGCGATCGAAGCGCAACTGCAGGCAATCGAATCAGCCGATCTGGTCATCGCCGCGTCGCCGGTCTATCGCGGCGCTTATCCGGGCCACTTCAAGCACCTGTTCGACCTGATCGGCCAGGAAGCGCTCGCCGACAAGCCCGTGCTGCTCGCCGCCACCGGCGGCAGCGACCGCCATGCACTGGTGCTCGAGCACCAGTTGCGGCCACTGTTCGGCTTCCTGCAGGCACTGACGCTGCCTATTGGCGTTTATGCAACCCCTTCGGATTTCCAGAACTACACGGTGCAGAGTCCCGCGCTGCGCGAGCGTATCCGGCTCGCGGCCGACCGCGCCGCACCATTGTTCGCGGCGCACCGTCGGATTGCATTGAAGGCCGCGTGAGCGCTGAATCCACCGCCCATGCCACACTCTCTTTCTGCTTCACCTTCCGCTCACGCGGCACCGACGTTCTCATTTCTCGCCGAGCGCTTTCGTCCGGTGTTCGCGCAGATCGCTGCCGGCGCACTCGAACGCGAACGCACACGCACATTGGCCCACGACGCGGTTGCACTGCTGCGCGACGCAGGCTTCGGTGCACTACGCGTGCCGCGCGAGCATGGCGGCCTTGGTGCTTCCGCGTCGCAGATGTATGCGCTGCTGATCGAACTGGGCGCGGCCGACTCCAACCTGCCGCAGATCCTGCGCGCGCACTTCGGCTTCATCGAACGGCTGCATGCCGAGATCGCGCCGGCACGGCGCGCGCCGTGGCTTCGGCTCGCGGCGCAGGGCGTCATGTTCGGCAACGCCGCGATGGAGCGCGGCGACGGCCAGCTCGGCCGGTACCGCACGACACTCGCGCCGGACGGCGCCGGAGGCTGGCGCCTCGACGGAGAGAAGTACTACAGCACCGGCACGCTGTATGCGGACTGGATCGCCGTGTCGGCCACCCGCACCGATGACGGCAGCCCAGCCTATGTACTGGTACGGGCCGATGCGGCAGGCGTCGACCGGCTGGACGACTGGCATGGCTTCGGCCAGCGCCTGAGCGCATCGGGCACGACGCGTTTTCTCGACGTTGCGGTTCCCGACGAGCACGTGCTGTCGTTCTCGCGCACGGACCCGACCACGGTCACAGCGTGCTTTCAACTCGTACACCTGGCCACGCTGGCCGGCATCGCGCGCGCCATCGAGCGCGACGCTGCCGCGTTCGTGCGGCTGCGCAAACGCGTGTACAGCAATGGCAGCGCGGCGACGGCGGCGGAAGACCCGCTCGTGCAGCAGGTAGTCGGCCAGTTGTCCGGCGTCGCCTTTGTCGCACAGGCAACGGTCAGTGCCGTTGCCGCGAAGCTCGATCAGATCGATGCACTGCGCCAGCGCGGCGAGGTGGTGCCGGATGCCCTCCTGCAGGACGTCGAACTCGATGCATCGCGCGCCCAGGTCGGCATGCTCGACCTGGTCCTCGGCGCGGCCAGCCGGCTGTTCGACGTCGGCGGGGCCTCCGCGCTCGACGCCGCGCACCAGCTCGACCGCCACTGGCGCAACGCACGCACGCTGGCCTCGCACAACCCGGCCATCTACAAGGCACGAATCGTCGGCGACCATGCGATCAACGGCACGGCGCCGACGTATTACTGGTCGGTCGGTACGCGGGCCGCCTGACAAACCGCGCGCCGAATGTTCGCTCCCTCCCGCTAGCCGGAGAGGGAGCAAACATTCGTGGGTTCTACGCCATCAACCACCGCACAGTCACCGCAGCCACCCTTCTAAGCATCCTCGGAAATATTCGTGGGAAAGCCGTGGACGCGCATGCTCCAATCAATCGTCAGCCCTTTTCGATGCGAGACACCACCATGCCTGGTGCAAAGCATCCTCCGACTTGTCATGACCGATCTCTCCGATATCTACGCAGCCAAGCTGCCCGCCGCTGCGGGGCGCGAACCCGTCCTGCCCGATCCAGCAAGCGTACGACGCATCCGCGACGACGCAGAAGCCACCGACGCGGCACGCGCGCTCGCCGAGATATTCCGTGCAGGCGCTTCGATGCGCGATCGTGAACGCATCCTGCCATGGGATGAACTCGACCGCTGGTCCGAAAGCGGATTGGGAGGCATCACCGTACCAAAAGCCTACGGCGGTGCCGGCGTCTCCTATGCAACGCTGGCCGAGGTATTTGCGATCCTCAGCGCCGCCGATGCATCGCTGGGCCAGATTCCGCAGAACCATTTCGGCCTGCTTGGCGTGCTGCGCGAAGCGGGAACGGAGGCCCAGAAGCGCCGCTTCTACGCGGAGGTGCTGGCCGGGCAACGCCTCGGCAATGCCGGGCCCGAGCGGCGCTCCACGGAAAGCCCGACCATCCTCGATGGCACCACGCGCCTGCGTCGCACGGCGCAAGGGCTGCGCCTGAGCGGCACACGCTTTTACTCCACCGGCGCGCTGTTCGCGCACCGCGTGCCAACGCGCGCACTCGACGATGAGGGTCGCGCGGTCCAGGTCTGGGTACCGCGCAATGCCGCCGGCCTGACCGTGGTCGACGACTGGTCGTCGTTCGGCCAGCGCACGTCGGCGAGCGGCACGGTGGTGTTCGACCACGTCGCAGTCGCCGAGGACGACGTGATCCCCGTGTGGCAGCTGGCTGACCAGCCCGGCCTCTACGGCGCGAACTCGCAACTGATCCAGGCCGCGATCGATCTCGGCATCGCACAGGCCGCGTTCGACGATGCCATTGCGTTCGTGCGCCAGCACGCGCGTCCGTGGATCGATGCAGGCGTCGCGCGTGCGAGCGAAGATCCGCACCTGATCGGCGACGTTGGCCGCCTGGCGATCGATCTCGAAGCCGCGCGCGAAGTGCTGCGTGAAGCCGCGCTGACGCTCGATGCCATCGCCGAGCAGCCGGTCACCGAGGCAAGCAGCGCACAGGCCTCGGTCGCCGTGGCCGAGGCCAAGGTGCTGACCACCGAAGCAGCGCTGCAGGCCAGCGAGAAGCTGTTCGAGCTGGCCGGTTCTTCCGCCACCCGCGCCGGGCACAACCTCGACCGCCACTGGCGCAATGCGCGCACGCACACGCTGCACGATCCGGTGCGCTGGAAGCTGCACCTGATCGGCAACTACTACCTGAACAACGCGCTGCCCAAGCGGCACTCCTGGAACTGATATGTCGTTGCTTTTCAATCCGCCGCCCGCCGATGGACGGGCGCAGCCAGCGCCCGCGCCTGCCGTGGTTCCGCATCTTGTCCGCGACGACGCCGAAGCGATCGCCATTGCGCGCCGGCTGGCCGCACACTTTGCGCCCGGAGCGGCCCAGCGCGACCGCGAACGGCGCCTGCCCTGGGAGGAACTGGAAGCCTTCAGCGCCAGCGGCCTGTGGGGCATCACCGTGCCGCGCGAATACGGTGGCGCGGGCGTGTCCAACACCACGCTGGCGGAGGTCATCGCCATCATCGCTGCCGCGGATGGCTCGCTCGGGCAGATTCCGCAGAACCACTTTTATGCGCTGGAGGTGCTGCGTGTTGGCGGCACGCCAGCGCAGCAGGCATTCTTCTATGCCCGCGCACTGGCCGGCGAGCGCTTCGGCAACGCACTGGCCGAGATCGGCCACAAGGACTTCCGCCGCCGCACGCGGCTCACGCCAGACGGCGACGGCTTCCGCATCGATGGCAAGAAGTTCTATTGCACCGGCGCGCTGTATGCGCACTGGATTCCCACACTAGTAGTGGCCGAGGAAGCCGGACGCGAAGTCACGTGGCTCGCGTTTGTGCCGCGCACGGCCGCCGGTGTCGGCATTACGGATGACTGGGACGGCTTTGGCCAGCGCGTCACCGGCAGCGGCTCGGTGACGTTCGAGAACGTACGCGTCGAGGCTGACTGGGTGATGCCGTTCCTCGCCCCGTTCGAGCGGCCCACGACCATCGGTCCCTTTGCCCAGTTGCTGCATGCGGCGATCGACCTCGGCATCGGCCGTGGCGCGCTGGCAGCCACGCTGCCGTTCCTGCGCGACCACGCACGGCCGTGGATCGATGCCGGCGTAGCACGCGCGGCGGACGACCCGCTGACGCTGCACCAGCTTGGGGAGGTCCAGGTACGGCTGCGCGCCGCCGAAGCACTCGTGCGCCGCGCCGGCCGTGCCACCGATGCCGCGCAGCAGGTGGCCGACGAACAGACCGTCGCGCAGGCGTCGCTGGCCGTTGCTGCCGCGCGTGCGCTCACGACAACCGCATCGCTGCTTGCCGGCACGCGGCTGTTCGAGCTGGGCGGCACGTCCGCCACGCTCGACAACCAGGGCCTGGACCGTTTCTGGCGCAACGCGCGCACGCATACGTTGCACGATCCGGTTCGCTGGAAATACCACGCGGTCGGCAACTTCCATCTCAATGACAAGCTGCCGCCGCGGCATGGAGCGATCTGATGGCGAACCATGGACAGCGCAAGCAGATCCTGCTCAACGCGTTCAACATGAACTGCGTGGGGCATATCAACCACGGGCTGTGGACGCACCCGCGCGACCGCTCGGCGGAGTACAACACACTGGAGTACTGGGTGGACCAGGCGCGCACGCTCGAACGCGGCCTGTTCGACGGATTGTTCATCGCCGACATCGTCGGCGTCTATGACGTGTACCGCGGCAACGTCGATGTCACGCTGCAGGAATCTATCCAGCTTCCGGTGAACGACCCGCTGCTTCTCGTCCCCGCCATGGCCGCGGCCACCAGGCACCTTGGCTTCGGGGTCACGGTGAACCTGACCTATGAGCAGCCGTACCTGCTGGCGCGCCGGTTTTCCACGCTGGACCACCTGACGCGCGGGCGTGTCGGCTGGAACATCGTGACCGGCTACCTCGACAGCGCGGCGCGCGCCATGGGCCTCGAAGGACAGCTCGCCCACGACGAGCGCTACGACCGCGCCGACGAGTTTCTCGACGTGCTCTACAAACTCTGGGAAGGCAGCTGGCGGAACGACGCCGTGCTGCGCGACAAGGCCGCGCGCGTGTTCGCCGATCCGGCGAAGGTGCGCAAGATAAGCCACAGCGGGCGCTACTACAAGGTGGACGGCTATCACCTGTCCGAACCATCGCCGCAGCGCACACCTGTGCTGTTCCAGGCCGGCAGTTCGGGCCGGGGCCAGCGCTTTGCCGCACGCCACGCCGAATGCGTATTCATTTCCCCGCCGAACAAGGAAGCGGCGCGCAAGACGGTGTCCGCGCTGCGCGAGCAGCTCGTGGCTGCCGGACGACGTCCGGACGACGTCAAGGTCTTCATGGGCGCAGCCGTGGTCACGGGCCGCACCGAGGCCGAGGCGCGCGCCAGGCATGCCGAGTATCGCGACTATGCGAGCCGCGAGGCGGGACTCGCCCATTTCGCGGCCAGCACCGGCGTGGACTTCGCGCGCTACGGGCTCGACGACCCCGTGAACTATGAAGGCGGCAACGCCATCGAATCGGCAACGAAAGCCGCCGCCCAGCATGGCTGGACGCGCCGCAAGCTGCTGGACCTGTTCGAGCTGGGCGGACGCTACCCGGCCATCGTCGGCGACCCGTCGCAGGTGGCCGACACGCTCGCCGAATGGGTCGACGAGACCGGCATCGATGGTTTCAATCTGAGCCGCACCGTGGTGCCGGAGAGCTACGAGGACTTCGTCGACCTCGTCGTCCCCGCACTGCAGGAGCGTGGCCGCTACAAGACCGCGTATGCCGACGGCACGCTGCGGCGCAAGCTGTTCGCCGAAGGCGACCGGTTGCCGGCGCGCCACGCGGCCGACGCATTCCGTCACGCATGACGCACGCCTCCCTTTTCCGCATTGACAACTGACACCATGAAGATCTCCCGCCTCCTGCCGGCCACCGTTGCCGCCCTGTTTGCTTCGCTGGCGCTGCTGCCGGCCGTCCATGCCGCGCCGTTGCGCATCGGTGTCACACCGGGCGCACTCGCTGACTCAGTCGAAGTAGCAGCCGCCGAAGCGCGCAAGCAGGGCCTCGATGTAAAGGTCGTCGAGTTCACGGACTGGACCACGCCCAATGTCGCGCTGTCGTCCGGCGACCTCGACGTGAACTACTTCCAGCACCAGGCGTTCCTCGACAACGCCGTCAAGGAACGCGGCTACAAGTTCCGCAGCGTGGCGCTCGGCGTACTGCCGAACATCGGCTTGTATTCGAGCCACGTGAAGCGCTTCGACGAGCTGAAGGAAGGCGCGCGCGTCGGCGTGGCGAGCGATCCGGTCAACCAGGGCCGCGGCCTGTTGCTGCTGCAGAAGGCTGGCCTCGTCAAGCTGCGCGACGGCGTGGGCGCAAAAGGCAGCGTCAACGACATCGTCGCGAATCCGAAGAAGCTCAAGCTGATCGAGATAGAGGGACCGCAACTGGTCCGCGCGCTGGACGACGTAGACCTGGCGCAGGGCTACCCCGCGCACTTCGTCAACGCCGGCAAGGCCCAGGTGGCCGGTGCCGGGTTGCTGTACTCGGGCATCGACGATACGTATTTCGCGATCCGCTTCGTCACGCGCGAAGACAACGCCGCCGATCCGCGCGTGGCGCGCTTCGTGAAGATCTACCAGGACTCGCCAGCGGTCCGCAAGCAGCTCGGCACGTCCTACGCCAACAACGACAAGCTGTACAGCCTGCCGTGGCTCAAGGCGCAGCCGTGACAGACAAGGGACTGCCATGAGCATGACCACTGCATTGCTGCGCCGCGGGCTCCTGCCCGTCGCGACACGCTCCGACGCCGCCACCGCCACGTGTGAGGGCCATGCGCGGACTGCGACCGGCGCCGTTCGCTTCGAACGCATGAGCAAGCGTTATGCGAGCGGCGCCGGTGTCGTCCAGGCACTCAGCAACATCGATCTTGAAATACCGCGCGGCGGCATCTTCGGCATTATCGGGCGCAGCGGCGCCGGAAAATCCACGCTGCTGCGCACGATCAACCGGCTCGAGGCTCCGACGGATGGACGCGTGCTGGTCGACGGGCAGGATATCGCGACGCTCGACGAAAACGGACTCGTGGCACTGCGCCGCCGTATCGGCATGATCTTCCAGCATTTCAACCTGCTTTCGGCCAAGACGGTGCGCGAAAACGTGGCGCTGCCGCTGAAGGTAGCCGGCGTGCCGCGCGACGCCATTGCGCGGCGCGTGGACGAGGTGCTCGCCTTGGTTGGCCTCGAAGGCAAGCACGATACCTATCCCGGCCGCCTGTCGGGCGGACAGAAGCAGCGTGTCGGCATTGCGCGCGCGCTCGTACACCACCCCGAGATCCTGCTGTGCGATGAAGCCACATCCGCGCTGGATCCTGAAACCACGCAATCGATCCTGCAGTTGCTGCGCGACATCAACCGGCGCCTCGGGCTCACCATCGTGCTGATCACGCACGAGATGCGCGTGATCCGCGAAATCTGCGACCAGGTGCTGGTGCTGGAGTGCGGCGCCATTGCCGAAGCTGGGCCCGTATGGCAGGTATTCGGCCAGCCGCAACACGCGGCGACGCAGGCGCTGCTGGCGCCGCTGACACCGGAACTGCCGCAAGACATCGTCGCGCGGCTGCTGCCCGAGCCGCCGGCGGGGCCGCACCGGCGCATCGCCGAACTGCACTATGCCAGCAGCGGCGAGCACGTGCCGGATCTCGCCAGCCTGGCCGCCGGACTCGGCACGGGCGCACAGCTGCTGCACGGCAGCCTGGACCGCATCCAGGGCCACACGCAAGGCCGCCTGCTGTGGTCGCTGGCGGGCGCCGGCACGGATCCGGATTCGCTGCGCTCTCCCCTTTCCCCACACGTGAAAACACTAGGCTATGTCGCCGATTCTTATTGAACGCCTCTGGCAAGGATTTCTCGATACGCTGACAATGGTCGGCGCATCGGCCGCCATTGCCGTGCTGGCGGGTGTGCCGCTCGCGCTAGTGCTCATGGTCACCGCTCCCGATGGCATGCGGCCGGCGCCGCGCCTGCATCGCGTGCTCGGCAGCGTGGTCAACAGCTTCCGCGCCACGCCGTTCATCGTGCTGCTGGTGGCGCTGCTGCCGTTCACGCGTCTGGTCGTCGGTGCGACCATCGGCGTCTGGGCCGCGGTGGTGCCGCTGGCGGTCAGCGCCACGCCGTTCTTTGCACGCATTGCGGAAATCAGCCTGCGCCAGGTCGATACGGGCCTGGTCGAGGCCGCGCAGGCCATGGGCTGCCGACGCCGGCATATCCTGCTGCACGTGCTGCTGCCGGAAGCGCTGCCTGGCATCGTTGGCGGCGTTACCATCACCGTCGTTTCTCTGATTGGTGCCTCAGCCATGGCCGGCGCGGTTGGCGCGGGCGGACTTGGCGATCTTGCGATCCGGTATGGCTACCAACGTTTCGATACCACCGTGATGGCGGTCGTCATCGTGATCCTCATTGCGCTGGTCACGGTCGTCCAGGCAAGTGGCGACCGCCTGGTGCATCGGCTGCGAGAGCGCTAGAAACCGGTCGCAAGAGAAGGCCCTTGTTCAGCCCCACACGTCTCCGAAGCCCGGCCATCCCTCACTTTGGCGCGGTCTCCTTTCAGCCCGCAGCCAACGTCCTGAACCCGTGTGGATTCCGCGCCTGCCACCGCCACGAGTCCTCGCACATCCGGTCCAGCCCGTATCGCGCACGCCACCCGAGCAGCTTTGTGGCAAGCGACGGGTCGGCATAGCAGGCGGCAATATCGCCTGGCCGGCGCGCCACGATCTCGTAGGGCACCGGACGCCCGCTCGCTTGCCGGTACGCCTTGACCACTTCCAGCACGCTGTAGCCCTGTCCGGTCCCGAGGTTGACCGTCAGCCCACCGTTCTCGCGGCGCAGGTAGGCCAGCGCTGCCACGTGGCCCTCAGCGAGGTCGCAGACGTGGAGGTAGTCGCGCACACCGGTGCCATCCGGCGTCGGGTAGTCGCCGCCGAAGACCAGCAGCTGTGCGCGGCGGCCCGCTGCGACTTGGGCAACATAAGGGACGAGATTGTTGGGGATGCCGTCGGGGTCTTCGCCGATCAAACCGCTCGGATGAGCGCCGATCGGGTTGAAGTAACGCAGATAGGCGATTTGCCACGAGGAATCTGAGCGCTCCAGGTCGCGCAGGATCTGCTCGCCGGCGAGCTTGGTCTGGCCGTAGGGATTGGTCGCCGACAGCGGGAAAGACTCGGCAATGGGCACGCTCGCCGGATCCCCGTAAACGGTCGCGGATGAACTGAACACCAGCCGGCGCACCTGCGCCTCCCGCATTGCCGCGCAGACAGTAAGCAGGCCGCTCAGGTTGTTGTCGTAGTAGGCAAGCGGGTCGGCCACCGACTCGCCCACCGCCTTGAGCGCGGCGAAATGGATCGTGCCGGCAATGGGCAGCCGATCGAACAGCCGCGCCAGCAGCGCGCGGTCGCGCACATCACCCTCGATGAAATGCGGCCTGCGTCCGGTGATCGCGCCGATACGCCCGACCACCTCGCGGCAGCTGTTACTCAGATTGTCGAGACCGATCACGTCATATCCGGCATCAAGCAGCGCCACCCAGGTGTGCGAGCCGATATAGCCGGTGGCGCCGGTCAGCAGCAGGGTCTCAGCCATGGCGCGCCTCCCGGGAGCGCATCTCTGCCGGGCGGCCCTCGGCCCCTGGTGCCTTGGCAAAGCAGACGGACAGCGCCACGCCTGCGGCAAAGCCCGCCATGTCAATGCCGATGTCGAGCAGGCGCGGATGCCGGTTGATGGCGAATATCTGCAGCACCTCGGTCAGTACCGCCAGCCCCAGCATGCAGGCGCCGATGCGCCGCGGCGGCCACCGGATCGGTCGCACGGCCAACAAGCACGACATGCCGGTGAACAACACGAAATGCGCCAGCGACGACAGCGGGATCGGCGCGTGCAGGCTGCGCTCGATATGATCTCGCAGGCCGCCCGGCATCTGGGTGCCGATCATCAGTACCAACACCAGCCCGAGCATGAGCGCCCAGGCATGACTTCGCTTCATTGCTTTTCTCCCGCCACTGTTGATATCCTTCACCCGCGCCGCGATTCCATCTCGCGACCGCTTCACGGCTGCGGTGCTACCTGCACGGCCCCGCTGACGCGCATCAGCCGTCGCGCTTCCTCGCAATGCACGCGGCCCGCGGCCCGTTCGCTGACGCCGTTGAGTATGCTGCCCACCACGTGCGCGCCTGCCCGGCCGAGCTGGCGCAGGGCCTCGGCGGCGTCGGACTCGGACGTCTGGCCCGCGCGCAGGAACAGAAGCGTGGCGGACGTCACGTTGCAAACGAGCATCGCATCCGACACCGACAGCACGGCAGGTGTGTCGACCAGCACAAGGTCGAAGCGTCCCGCGCCGGCAGTCATCATTTCGCGCAGGCGCGGGCTCGTCAGCAGTTCGGACGGATTCGATGGCGGCGTGCCGGCCACCAGCAGCCACAGGCCAGGCGTACCGCCGGGGCAAACCGCATCGGCGACGCTCGCCCGGCCAGCCAACACGTCCGACAACCCCGGCGCGCCAGCAACGCCGAAATGGCGCGCCACCGCGCCGCGGCGCAGGTCGGCATCGACCAGCAGCACGCGCATGCCGGCATCAGCGGCAAGCACGGCCAGGTTGACCGCCCCGAACGTCTTGCCGGCTCCGGCGCCTGGGCTGGTTACGGCCACCGTGCGGCGCCCCTCGGCCAGCAGGCCGAGACGCAGCGCCGTGCGCAGCGTGCGCAGGCATTCGACGGCAAGCGCGGTGGGATGCTGCCGTGCCAGCAGGAACTGGTCGTATCCACACGCCTGGGCCCCTCCATCGGCCTGGCCGTCCGGCTCCGTCCGGCGCTTCGCCGCAGCGTCGGCCAGCGCCGGCAAATGCCGTGGCGTGCCCGTTCGCAGGTCCAGGCTGCGCTGCTCGCGACTGAAGAGAACTTCGCAGACCACCGGCAGCGCCAATCCCGCCTCTACCGTTGCCGCGCTCGACACGCCCGTGGCCAGCCTGCGCCGCACCGTCGCCACCGCCAGCCCGAGCAGAAGGCCGATTGCCGCGCCACCGGCCGTGATCGCCGCGCGCGGCGGCCCCGCCGGCACCATCGGCGGCACGGCGCGGTCGAGAAGCTGGACGTTGCTGACCGCGTCGCTCTCGGCCAGCCCGAGCCACTGGGCCTGCCGGCGCAGCGTCATATAGGTTTCCTCGGCCACCCTGACGTCGCGCGCCAGCGCGACCTGGTCGCGCTCCGCTTCCGACAGGTTCTGCAAACGGCCATCGAGGCCGCGCCGGTCCTGCCGAAGTTGCTCGATCTGATCGTCGATCGCGCGCACTTCCTGGTTCTCGGGCGTATAGCGGCGCAGCAGGCGCGCGCGCTCCATGCGCAGCGCCGTGATCTGGCGCTGGTACTCGATGCTGCCGCTCAGGTAGGACTGCGCCTCCTGGCTCGGCGCCAGCGAGCCGGCCCGTGCGCGGTGGCGGGCAAGCGCACGTTCGGCCTGCTCCAGCTCGGCGCGTACGCGCGGCAGCTCGCTTTCGACGAACGCCAGCGTGCGCGATGCTTGCTCGTTGCGCTGGCGCACCAGCGCGGCAATGAAGGCGTCGGCCACCGCGTTGACCACAGTGCTGGCGCGACGCGGGTCGGCATCGCGCCAGGCAATACGCAGTTCGTCGCCGGCAACGCCGGCAGAACCGGAGGACGAAGCGGCAGCCGTGCCGGGGGCCATGTCGCGCCTTTCCGACACGACGGTCAGCGCACGGACGAGCTCCGCAACCGCGCCCGCGGCGTCGCGGCGCACGAGCGTGAAACGCGTGCCAGGACGCGCCACGAGCCGCCCGACATGGATCGACACGCCCGCGGTCTGGACGGTCTCGCCGATACGCCCGTGCAGCAGCACGGCCCCGTCCGGCCCCAACAAACGGAAATGACCGGCGCCGTCGACTTCGACGATGAATGGCTGGTTGAGCATGGCCTCCGGCACATCGAAGCGATCTACGGCAATGTCCTCCCCGCCCCACGCGAAACCAGCCGGGGCCACCCCGGGCGCTGGCACCAGACCGGCGGCCCCGGGCCGGGCAACCAGGGACCAGGCGCTCGCCAGCCACGGCATCCTGAGCGGTGCGGCCTCGATGTCGAGGCGCTGCGCCCGCACCACTGGCGCCAGCATGGAGCGGCTGGTCAACAGACGCGGTTCCAGCGTGACGGCCCCGCCGGCGCTGTCGCGCCAGGGGACCATGTCGGCGCCCAGCAAGCGTACGCGGGCGTCCGCCTCATACACCGATGGCAGCGACCACGCGTACAGCGCAGCCGCCAGCGCGCCCGTGGCGGCCAGCGCGGCGCACATCGCGACGGCTCCAGCATCCTGGCCGCGCCACCGCAGGGCACGGAATGGCGTGGCAATCCTTGAGGCGGCGTGCATCAGCAACTCCCCGAATCGGCTAGATGAACGAACCGGGCAAGCGGATCTCCCCGGTCCTCACCGGCACCCGGCAGATCGTACTGGCGCAAGCTGTCCGTCATGTCCGGCGCCGCGGGCGGCAGCAGGCGCTCATATTCGCTGCGCACTTGCCGATAGCAGTCGCAGGCGAGCCGCTCCAGCCCCTGGCGGTCGAATTCCGCAATGCGCCCCCGGCTATGGCGGATCAGCCCGAGATCGGAAAGCCGCCCCATCGCCACGGCCACCGCCTCGCGGCGCACGCCCAGCGCGTACGCGATCTGTTGCTGTGTAATGGCCAGTTCGTTCACTGTCATCCGGTCCAGCGTCAGCAGCAGCCAGCGGCACAGCTGTTCCTGCAGGCTGTGATGGCGGTTGCAGACAGCCGTCTGCGCAACCTGGGTCAGCAGTGCCTGCACAAAGAGCAGGCACTGCCGCCGCAGCACCGGCAAGCGGCGAAAGGCCTCGCGCATATCATGCGCGGGCAGCCGGTAAGCGAAGCCGGTGCAGCGCACTTCGATACGGTAGGGCATGGTGTCTCCTCCGGTAAGTACCGGCAGACCAACCAGTCCTTCGTGCCCCACCACCGCCACCTCGATGCCCTCGCCATCCGGCGTCAGCGACGACACCGCCACCACGGCCGATTTCGGGAAGTAGACATGCCGGATGCGCTGGCCAGCATCGCTCAGCAATTGCCCGGCACGCAGCCGCACCAGTTCGAGGCCGGGAGACAGCACTTCCCAGTCAGATGGCCCCAGTGGTGCCAGTATCAGGCTTACCTGTGATGTGATTCCCTGCAGGTTCATGTCGGCTCCCCGTCAGACAAACAATGAATGTGGCGAATGTCCTTCAGCGCGCCAGTTCCTTCGTGAAGAACAGCGTCTGGATGGTCGGTGTGATCTGCTCCAGCACGCGGTTGAAGCGCACCGCGTCGGACGTGCCGACATACACTACGTCGAGCGGCTCCAGCCGGAATTGCGTCGACAGGAGCAGCGCGTCAACCTGGCTCATGTCGAGCCGGTAGACTTCGGGCCGGGTCGGGTTGTCGCGCATGCCGCGCACCACGAAGACCTGCCGCGGGTCGGCGTAGCGTACGTCGATGCTGTTGACCCCGGTGAGCGCGTCGGCCAGCGTCAGGCGGCCGCGCGTCATCAGCAGCGAAGTTGGCTTGGCCACTTCGCCCAGCACGAAGATGCGGCTGCCGAGGCGATCGGGCACGCTGACCACGTCGCCGGCCTGCAGCAGGAAATCGCTCTCGCCTTCGCGCCGCGCGATCAGGTTCTCCAGATCCATCTCATACACCTGCTGGCCGCGCGTGAGCCGCACGCGTTGCACGTCGGCCTCAGGCAGCGTGCCGCCGCTGCGCGCGATGGCGTTGATCATCGTCAGCGGCACGTCGGTCATCGATAGCGAACCAGGATTACGCACCATGCCGGTCACGTCGACGCGTCCATTGCGGAACGACAGCACGCGCACATCCACGCGCGGATCCCGGATATCGCGCGACAGCGCCCTAACAATCATCGCGCGCACCTCTTCCACGGTGCACCCGCCCACACGCATCACGCCCACCGGCGGGTAGTACATCTCGCCGCTGCGCGACACGCGAAAGCCGTTCTGGTCGAGCGGCACTGCCGGCTGCGCCGCCTCCGCCGTCTGCACCGCGGCCACGGCGGCCCCCGGCGGTGGCGCGTTGGAACTGAGTTGCGGGTTGTACAGCACCATCACGCCGACCATGTCCTGGGGGCCGATGCGGTACTCGTACCGCTCGATGCTGGCCCGCAGGTCGACGCCGCGTGCGGGCGACTGCTTGCTGTTGGTTTCTGCCACCGCGTCGACCTGTGCGCGCACCACGTCAGCGGTGATAAGCCTGACCGGGTAGGTCTCGGCGCCGGTCTTGGCGCGCATGTTGTCTTCCAGCCGGCTGCCGTCGAGCGCCGGTCCCGGCGCCCACGAACATGCGGCCAGCAGCGTGGCCGACAGCAGTACCGCAAGCATCCTCGTGGTCATGGGTCTGTGCTCCTTGTGATGAAGTCAGGCGGGATCCCGCTCGGCAACGGAAGCGGGCTCGGCGAACGCCAGCACCTGCGCTTCCTGTCGGTCCGTGACGCGCGCGGGCATGGCGGTGCGGCCCAGGCCGTCGCCCGCCGTGCCAAGGCGTGCAACCAGGTGGTCGACCAGTCGCAGCGCCAGCGCCGCGATGGTGATGGTCGGGAAATTGGCGCCCACGGTGGGAAACACCGAGCTGCCGCCGATATAGAGATTGCCGATGCCGTGCACGCGACAGTCCGGATCGACCACGCCCTGTCGCGGCGACACGTGCATGCGCGTGGTGCCCATGTGGTGCCACGTGCCTTCGAGCTGCGCCGGCCACGCGTGGCCCTCGATGGGCGGATCAAGCGTGACGTCGGCCACTCCGCTGCGCTCCAGCTCCTCGGCCAGCAGCGCGAAGGTGCGGTCGAAGGTGCGCTGCACGCGTGCGCCGAGCCTCCATGACACGCGCACGCGCGGCAGGCCGAGTGCGTCGCGCTGGTCCGACAGCGTGACCCGGCTTTCCGGGTCCGGCTCGGCCTCGACGATTGCCTGCATGCGCACGCCCGCGATCAGCGCGCGCGGCTGCAGCAGGCGCGTGAGCCCGAAGCCGGCCGTGTCGACCGGATGTCGAAGCATGGTGAGTATGTCGCGCGCCGGGCGGTAGCCGGGCTGGTCTTTCTTCAGCAGCGCCTGCTTGGCGCGGATCAGCGCCTCGGCACCGGCGCTGCCCTCGCCGTAGAACGTCGAGAAGAACCACACGCGCGAGTTGAGCAGGCCCTCGCGGCGCAGCACCTCGGGTTGCAGCGCAAACTGCGACGAGATGTGCTGGCCGTGCGCGCTGACCGCCGCGTTCTGGTAGTGGTACTTGATGTCGTAGAGCTTGTTGCGCGCCCAATCCCGCCGGAAGCGTACGTCGCCGGACATCAGCCGCGGGTGGTCCATGAAATAGCGTCCCACCAGGTCGTTGCCGTTGCCGAGGCCGACAGGCTGGGTGTGGTTCGACGCAAGCAGCAGGCGCGCGTTCTCGATGCCGCCGGCAGCCAGCACGAAAACATGTGCGGCCACTTTCATGCTGCGCCCGCTGAGCGTGCGCACCGCGACCTGCGTGACGGCGGTGGCGTCGGGATTGGTATCGATCGACACCACGTTGGCGTACAGATAGACGCGCACACGGTGCGCCTGCGACAGCGCCTCCCGGTACAGCTTGCCGAAGCGCGCCGGCGGGCTGAACTGGGAAATGGTGTCGCGGATCTTGCCTCCGGTGAGCGGCAGGCGCCGCACGTCGGTGCGGCCAATGGCAGCCTCCCACCAGGCCGGGTCGAAGTTGTCGGGACCCAGCTTCAGCACATCGTGGGTGCGCTGGTAGTACGGCGTCAGTGTGTCGAGCCCGAACGGCCAGCCGCTGTTTGGCACCCAGTCGCGCCGCTCCAGGTCCCACGGGTCGAGCGGCCGGCACCAGCCGCCCCAGCAGTTGCTGCTGCCGCCGAGGTAGCGGCTGCGGCTGCCGTCGGCGAAAGTGTACGGCAGGCCGATGTTTTCGCCCCGGTACAGGTCGCGCGTCTCGTCGTCAGGCTTGAAGCCACCGCTCTCCAGCAGGCATGTGGCAATGCCCGCACGCTGCAGTTCCAGCGCGAGCGTGATGCCGGCCACGCCGGCACCAATGATGCAGACCGTTGTTTGGACAATACTGTCCGACTCGACTTTTCTTGTATCGATGAACATTACCGCTCCCGCTTGCCCAGGCTCTGAAGGTGAAGGCCCGCCGCCGTGGCCGGGCCGCTGCCGGCGAAAGGCACCGGCCCGCCCTGCACCACGCGCAGGACGTCGGCCGCCATCGCTTCGACGGTGAAATGCCGCGCGAAGGCCACGCGGGCCCGCACACGTATGCCCTCGCGCTCGGCCGGCTCGGTGGCCAGCCAGCGCCGCAGCATCGATTCGGTGCCATCCACGGTGTCGATCGCGCTCATGCCCGCGCCGTTGCGCACCAGCTCGCGCCAGATGTTGACCCGCGTCGACACCAGCGCCGGCACGCCGCAGCCAAGTGCCTCGGCCACGGCAATGCCGAAGTTCTCCTGGTGCGAGGGCAGCACGAAGGCGTCGCTGGCATGAAACGCACCCCACTTCATGTCGTCGCGCAGCATGCCTGGCCAGCTCACGCGCGCGCCCACGCCAAGTGCCTCCGCGCGTGCCCGTAGCGTGGGCCCCCATTGGGCCGCGCCGTGGCCGTCCGGGCCGGCCATGACAAGATGCAGGAAGGGATCGGTACCGGCCACGCGGGCGAAGGCCTCGATCAGCAGGTCGCAACCCTTCTTGGGATGAATGCGGCCAAGGAACAGCAGCAGCCGTTTTCCCCGCAGCTCCGGGCAGGCAGCAAGAAAGGCCTCGCGCAGCCTGCCGTCGTCCAGCGGCGGCCAGGCCGTGCCGAAGCTCACCACGGCCTCGCGCACGCGGTACAGCCAGAATGACTCGCGCGCGCGCAGCCGCTCCTCCTCGGCGGTGAACATCACCGTGCGTGCGTCGCGCAGTACCCGGTACTCGGCCCACGGCCAATACAGCCACTTTTTCAGGTGCTTGAGCGGATGTTGCGTGCGGAACCACGGGTCGAGCATGCCGTGCGGGAAAACGTAGTACGGCACACCGGAGCCGCGCAGGGCCATCCACGCGGCAAAGCCGTGGTACTGCCACAGGCCGTTGACGATCACCGCGTCAAATCGCGCCGCATTTGCGCGCAGCCACGGCAGCAGCCGCGGCGCGTAGCGGTAGCCTCCGCGCGACGGCCCCAGCGCGTGCACGGCAGGACCTGCGTCCCGCAGCCATGGCGCGTCCTGCGGATCGAGCGTAACCAGTTCCACGTGATGGCCGAGCGCGGCCAGCCGCCGCGACATCTGCCGCACGCATTCGGTAGTACCGCCCTGTTGCGGGTCGAGCGAGGGAAGGAGCTGGAGCAGCTTCATGGGCGTTGTCCTTGCAAGGGAAGCGACGGCATGGCCTGTGCCGGCTGCACGTTGCCGGGCACGGTGCGCCGCACCGCCATGCGCTCCAGCCGGAGCTGCGTGGCCACTAGCAATCCGAGCGCCACGCCGTACACGAGTCCCGAGAAACGCGGCCCGAGCGGGTTGCCGCCGATCGACGTGGCCGGGAGTGCCGCCAGCACCAGCAGCGAGCGGCCGAGCACCGCGAGAAAGGGCGCATCCGGGGCGGCGCGCCGCCAGCGCCGGTAGAACAGGCTGCCGCGCACCAGCGCGTAAAGCACGATCAGCGGCAGTGCCAGCCCGAACACGAGTCCGCCCGCGAACAGCTGGTAGACCCAGAAGTTGTGCCCCGCGGCCCATTCGTTGATGGCGTAGAACTCCTCCTTCGTCATCTGGTCGGCAAGTGCAGGCAGGTAGTCGGGCGAATAGCGGTAGTTGTGCCCGTAGCCCCGGCCAAGCAGCAGCGACAGGTGGCTCGAGCGCACCTGGTCGAGCTGGTCCTTGATCTCCGCAAGACGAGTGGCCGTGGTAGGATCCATGCCCGCGGCCGTGGCCTTGGCGGCCTGGAGGCGCTGCGTCCAGTGCGCCGCGACGCTCGGGAACAGCGCCGAGCCGATCACCACCGTCCCGCCCACCAGCGCCACCGCGATCACCACCGTGCGCGCCAGCGAACGCAGCAACTGCTGCAGCGACGGTGCCGCCAGCCACGTTGCCAGGCAGAACAACAGCGCAGTGCCCACCAGCAGGCTGCGGGTGACGCTCAGCAGTTCGATAGCCAGCGAGACGAGGAACAGGAGCAGCTTGAAGCGCGTGATGCGGCGCGCCACCACGATCTCGTGTAACAGCAAGCCTTGCAGCGCAAGGAACACCACGGAAACGATGCGAAAGCGCACTGTCTCCAGACCGCCGCCCACCGCCATGCCGTAACCGAAGGCGAACAGCAGCGAAACCACCATGCCGCTGAACATTGCCAGCTCGATCTGCTCGACCCGCTTCACATGCCACGGTCTGCAGGTGGCAAGGTAGCCGGCCATCAGCAGCATGAACGGCAGTAGCACGCGCAGGTAGTTACCCATGTCGTTGCCCTGCAGCACGTGCGGCACCACGCTGCACGGCACGGTCAGCAGCAGCGCGGCCATGACCAGCGCGCTGAAGCGGTTGCCGGCCGCGAAGCGCGGCGCGATCAGCGCGAGCACCAGGGCCGCGCCCAGCGCCGGTACCGTCAGCAGGATCTGCGTGAGACGGCTGCCGTTCTCGTCGACGCTCTTGAAGTCGACCGCCAGCGGGCACAGCGCCAGCCAGATCCAGAAGGTTGCGTAGCGGTTGTTCACGGTGTCGGCTCCCCTTGCGTCCCCCTAGCCCTGCGCCGCGACGGCGAGTGACGGAGTGGCGGGCGCCAGCCGCCGGCGCAGGCGGCGGCGCAGCGGCTCCTCGTAGCCACGAAACACCAGCACGCTGATCCCCACGACGGCAGCCAGGGCTGGCCAGCCGGCGGCGGCCGGCACGTCGGCCAGGCGCAGCAGCCGGCCGAGCGGCACGTGCAGCAGGTAAAGCGCGAAGCTCGCCTCGCCGAGCGTGACCAGCCATCGCCACGACAGGAACGCCGGACCGCCGGACAGCGCCAGTCCCACAATCAGGGCGCCGAATAGCGGCGACTGCATATAAAACGCCGGCGCCAGCGGTTGCAGCACTGACAGTGCGACGATGCCCGCCAGCGCAATCACCGCCAGCACGTGCCCGACCCGCACGCGTACCGCGCCGGCTGCTGCATGCCGTGCATGGACCAGTGCGGCGCAGATGCCGAGCACGAATTCGAACAGGTGCGTCGGCGGGAACTGCGCCACGAGGAAGCCGTGGCGCGACACCGGCAGCGCATGCTGCAGCCACGCGATCCATGCCCCCTGCGCCAGCCACAATGCCACGCACCATGCCGCCAGCCCGCGGTTGCCGCAGGCGCCCAGGCGCGCCAGCAGCCATGGGAAGAGCGCGTAGAAGAACGCCTCGCACGAGATGCTCCAGGCCGGACCGTTCCACGGCTGGTTGAGCGCGGCAAACGGCGTCCACGCGGTCAGCGCCAGCAACTGCAGCACGAGGCTGGCGCAGAGCGCACGCAAGTTGGCGCCGTCGCTGCCGGAAAGGCCGTACCACTCGCGCAGCAGCGCGGCGTCGCCGTCATGCAGCAGCCACGCAGTGACCGGCAGCGCCGGCACGAGCGACAGCACCAGCACCGGATAGATGCGCGCGAAGCGGGCCGAGTAGAAGGTGCGTCGGGCCGGCGCGCCGCCAGTGGCCAGCGGGCGGCGGTAGTTCCACGTCAGGATGAAGCCCGACAGCACGAAAAAGAACGACACCGCGGGGCGGCCACCGTCGACCGCGCGCTGCACGGCCTGCGGCACGGCCAGCAGCCCGATCTGCGCAAAGTGGCTGCATACCACCACCAGCGCCGCGAAGAATCGCAGGCTGGTCAGCGCGGGCAGTGCCGCTGGTCCCGCCGGCACCGCCACGCCCGGGGTGGCACGCGGCCTCAGCCGCGACGGCGCCTGTGCGCCCGGCTCGCCTGTAAACATGAGCGTCCTCCCGTGTACGGCAGCGCGCCCGCGCCGGCCGTGATGCCAATGAATGCCGCCACCAGCGGAATCAGCGTGCCGGGGCGATGGCGGCGGCGCTGTGCGCGTTGCTTGGTCCGGATCATGGATGGCCTCCGTCATGTCGCATGGCGCTCTCGCACCGCCCTTATTCGGCTTCCTCGGCGCGCAGCGGCGCCGGGGCCAGGTCCGCGCCGGCCGGCCGCGCGGTGTCATTCGGGCACAAGGCACGCAACCGTGCGTCGAGCCGGCCCAGCACTGCGGGCGCCGACAGGTTGCCGACCGCATAGGCACGCGCCGATGCGCCCAGCGCCGCGCACAGCTCGGCATCGGCCGCCAGGCGGCGGATGGCGCCGGCCAGCGCGTCGACGTCTTCCGGCGGCACCGCCACGCCGCGCCCTCTCAGCGCCGCGAACAGCTCGGTGCCGGGCTCGGCCATCGCCACGATCGCGCGGCCACTGGCGAGCATGCCGGTCAGCTTGGACGGCATCACAAGATCGGCGGCGCCGCCGCGCTGCGGCAATACGTGGATGTCGGCGAGGTTGAGCAGCTCGTTGAGCGCATCGGCCGGCTGCAGTGGCAGGAAGCGGCAGTTGTCGAGCCCGGCGCAGTGCAGTTCCAGTTCGGCGCGCGCCGGCCCGTTGCCGCAGAAGACGAAGGTGATGCCCCGCTCGCCGGCCAGCGCGGCGGCCGTGCACATCAGCACGTCGAGCCCCTGCTTGTTGCCCATGTTGCCGGCGTACAGCACCACCTTCTGCTCCTTCCCGATACCAAGCGACTGCCGCAGCGCGCTAGGCCGGTCGAGCGGACGAATGGCGTCGGTGTCGACCCAGTTCGGCAGCAGGAACAGGCGCGGCGCCAGCACGCCCTTCCTGGCGGCGGTCTCCACCATCTTCGACGTGATGCTCGACACCACGTCGAAGCGGCGCAACAGCAGTCGCTCCACGGCAAGCGCGAAGCGGCGCATTCGCCCCCCATGCAGCAGGCCCAGCTCGAACGCGGCGTCGACCTCGTAGTCCTGCACGTGGAGCCAGCAGCGCGCGCCGGCGAGACGGCCGGCCAGCCATGCGACCGGTGCGCCCATCAGCCCCGGCGCGATGCCCATGACCACGTCCGGACGCCAGAATGCCTGCTGCACCATTGCCGGCAGCGCCGCCACCGCAAAGCTCGCCAGGTGCAGCAGGCGCTTGGCCGCGCCGGGCTGGCCCGGCACCCACAACGGCACGCGCACCACCCGCACGCCGCGCAGTGTCTCGGCGCGATAGCGGCTGCCGGAATAGCCTGGCTCGATCCGCCACGCGGGGTAGTACGGCGGCCCGCACACCACGCGTACCTCGTGGCCGGCCTCCGCCAGCGCCTCGGCCATTTCGGCGGTGTACTTGCCAGTGCCCGTCAGTTCGGGGGCGTAGTTTTGCCCGCAGATCAGGATTTTCATCTTCCGCTCCGGGTCACTTCGGCTGGGGCCGGCGCAGCGGGTCCGTCGGCGGCTTCGGGCCGGCTGCGCACACGGCGCCCGGCCAGCAGCGTCGCGCAGCCTCGGGCAATGTGGCTCGCCGCTGCCGCGGGATCGAAGCGGCGCATCACGGCGAGACAGCGCGCGGCGGTGGCGGGCGCGTCGGCAAAGGTGGTCAGCGCGCGCGTCATCGCGCTTTGCAGCGCGGCGGCATCGCGCGCCGGAACCACGAAGCCGGTCTCGCCGTCGTGGACGAGTTCCGGCACGCAGCCGCAGTTGTCGCTGGCGACAGTCGGGCAGCCGTGGTTGAGCGCTTCGTTGACCACCAGTCCCCACGGCTCGCTGGAGCTCGGCAACACCAGACTGGCGGCCCGGTAGTACTCCGCGGACAGCGCATCGCCCTGGAGGCTGCCGACCAGCACCACCGAGTCGCCCAGGCCCAGCTCGGTGCAGCGCGCGCGCAGCGTTGCTTCCATCGGACCGGAGCCAACCAGGCGCAGGCGCGCGTCAGGCAACTCGCGGCGCAGGCCTGCGAAGGCATCGATCAGCGTGTCCAGGCCCTTCTCGGGCGAGAGGCGGCCCACGTAGAGGAAGACCGGCTCGCCCTCCGTGCGTGCCTGCGCACGTGCTGCGAGGGCGGCGTCGGCACTATAGCCGGGCGGCAGCGCGGCAGCCTGGCACGGGATGAATACCTGCGCGGGTGCGGCGCCCAATGACACCAGGTATTCGCGGCTGCGCTCGCCGAAGCCGAAAAAGCCATGGCACAGGCCGAAGAAGACCCGCTTGGGGATCGACGTCAGCAGCCGGCGCGGGCGGTCGCGGCCAGTGGAGTCGCAGAACACCGCGCGGCGCCTGCCGGTGACGATGCAAGCCAGCAGCATCGCCCAGTATTCGGGGCGGTGGTAGCCGGGCAGCACGATCAGGTCGCTGCCGGAGCGCAGCACCTCCGACACGAGGCGCGCCGTGAGCTTCCACACCGGCACGTCCTCGTAGCAGCCGTGATAGAGGCATTGCATCGGATAGCGGTGGGCGCTGTAGTCCACGTCGGAGAAGCCCAGGCGGTAGTACTCGGTTTCGGTGATCTGGATGAACCGGTAGCGAATGGGGCCGCCGGCGGTGTCGCGGTGCAGTGCCGAGAAGACCTCGCCCTTGTGGCGCGACCAGACGACGTTGTGGAAGATGGTGACGGTATGTGGCATGGCGAACCTCCCCGTTTGCGTGCCTGTCAGACGTGTGTTGCCGCCGCGGCTGGCTCCGCAAGCGACCTGGCGCGATTCCTGTACTCGCAATATGTGGCCGTGATGCCGGCCTCCAGCCCGATGCGCGGCTGCCAGCCCATGCGCGCCAGGCGGCTGACGTCGAGCAGCTTGCGCGGCGTGCCATCCGGCTTGCTGGTATCGAACACGAGCTCCCCCTGAAATCCGGCGATGCCCGCAACCATCGCGGCCAGCTCGGCGATCGGCAGGTCCTTGCCCACACCGACGTTGAACACGCCCTCGGCGTGCTCATGGCGCAACAGGAACAGCGTCGCGGCGGCGAGGTCGTCGACGTGCAGGAACTCGCGGCGCGGCGTGCCAGTGCCCCACACCACCAGCGTGCCCGCGCCCTCCTCTACCGCCGCGTGCGCCTTGCGGATCAGCGCCGGCAGCACGTGGCTGTTGGTCAGGTCATAGTTGTCGTTGGGGCCGTACAGGTTGGTCGGCATCACTGACAGGTAGCGCGTGCCGTACTGGCGGTTGTAGGCCTCGCACAGCTTGAGCCCGGCAATCTTGGCAATGGCGTAGGCCTCGTTGGTCGGCTCCAGCGGGCCGGTCAGCAGGTACTCCTCGCGAATCGGCTGCGGGCAGGCGCGCGGATAGATGCATGACGAGCCGAAGAACACCAGCCGCTGCACGCCAGAGTCGAACGCGGCGTCGATCACGTTGGTCTCGATGGCCAGGTTCTCATAGAGGAAAGAGGCCGGGCGCGAGGCATTGGCGACAATGCCGCCCACGCGCGCGGCCGCCAGCAGCACCACGTCGATCGAGCCGGTGGCGAAGAAGCGGCGCACCGCAGCCTGGTCGGTCAGGTCCAGCTCGGCATGGGTGCGCGTGATGATGTGGCGGTAGCCGTCGGCCTGCAGCGCCCGGACCAGCGCAGAGCCGACCATGCCACGGTGCCCGGCCACGAAGATGTTGGCGTCCTTGTCCATGGCCGTCACTCGTGGTGTTCCAGGGCCTTGAAGCCGGCCAGCGTGACCATCGCGTCGCGGCGCGCGATCTGGTAGTCCGCGCGCACCATCTCCTTGACCAGCGCGGGGAATGGCGTGGTGGGGCGCCAACCGAGCTTCTCGTGGGCCTTGGAGGCATCGCCCAGCAAGGTCTCGACCTCGGTCGGACGGAAGTACGCGGGATCGACGCGCACGATCACTTGCCCCGGCTGCAGCCGCGTTTCCTTGCCGTGTATGTGCTCGACGACGCCGATCTCATCCACGCCCTCGCCTTCGAAGCGCACCGTCACGCCCAGCTCGTTGGCGGCCTGCTGCACGAAGTCGCGCACGCTGTACTGCTCGCCAGTAGCGATCACGAAGTCCTCGGGCTGCGCTTGCTGGAGCATCATCCACTGCATCTCGACATAGTCGCGTGCATGGCCCCAGTCGCGCAGCGCCGACAGGTTGCCCAGGTAGAGGCAGTCCTGCAGCCCAACGGCGATGCGCGCGATGGCCCGCGTGATCTTGCGCGTGACGAACGTCTCGCCGCGAACCGGCGACTCGTGGTTGAACAGGATGCCGTTGCACGCATACATGCCGTAGGCCTCGCGGTAGTTCACGGTGATCCAGTAGGCATAGAGCTTCGCCACGGCGTACGGGCTGCGCGGGTAGAAGGGGGTGGTCTCCTTCTGCGGGATCTCCTGCACCAGACCGTACAGCTCGGAGGTCGACGCCTGGTAGAAGCGCGTCTGCTTCGCCAGGCCGAGGATACGGATCGCCTCGAGGATGCGAAGCGTGCCGATGCCATCGGCGTTGGCGGTGTACTCCGGCTCCTCGAACGACACCGCCACGTGACTCTGCGCGGCAAGGTTGTAGATCTCGTCCGGCTCGATGCGCTGGATCACGCGCAGGAGGCTGGTGGCGTCGGTCAGGTCGCCGTGGTGCAGGAAGAAGCGCAGGTCCTGCTCGTGCCGCTCACGGTACAGGTGGTCGATGCGGTCGGTATTGAACAGCGACGTGCGCCGCTTGATGCCATGCACTTCATAGCCCTTGTCGAGCAGCAGTTCGGCAAGATAGGAGCCGTCCTGGCCGGTGATTCCCGTAATCAGAGCAACCTTGCGCTTCATCGTCTTTCTCCCTGTGAATTGGAGTTCGGTTGGAGCTCGCCCCGGTTGGGGCCGGCGTGGCGGCGGGACCTGTTGCCGCATCCTTACCCCTGCCCTCCCTGCCCTCCCTGCCCTCCCCGCGCGCCGTAGTCCGCGCCATACGGCGCTCCGAGCTGCAACGGCGGCCGCGGAACATCGGTCAGCAGCACGCCCTGCAGGGCAACGCCGCCGTTGGCAAGCCGCCGCGCCGCCTCGCCGATCTCGGCGGCCGGATGGCGGCCGTGACGCACCACCAGCAGGGTGGTGGCGGCGTGCCGGCCGAGCAGCGTGGCATCGGTCACGGCGAGCACCGGCGGGGTGTCGAGGATCACCATGTCGTAGCACGTGGCGAAGTGGTCGAGCATGGTGCGAAAGCGCTCGCTCATCAGCAGGTCCGCCGGGTCTTCTGGCAGGCTGCCGCGCGGCAGCACGTCCAGGCCCGGCAGCACGTCGCGCACGACGGCGGCGTCGAAGTCCATGCCCGCCAGCGCGTCGGAGAGCCCCGGCCGGTGGCGCAGGCCGAAGTGCAAATGGACCTCGCCGCGCCGCATGTCGCCGTCGATCACCAGCACGCGGCGGTGGCCCGACGCCACCAGCGCGGCAAGATTCACCGACAGGAATGACTTGCCTGCGTCCTGGCGCGAGCCGGTCAGCATGACCACGTTGTTGCGGGCATCGCGCAGCGCGTACTGCAACGTGGTGCGAAGACTGCGCACGCCCTCGATGGCGACGTCTTCCGGCGCGCTCGCGGCCAGCAGGCGAGGCCCCCCCGCGCCCCGGCCGGCGCGGAGGTCGCGCTGCAGCCGGGCCTGCACGCGGCTGCGCGGCACCACGGCGCAGACCGGCACGCCGAGCAGGCGCTCGATGTCCTCCGGATGCTCCACGCCGCCATAGAGCGCCTTGCGCACGAACACCAGCACGACGGCCGCCAGCATGCCAAGGCCGCCGCTGATCAGCACCAGCATCACGCGCTGCGGGCGCACCGGCTCGTCGGCCGGCGCCGCGAAGTCCACCACGCGCACGCTGCCGACCTGGCCGGCCTTGATCACGCGCAGCTGCTGGGCGTTGTTGAGCAGGCTGGTGTACAGCTCGGTGTCGACGCGCACGTCGCGCATCAGCCGCAGCACGGTCTGCTCGGTATCGGGAAGCACCGACACGCTGCGCCGCAACGCGCCCTGCTGCTGCGTGAGCGCCGCAATCTGGGCGTTGATGGCGACCATGGCGGGGTTCGTATCGGTGTAGCGCGTCATCATCTCGGCGCGCTGGGCCTGCAGCGTGGCAAGCCGGGTCTTGTTATCGACCACCTGCTGCAGCAGCAGCCGGCTTTCCTCGTCCAGGTTCACCGTGCCGGTGCGATTGCGGTAGGAGTTGTAGCGCTCCTCGGCATGGTCCAACTCCTTGCGCAGCACCGGCAGCTGCTGGTCGAGGAAGGCCAGCGTGTGTTCCGCCTCAGCCGAGCGGCGGCCGATGTCCTGCTGCACGAACTGTCGCGCAATGGTGTTGACGATGTCGGCGGTGAGCTTCGCGTCGGGGCCTTCCAGGCTGGCGCGGATGATGCCTGACTGCAGCGAGGTCTCGCCCACGGCGAGCTGGCGTTGCACGCGCTCCACGGTGGCGAGCGTCGACGCGCGCACCAGCTCGAACTCGGTGCCGGGGCGCCCGGCGATCTCGTCGATGCGCACCCGCACCGGACCCAGCGCGCTGTTGCCGCCGACCTCCTCGCCCACCTTGCCATTGAGCACCGGGTTGCCGTCGGGGTCGCGCAGCGTGAACGCGCGCTCGCCAGTGATGGTCAGGACGAACGGCTTGTTGTAGTACCTGGAAGGCGTGTCAAACACTGACATCGTGATCGACTCGCCGCCCCATGCGTACTGCGGCAGGCCGAAGCGCGCCGGTGCCGGCGCGGTGCCGGCATAGCGCCCAGCCAGCCAGCCGCCAACCAGGGGGAACGTGCGTGGCCGCGCGGCCATGTCGAGATGGAGCGTGCGCACGGCCTCCTCCACCACCAGCCGCGAACGGATCAGCTCGATCTCCGCCGCCGTGGACGACTTCGAGTCGAAGATCGATGCGATCGAGCCCAGCGAATTCTGGTTGGCGTTGGCGTCGGCGCCCTTGCTGTCCTCCACCTGGATCATCGCGTCGGCGCGGTAGACCGGCTTGGCGATCGCCGCGTAGATCACGCCGATGACCAGCGCTGCCGCCGTGATCAGGGCGATCAGCCGCCAGCTCCCCAGCAGGGTCGCCAGGTAGTCCGACAGGCGCAGCTCCTGCGCCGGCGGGCCCTCGGTGTATTGCGTGTCGAGTACGGTTGGCATGGCTTGTCCTTGCGCTCCGTGTGCTTTCGCGTTCTTGGTGAGCCCGCCACGGCGACCGTCGCCGGGGTCAGTAGGCGTTGCGGTGGACCAGTCCCTTGAAGATCGTCGCGACGATGATTCGCATGTCGAGCGCGAAGGACCAGTTGCCGAGGTAGTAGAGGTCGCAGGCAATGCGTCCTTCCATCTTCTCCAGCCGGTCGGTCTCGCCGCGGTAGCCGTTGACCTGGGCCCAGCCGGTGATGCCCGGCTTGATGCGGTAACGCTGCATGTAGCCGCTCACCAGCTTGCTGTACTGGTCGTCATGCTCCAGCGCGTGGGGGCGCGGGCCGACCACCGACATGTCGCCGCGCAGCACGTTGAAGAACTGTGGCAGCTCGTCCAGGCTGCTGCGGCGCAGGAAGGCGCCTACGCGGGTGACGCGCGGGTCCAGACGCCTGGCCTGCGTCAGCGTACCGGCCTGCTCTGCATGCACGCGCATCGAGCGGAACTTGTAGATGGTGAAGACGCGGCCGTCGGCGCCCTTGCGCTTCTGGCGGAACAGCACCGGCCCCGGCGACGACAGCTTCACCGCGACAGCCACCGCCAGCAGCACCGGCGCCAGGCCGATCAGCGCGGCGACGGCGAACAGGCGGTCGAAGATGTCCTTCTGCAGCACTGCGTGTTGCGGCAACGGCGAGGCAGCGAGGTTGATGGCATGCATGCCGATCAGGTCGATCATGCCGCTGTCGAACAGCGCCACCGAGCGAAGGTCCGGCATGAAGCGGATATTGATCAGCTCGTCGCGGAACTCGTTGACGAGGTCAAGGATCAACCGCTCCTGCGACAATGGCAGCGCAAGCCAGAGTTCGTGGATCTGCTGCGTGCGGATGTAGCGCTGGAACGCGGCGCGGTCAGCAAAGGTCGGCACGCGCGAGCTGAGACTGCCGGACGTTGGCAGCACGTTGAACGCCGCCGCCACGCGGAAGCCCGATGCCGGCGACGCCGCCACGCGGCGGATCACCGCGTTGCAGTGTGGCCCGCCGCCGACGATGGCGACCTGGTGCAGGTTCATGCCGGCACTGCGCACGTGGCCGAGCACGAAATGGGTGACCAGCCTGGAAACGATCAGCAGCGCACCGCTGACGGCGGTCCAGTAGGCGAACCAGAGCCGCGAGACGATGTCGAGGCGGTGCATGGAGAACATCACCATGACACCGCACAGCTGCACCAGCAGCCAGGCCAGCGCGACCTGGCCTGCGAGGCCGAGCTTGGAACGCCCGCGCCACGATTCGTAGATGCCGAACGCGGGGAACAATGCCAGCGTGAACGCCGCCGACAGCACGATGAAGAGGTCGTAGAAGTCCTCCTGCATCACCGCGTCGAAGCGGATCTGCGAGGCCGCCACGGCCCCCGCGAACACCAGCGCAACGTCCAGCGTGCGCGCCAGTAACCCCTCCAGCCTGAGCATAGCGCCCCCCGTACCACCCGTAAGCAACCACTGCCTTGCCACGCCGGCTCCCCGTTGCCAGACTCCCCTTGCAAACCGCCCGGCGCCAGCCCGGCGCCGGTCATTCGCAGCGCTAGCCCTCTCGGTCGCAGCGCCCGAAGGCGTCGTCGAGCCGCACGATGTCGTCTTCGCCCAGGTAGCCACCGGACTGCACCTCGATGATCTCGAGCGGCAACTTGCCAGGGTTCTCCAGCCGGTGCGTCACACCCAGCGGTATGTAGGTCGACTGGTTCTCGCCGAGCAGGAATTTCTCTTCGCCACGCTGCACGAGCGCCGTACCGCTCACCACCACCCAGTGCTCGGCGCGGTGGTGGTGCAACTGGAGCGACAGCCGCGCGCCAGGCGCTACCACGATGCGCTTGACCTGGAAGCGCGGACCGTGGTCCACCGAGTCGTAGAAGCCCCAGGGCCGGCGCACCTTGCGGTGCGTCTCGGCCTCGGGTGCGTGCTGGGCCTTGATGCGCTCGACCAGGGTCTTGACGTCCTGCACATGCGAGCGGTCGGCAACCAGCACCGCGTCCGCGGTCTCGATGACGACGATGTTGTGCGTGCCGACACAGGCCACCAGGCGGCCATCGGAATGCGCATAGCTGTGGCTGGCGCCCTCGAATACCACGCGGCCGCGCGCCGCATTGCCAGCGGTGTCCTTTTCGGTGGCGTCCCAGACGGCGTCCCACGAGCCAAGGTCGGACCAGCCTGCCGCCAGCGGCACCACCACGCCGCGGCACGGCGACTCCGGCAGTTCCAGCCGCTCCATCACCGCGTAGTCGATGGAATCGGACGGGCAGGTCAGGAAAGCCTTCGGCGCGGGACGGAAGAAGGCGCCATCGAGCTTGCCCTCGATCACGGCATGCATGCAGCTCTCGTACATGTCGGGCTGCAACGTCTGCACGGCCTGCAGCCACACGTTGGCGCGTACGATGAAGATGCCGCTGTTCCACCAGTACTGGCCGCTCTGCACGTACTGTGCCGCCAGTTCGAGCGCGGGCTTCTCGACGAAGCGCGCGATCTCGTGCACGCCGTCGGGCAGCGCGGCGCCTAGGCGGATGTAACCGTAACCGGTTTCGGCGCGCGTGGGCGGCACACCGAGCGTGACCATCGCACCGCGTTCGGCGTGATCGGCGGCCGTGGCCAGCGCGGCGCGGAAGGCGTCCGTATCGAGCATGGCGTGATCGGCCGGCATCACCACGAGGATCACGTCCTCGCCCTGCGCCTGGGCCAGCCACGCGGCGATGGTCAGCGCGGGCGCGGTGTTGCGGCGGCCCGGTTCCACCAGCAGGCGCGCCTGGATGCCGCTGGCGCGCAATTGCTCGGCGGTGACGAAACGGTGCTCTTCGCCGCAGGCGACGATGGGCGCCGGCACCACCTCGCGCCCACCGGGTACGCCCTCAAAGCCTTCGAGACGGCGCAACGTGGCCTGCAGCAATGAGTCGGGCCCGATCAGGTCGATCAGTTGCTTGGGATAGTGCTCGCGCGACAGCGGCCACAGCCGGGTGCCCGCGCCGCCCGCCAGGACTACCGGCGCGATGCGCAGGCGCTGGCCGTGTGCCGGGGTCGTCGATGCCGCGGTGGCTGTGCCGTCGGCGCTGTCTGTGTTTGTCATGATCGGCCCTCCTTGTTCTCGTTTGCGTTCGGGCAATGCGAAGCCACGGTGTCGGGACGAGCGCTACCCGCCGCCCCGCGCGGCTTGCATTCCTCGTGGCTTTCTGATTGACTGGCGCGCGGCGTAGGCGCCGCGTCCGCGGACTAGCCGTCGACGGTCAGCCGGGATCGCTGTCGGAACTCGGTCGGCGAGATCGACAGGCGCTTGCGGAAAATCTTGGCAAGACGGTCGCCATTGCCCATGCCGCTGCGGCGCGCCACCTTGTCGACCGGCAGTTCGGTCTCGGCAAGGAAGCCGCAGGCGGTGTCGAGCCGCGCCTGAAGCAGGAAGTCCGAAGGCGTGATGCTCATTTCCAGCTTGAAGCGGCGCAGGAAGTTGCGCTCGCTCATGGCAGCCACCTCAGCGGCGTCGGCAATCGAGATGTCCTGTTCGCAATGCTGGCGCAGCCAGCGGGCCGCGGCGCGGATCTTCTCGCCGGGGCCCGTCATGCCGGGGTCGCCGATGCACGGCAGCAGCCGGCTGCCCCACGAAGGCATCACGCGGCCCGCCACGGCGCGGGCGGCATCGACACCCTGCTCGTGCCGGATCAGCGTCAGCGCGGCCTTCATGGATTCGAACTGGTCGTCGGCGGCGTCGAGCGCCAGCGGCTGGCTGGCCGACTGCGTGTCAGGCAACGTGGCCAATGGAGAGATTCCTGCCGCATCGAGCACGGCGCGGCCCTGGGCGATGGGCCGGACCGTGGCGGTCTTGCGGTGCGCGGCCGCACGCAGCCAGCCCACCACGCGCTCGTCGATGCTGCAGCCATGGGCGTCCTCGCCGGCGGCGACGAAGAGCATGTCGAAGCCGGGCGGCTGGCCGGGGTCGATTTCATCGGTCCAGACATGCACGGAGGCCGAACAGGCGATGTTGCCGCCCGTCAGTGACAGGAAGCGCACTTCATAGCGGGCCTGCCCCGCCAGGTCCGGTACATCCTCGGACAGCGCGTTGGCGGTGTGAAATACCTCCGCAATCATTCCGGCGCCGAGCAGCGAAAATCCATCGAACAGCAGGATTCCGATGCGCCGCGCGGCGTCCCTGCGAGGCCGGGCTGACAAAGACAACCAGCTCACTGAAGGCTTGAGTTGCGCATAGCTCATGATTACTCCCCATTTCATTCGCTTCTTGCTTCTTTGTTCCGTGCAGCGCCGGACTTCTGGTCTGTTGCATTGCATCATATACAACAATGAAAACGTGGCTACGTTGATGTCGGAAACTGACGGCCTCTTGGCGGGATCTTGCCGGTCGGATCACTGAATTCGCCACATTTCATTGTAAATAAACGAATTTATTCAATACATGTGATTCATGCCACAGATTATTCGGCCCGCCAGAACCAGAAAAGAAGCGAGTAAAAATCACTCTATACAAAATGTTGCAATGCGGCACAACTGCACCAAAGCAAGCGTGGTGTAAATCGCACTAATATCAGATATGGTGCATTTTCCCGATGTTTTTTTGCACTTGTTTCAGCCATGATACGGATTGAAACCCCGACATAATGCGAAAGGACATGACGAAAGAAACACATGAAGCGTGAAAATAAAAAAGAATATAATAATTAATTCCGGCATTAATACGCCGCTGTCCCTTCGCCAAGGGGGGCGGGCCCTTCGGAATGATTGGACCACTCGTCCCGCATGCCCCATCGGCGCGTCCTGCCTCGCTTCTGGCACCGTCAACAAGGAGCCATTCCCGCGTTCGCGGGAATGGCGGTGGAATTCCTGGGAAGCCCTGTCGGAGGAGGCAGGGCCGAAGGCGGTTGCCGGGCGGGAAGCGGCTAAGGCAAGCGGAAGGCAGCCTCAGGCGAGGCCTGTCACGGTGCGCGCGATGGCGCGGTAGTGCCGCACGGTGTCCTGCAGCGTCAGGCCGTCGAGCGGCCGTGCGGCGCGGGGCTGTGCCACCGCCCGCGCGAGCGCGTTCGCGTAGGCGGCGATGTCGCTTGTGTCGAGCAACTGGACTGCCGGGAAGCCGCCTGAAAAGCGAAAGGCAGGGATCGCGCTGGCCACGACGGGCACGCCCGTCGCCAGTGCTTCCAGGAAGGCAATGCTGTGCGCCTCGGAGGCCGACGGCATGGCAAAGGCGCTCGCCAGCGCCAGCAGTTGCGGGATATCGCCGCGCGGGCCGTTGACGCTGACCTGCGCCCCCAGCCCGAGCGCATCGACCAGTGCCTGCACGGCGGCATGGTATGAGGGATCCTCGATCACGCCGTACAGCGCGAGGCGCGCCCCGGGCACCATTGGCAGCATCTGCGCGAAGGCACGTACCGTGTGCAGCTGGTTCTTTACCGCCGCATAGCGGCCAAGCTGGACGACAAGGGGACTATCCGTCCCGTTCACCGCCTTGGTGGCCGATGCGGCAAAGCGGCGCGTGTCGACGCCGTTCGGGATCAGCATCAGTCCCGGATGGCTGCCCACCGCCGCGCGATAGTCGCGGATATTGCTCTGCGCCACAGCCACCACGGCGCGTGCGCGCTGCGACAGCATGCGCTCCGCAAAGCGGAATAGCGGCCGTTCGAAATCATTGACGGCCGAATGCATCACGTAGACGACCGGCGCCGGCCACGGCAGCGCGCGCGCGTAGAACGCTGGGATGGTGGAGTGGGCGAATACCACGTCGGGACGGAAGCGCCGCAGCGCGCCTAGCAGGTGCCACAGCCGGCCCGGCGCGCGCGTCGGCCGCGCCGGGAAGTGGCACGACACGCCCGCGCGATCCAGATCGACTCGCAGCGCGGCGAAGTCGGCATGGGCCGGCAGCAGCGAGGCCAGGCCGACGACTTCCCCCTCTTCCTGCTGGGCGATGGCAAGGTCCCGAGCCAGGACTTCAGCGCCCGACAGCCGCGGCGCCAGCACAAGATGGAGTATCCGCATCACGCCCTCCTGAACATGCGAAAGAGCATCCACGCCGCCGCACACGCCAGCCCGACGGTCATCGACCACGCAATACCGATAGCGCCGGAGTGCTGCGTGGCCGGCGGCACCAGCAAGAGCAGCACGCCAACCTGGATCACCGACGCCTCAGTGGCCGCGCGCGGCAGACCCACGGCGCGCAGGTAGGCCACCAGCAACGCGATCAGCGCGCCGATGGCCATGTTGACCGCAAACACGCGAAAGAGCGGCACGGCCTCGAGCCAGCGCGGCCCGAGCAGCAGCAGGAAGAGCGGTTCGGCCACCACGGCCAGAACGGTAACAGCCGCAGCCAGCAGCAGCACGCCCAGCAGGAGCAGGCGGCGCGCCAGCCGCAGCGCGGAACCGTCCTGCTGGCGATGGCGCGCGGCGAAGGTCGGGAACAGGTATTGCGACAGCGCGATGCCCGCATCGGCCAGCAGCATCTGCGCGAGCTTGGACGCCATCTGGTACGCGCCGAGTTGCGCCGGGCCGAGCAGCCTGCCCACCATCACCTTGTCGAACTGGTTCAGGATCAGGTTGACCACACTGCCGGCCCAGATCCAGCGGCTGAAGCCGATGTAATGCCCGATGCCGGTCCAGCGCAGCCGCAGCAGCGGGCGCGGGCGCAGCACCGCCCACGTCAGCACGCTCTTGCATGCCTCGCCTGCCAGCAGGCCAATGACGATGCTGTACGCACCCGCACCGGCCAGCGCGCAGGCAAGGCTCACGGCGCAGTCGGTGCAGGCGTTCGCCACTTCCACGCCCGCGATCTGCTGGAAGCCGCGCTCGCGCATGACCACGTAGTAGGCGGGCGAGGCCAGCCCGCGCAGGAACGGCAGCATGGCGGCCATCCACAACAACGGCACCGCGCCGGCAAGATGGAACTGCGCGGCGAGGAACGGCGCGAGCGCTGCCAGCAGCAGTCCTACCAGCACGCCGCGGCAGCTCAGTGCCATCCACAGTGCCGACAATTCATGCGGCGCCGGTTCCTGGCGGCCCTGCACCACGGCCTGCGGCAGGCCGGTATCGCTGAGTGCCTCGGCAATCGCCACCGCCAGCAGCGCAACGCCCGCGACGCCGAGCGCCTCCGGGCCCAGCATGCGCCCGACCAGCAGGAACTTGACCGCCACCAGCCCTCGCGCCAGCGCCTGCTGGACCAGCACCCAGACGGCGGAATGGGCCGGCGGCCAGCTGCGCGGCAATCCCGCCATGATCTTCAATGCCTTGTTCATGGCCCCCCGGCTGTTTGTTGGTGTGTGTGGAGCGCGCGCCTGGCGTCAATGGCCTGCATGGCCCTGTGCACCGACCATAGCGCGCCACCTGCATGGGCGGCACGCCATCTTCCAGTCGTTTTCGGTCAGCCGTGCCGCCCACGCGACATGTGCCGGACGACTTGCCGTTCCGCTGCCGCGGCGCGCTTGCTTTTGGCGGCAGCGGACTGGCACGCGCTGCTAGGGTGATGACATCAGGAAGCCGGCCCCGGCAGTTCTCTCGCCCGGGAGCGGGCTGCGGCATGAATTCCATACACGTGCGACGACAACCATGACGGCGATGCCGGCTACCACCTCCGCCCCTGCGCTGCTGATCATCGAGCCCGATTTCACCGGCCACCGCTGGCGCTATGTCGAATGGACCATGCAGGCCTTCGCCGAGGCCGGCCACCGCTGCCTGGTGGTGACGGACGTCGCCAACCGCGATCACCAGCTCGCGCAGGCACTGGCCGCCGGGCGCCACCCAGGTTGCGAGCTGCTGCCGGTAGCACTGCCGGCCCACGCCGGTCGTGGCGCGGGCCGGCTGTCGTATATCCGCTTCTGGCGGGTTTTCCGCCATCTGCACCGGCAAGCCTGCGCGACGCTGCAGCCGGCGTTGGTGGTGGTGCCCTACGCCGACTATTTCCTGTACGCGCTGCCGCTGCTCGGCTCGCCCTTCGGCCCGACGTCATGGCTTGGCATTACCATGCGCGCCAGTTTCCACCATGCCAGCGTGGGCGTGCGCGCGCCGCGCCAGCCGTTCGTCAACGCCTTGAAGGCGCTGCTGTTCCGCGCTGCGATGCGCTGCGATGGCCTGCGCACGCTGCTGTCGATCGACCCCACCCTGCCGCAGTGGCATGCCGGGCGCCACGGCGGCGCTGCGCTCGCCTACCTCGCGGACCCGAGCCCGGAAATCACCGGCGCATGCGGCACCAGCCCCGACGCCGCGCGCTTGCGCCTGCGGCTGGGTGCCGGTCCGCACCTGCTCGTGTATGGCGACGTCAGCGCACGCAAGGGCATCCGCGAGCTGGTGCAGGCGCTGTCCGGGCATGCGCGCGCGCCGACGCTGGTCGTCGCCGGCATTCAGGACGCCGAGACGCGTGACTACCTGCAGGCCGCCGCGCCAGCGCTCAGGCCGCAGCCGCTCATCCTGGACCGCTTCATCAGCGAGGCCGAGGAGGCCGACCTCTTCGCTGCATGCGATGCGGTGTGGCTCGGCTACAAGGGCCACTACGGCATGAGCGGCGTGCTGGTGCAGGCCTATCGCAGCGGCAAGCCGGTGATCGCCACCGCGGACGGGCTGATCGGCTGGTTCTGCAACGGGCGCGAACTCGGACCCGTGCTCGACGACTTGTCGACGCCGGCCATCCGCCACGCCCTGAACCAGCTCTGGCCGCCGCCCGCCACCACGACGCCGCACGCGCGGGCGCCGGGAGACATCGCCCGCGCGCACCTGCTGGCGCGCCACACGGTCGCAGAGTTCAAGCGCACCTTGCGCTGCGCGGCCGCGTGAGGGCTGGCCAGGGCGCAATCCAACCTGGCCACGCCGCCGCAAGCCAGCCATGCAGGACCGGCGGCATCGCCAGGAATGTGGTGCCACCATCTTTATCTTTTCAGCTTTCGAAGCACCGCCAAGATGGTGCCGCCCACCGGCAGGGTAGCGGGTCCCTGCCGGCCGGAGGACCGTTCACATGATTGCGCATCAGCAAGACGCGGCATCATCGCCCAACGAACGCCTGCGCCAGCTCGACTTCATCCGTGGCATCGCCATCATTGCCGTGATGGGCATCCACTTCTTCACGGTTGACACCGGCAGCACGCTGGTGTGGCTGGTCGAATATCCGCTCAAGCACTTCGGGCGCGAGGGCGTGACATTGTTCTTCACGCTGAGCGGCTTCCTGGTGGGCGGCCTGCTGCTGCGCGAGTACGCCGGCACCGGCACGATCGACGCGCGGCGTTTCATCGTGCGCCGCATGTTCAAGATCTGGCCCGCGTACTACGCGCTGGTCCTGTTCCACGCCGTGGCGGGAAGGCACCCGCGCGACACCTTCCTGGTCCAGAACACCTTTCACCTGCAGAACTACCTGGGTTCGTCCATCGCACAGACCTGGAGTCTTGCCGTGGAGGAACACTTCTACCTGCTGTTGCCGCTCGCGCTGCTCGGCGTGGCGCGCTGGCGCCCGTCGCCGCAGATGCTGCTGGTGTACCTGGCGGCGCTGTGCATGCTGGTGCTGGCCGGGCGCGTGGCGGCGGTAGCGGCTGGCGACCTCGACGGTGCCTACGTCTACACCCACTACCGCGTCGACAGCCTGCTCTATGGGGTGATGCTGGCCGTGGTCTACTGCCTGATGCCCGCCACCTACCGCGCGCTGGCCGCGCGGCGCGCCTTGCTGCTCGCAGCCGTGGCGGCGCTGCTGGCGTGGCTGCTGTGCGTGCAACGCACCGTCGCGCTACAGGAAGGCATCGGCTTTACCGTCCAGTCGATCGGCTTTTGCGCACTGATCGTGCTGGTGCTGGAGCATTCCGGCCGGCTGCGCGACACGCTCGCCTATCGTGCCGTAGCCTGGGTTGGCGTCTACTCATACGGCATCTACCTGTGGCACACGGTGGCGCGCGAGCCGGGGCGCGTTGCCATTCGCACCATGCTCGAATGGGGCTGGCCGCCACTGCTGGTGTGGGCGCTGGCAACCGTCCTGCAGTTTGCGATCGCCCTTGTGGCGGGCTACGTGACCACGCGCCTCGTCGAGCTCCCGTTCCTGCGCCTGCGCGAAGCGGTGATGCCCGTGCGCCGCGCGCCGCTGCCCGCGGCTGGCATGGCAAAAGACCTGGAAGACCGCCGGGGCATCCGGCCGACGCCCGGGCAACAGGGCGTAGTCGATTGACGCCAAAACTTCTCCGCCCATGGACAAGCGTGCCTCGATACGCCACCAGGCCGGCCGCAGCGTTCAATAATTCTTTTACCGAATTGGAAACGGTATGAACGTTGAAAAGGAAAGGCCTGCGACGACCAGGCCGGGAGGAACGGGACATGAAAGCTGAGGCGCTCGGGTCGGCCCGCCACGCGGGCAACGCCGTCATACCGCTCGACCGCGCGGGCAAGGGCAACTATGTCAGACGCCGCAGCCTCCCACTCGAAGCCGTCTGGTTCGTGCTCGAAGCAACCATCATCAACAACCCGCTCATGCCCTTCTCCGCCCTGCGGGTCGGACTGCTGCGGCTGTTCGGCGCGCGCATCGGGCGCGGCTGCCGGATGGTCCATCCGATGCGCGTGAAGGCACCGTGGAACCTGGAGGTGGGCGATGCGTGCTGGTTCGGCGTCGACTGCTGGATCTACAACCAGGCGCCGATCCGCATTGGCTCGCACGTCTGCATCTCGCAGGGCGCCTTCCTCACTGCCGGCTCGCACGCGCTGGACACGAACATGGACTTGATGGTCGCCCCGATCGTGATCGAGGACGGCGCGTGGATCACGGCCGGGTGCGTGGTGCAGAAGGGCGTCACGATCGGACGCTCGACGGTGGTGACACCGCTGTCCGTGGTGCACCACTCGCTGCCAGCCGGCGGCGTCTACGGCGGAAATCCGTGCCGCTTCATCCGCCCGCGCTTTGCCGGCAGCGCCGTGCCGTCCTGGCGCGACTGCGGCATCTGAGGAGACCGTCATGGGCAACTTCGGAATTTCCGGCAAGCAGACCCATCAGGGCGCAAGCACGGGCCGCGCGATCGAGCTCGACTTCGTGCGCGGGCTGGCCATCATCATGGTGATGGGCATGCATTTCCACACCGTCAGCGCGGGCCATCCGGTACTGGCGTGGATCGAGTATCCGCTGAAGAATTTCGGCCGCGAGGGCGTCAACCTGTTCTTCACGCTGAGCGGCTTTCTCGTTGGCGGGCTGCTGCTGCGCCAGTATTCGCAGGAAGGCCGCATCGACGCCTGGCGCTTTATCGTGCGGCGCATCTTCAAGATCTGGCCGGCCTACTATGCGCTGATTGTCTTCCACGTCGTGGCCGGGCGGCACCCCACCAGCACCTTTCTCTACCAGAACCTGACGCATCTGCAGAACTACCTGGGCTCGTCCATCGCCCAGACATGGAGCCTGGCCGTCGAGGAACATTTCTACCTGCTGTTGCCGGCCCTGCTGCTCCTGCTGGCGCGCTGGCGCGCCGGTGCACCGGCGATCCTGTGGACGCTGGGACTGACCTGCGTCGTCGTGCTCGCCGCGCGTTGCGCCGCCGTCGCCCATGGCAACCTTGAAGCCGCGGCGGCCTACACGCAGTACCGCATCGACAGCCTGCTGATCGGCGTCATGCTCGCCACGGTCTACTGGATGCAGCCGGCCTACTACCGCGCGCTGGCCCGGCGCCGCGCACTGCTGGTGGCGCTGGTACTCGCGCTGGTGGTGTGGCTGGCCTGGCTGCAGCCGATCCTGCAGATGGAAGAGAGTATCGGCTACACGATCCAGGCAATCGGCTTCGCCGTGCTGATCGTGCTGGCGCTGGAGTATTCCGGCGACCTGCGCCGCTCTGCGGTGTACCGCGTCGTGGCGTGGATCGGCGTGTACTCGTACGGCATCTACCTGTGGCACTCGGTAGCGCTCGCGCCGGGCGAGCTGTTCATCCGCAAGGCCACCGGAATTGGGCTGCCAGTCGCGGTGACGTGGGCGGCGGCGCTGGCCATTCAGTTCGTCATTGCCATCGGTGCTGGCTACCTCACCACGCGGGCGATCGAATTCCCGTTCCTGCGGCTGCGCGAGGCGCTGTTCCCCGCACAGCGCAAGTTGCAGGCACCCGTGGCGCCGACGCTGCCCAACGAGCGTCCGGCCGCCTGATCCGAAGGTCGCGGAGGAGGCGCGTGGCGAGATACCGGCAAGCGTTCAAGGACCGTGCCGTCGCACGCATGCTGCCGCCCGAGAGTGCCAGCGTGGAGCAGGTGGCGGCGGAAACCGGCATTTCGCCGGCGGCACTGGAGCGATGGCGGGCTTCTGCCCTGCACGCATCTGCGGGCGACCCGTCGGGCTCGGGCGCGGCGCGCCTCGACATGCTGGTGGCGGTCGGCGGGCTGGACGAACAGGAGCGGCTGGCATGGTGCCTCGGCAACGGCGTGGAGCCGGCCGCGCTCGACCACTGGCGCCGGCTCGCGGCCGCGGCCCTCGCGGCGGATGGCGGGGGCCAGCCGTTCGACAGCCGGCACGAGCGCGATCAGCGGCGCATACGCGAACTGGAGCGCGAGCTGCGGCGCAAGGAACAGGCGCTGGCCGAGGCGGCGACGCTGCTGGTGCTGCCTGGCAAGCCGGTGCTGCGGCATGAGCCGGACGCAGGCTGAGCGCACGGTGAGTCAACGCGTTGATTGGGACGGATAGGGTGATGAATCGGAGAAAGTCAGGCGGTATGGGAAGGGCTGTCGGAGCGAGCGCGTGCGCTGCCCTCCCCCGTTGTTATGCGCGCGCGGTCCGCCCCCGTTGCTTTGCCGATGCCCCGGCCGGCGCCCTATTGCGCGACGTACCCCTCCGGCACCGTCGCGTTAGCCTGCATGATCGAGGCGTCGCTCGAGATCACGTACAGGGGCGTGGCCGTCAGGTGCAGCGTGACCACGCCATCGCTGTAGGCCTGGCTGGTGACGTTGCCCATCATGTCGATCACCGAAACCTGGCCGCTCGTGCCGGCGGCATCGATGCGCAGTGCATAGTCCACCGAACGATTGGCGTCAAAGCCCGTGGCAGCGCTCCAGCTCGCGTTGTCATGCGTCCACAGCGCGGTCACCACCTTGCCGCGACCGAGCCGCTGGAAGGCGTAGCCGTACACGCCGGACGGCAGGTTCTTGAGTGGGCCGAGCGTATTGGTGCCATCGACCAGGCGCGTCATCGCCGCCACGCCGAGCGCCGCCGGCTTCGGGCTGACCAGGCCCGGCCCATAGCTGCCCTGCGGGGACTGGAGATCGAAGAAGAGGCCATAGCCGGCCTGCGTCGGGAAGTCGTTCGAGTAGAACATGTACGTGACGTCAGCCCCCTCGCCGAGCAGGATCAGGTGCGTGCGCACCACCACGGCGCCATGCGCGTAGAGGACGTTGGGTGTCGGGTAGGCGGGGCCATAGCTCGTACCAAGGTCATAGCTGATGCCGGTCTCGGTGACGAACAGTCGGGCGCCACGCTTGAGCTGCGACGCCACTGCGTGGCGCAGCCCGCGCATGGCGGCTGGCAGCGAATTGGCCGCCGTGGCGGCGTCAGTATTGCCCACCAGCCGCTCGGGCGGATGCGAGGGTGACGTGCCAGCGTCGTAGTAGCCATGGGCGGTCACGCCGTCGAGGTACTGGCCCAGCCCCTGCGGCACCAGCCGGTTCAGCCAGTTGGTGTTCTCACTCACCATCGCGTTGGTGGTGCCCATGACGACGGCGGCCGGGTCGGTCGCGTGTACGCCCAGCCAGACCGCGCGGTACATGGCGATGAAATTGGCGTCGGTGTCGAGCCACGGCAGGCCGCCGTTGTAGTCCGGCTCCCAGGTGACCTGGTAGTAGTTGCCCGTCTGCGCGGGAAAGTAACGCCGGCGGACGAGGTCGGCCTCCTGCCCCACGCGGCTCGCGTAGTCCTGGAACGCCGCGAGCGACTTGGGCGCGTAGCTGTGCGTGGCGGTTCCGGTGGGACTGGCCCACCCGGGAATGCCATCTAGCTGGATCAGGCGCATCAGGTCGCCCGCCTTGAGATACGGGGCGAGATTGTCGGCCTGCGGGTTGAAGGTATTGGGACCGTCCGGCTCCATCCTGGCCCAGCTGCGGTTGTCATTGACCCAGCTCAGGCCGAGCGCGGTATAGAGCGGCCGGTAGCCGTCGCCGCTGCAGCACGCCTGCCCGGGCAGCAGGTAGGCCGCGCCCTGGCCACCGAAGCGGTGCTGGTCCTGACGGGCATAAGTGACGGCCGGCAGCACCTGCGAGACGTCGGGCAGCACGCCGAATGTGGCAATGCCGTCTGGCCGCGTGCCGCGCGTGCGCAGCACGCTGCCTGAACTCAGCGAGGCCGACAGCGCAAAGTATCCGGCCAGCGACGACACGCACTGCAGCGTGGCGGCACGCCCGCCCGCCGCCACGGGGAAGGTACCATTCGCGCGTACGGTGCCCCACGCATCGGCGATCTGCCAGCTCACGGTGTCATTGGCGCTGGTACGCGTCGTCACGCCGATCTGGAACGGCGTACCGGCCGCCACCATGCGCGTGCCATCCCCGCCGGCGAGGTCGGCCTCGATGGCATCCCCCGAGCCCGCCACGTCGGTGCTCGTTGCGGGCGGCGTGCATTGCAGGGCCGCGGTACTTGGGCTGCCGATGCTGCCACTGCCGGCGGTAGCCGGGCTGGCGACCCAGCAGGCCTTGGCCGAACCCGGTGCGGGGTCGCCGAAGACACCGTTGTCGCAATTCACGCCATTGCTGAAGGTCTTGGTGACGAACAGGGTGGAGGTGCCATAACGGACCTGGCGCGTGCCGCTGAAGGTGCAGAACGCATTCTCGCTGGCACAGACGGTCCAGTTGCCGTCAGCGGTGACCGTGCCGGCGGGGGCGCCCGCTGTGCCCGCGTCATACCAGCAGCTTTTGGCCGATCCCGGCGCGGGATCGCCGAACACGCCATTGTCGCAGCCCACGCTGTTGGTGAAGGTGCGGATCACGTATTGCGTCTCGGTCCCGTACTTGACCTGGTGCGTGCCGGTGAACGTGCAGGTGTTGTACTCCGTTGCGCACAGGGTCCAGCCTTCCGCCGTCTCCACCTTGAGCGCCGTGCCGCCGGATCCGGCGCTGCGTTCGCCACCGCAGCCGCTTAAGGCAAACAGCACCAGGCCAAGGACGCACGCGCGCGCCAGCCATGAACGTGCACGCATGAAGATGGCCTGGCCTTGGTCTGGAATCATCGGGATCTTCATGGCTTCTCCATCGTTATCCACACGTGGTCGTCAGCACATGTCCGCGGCCGTGCCTGCCCGCGTGTGCCCGGCAATCCGGCGAAGTCCGGCCGGTAGGGGCACTTTATGTCCGGCCGCACGGATCGGTCGGCCAAAAGCCAGCGTCCTCCCGACGAGCGTGGGAGCAACCCCGACACGTGGCCGAATATGGCGAAGTGTTGGCAGACGGGCGCCCGTGCCGCGGAATACGCTCGATTCACCGGGCCGCGCACCGGTCGCCTTAGTCTCATTCCCAGACGCTCATTTCCAGACGATGGGGTTAGTCATGCTGAAAGTCAAGAAAGCGGTATTCCCGGTGGCGGGGCTCGGCACGCGGTTCCTGCCGGCCACCAAGGCCAGTCCGAAAGAAATGCTGCCAGTGGTGGACAAGCCGCTGATCCAGTACGCGGTAGAAGAGGCCGTAGCTGCCGGCATTACCGAGCTGATCTTTGTGACCGGCCGCGGCAAACGCGCCATCGAAGACCACTTCGACAAGTCGTGCGAGATCGAGGCCGAGCTCCAGGCACGGGGCAAGCAGCAGTTGCTGGATCTCGTGCGGGGCATCAAGCCTCCTCATGTGGAATGCTTCTACGTGCGCCAGACCGAGCCACTCGGGCTTGGCCATGCCGTGCGGTGCGCGGCCAAGCTAGTGGGCGATGAGCCGTTCGCCGTGATCCTTGCCGATGACCTGCTTGACGCACCGACGCCGGTGCTCAAACAGATGATCGACGTATTCGACCACTACCACAGCTCCGTGGTCGGTGTGGAAGAGATCGCACCGCACGAATCGCGCTCGTATGGCGTGGTCGCAGGCAAGGCGTGGGACCACCGGGTGGTCAAAATGACCGGCATCGTCGAGAAGCCCGCACCCGAAGACGCACCGTCCAACCTCGGCGTGGTGGGACGTTACGTGCTGATGCCCCGCATCTTCGACCACCTGCACACGATCCGGCCCGGCGCCGGGGGCGAGCTGCAGCTCACCGACGCCATTCAGGCCTTGCTCGCCGAGGAGCAGGCGCTTGCCTACCGCTACCACGGCCGCCGTTATGACTGCGGCAGCAAGCTTGGCTACGTGATGGCGACGGTGGAGTTCGCGCTTCGACACACGGAGACCGGCACTGCGTTCCGCGAATTCCTGCGCACAGAATACGCCGCCTTCCCGGCCGCCCTGCCCGGGGACCTGGCCACCAGCGCGCTGCCGGATGACCGCGGCGGCGGCGCAGAAGAGCCTGACAACGCAGTAGCCGCGTAAGGTCTTCCGCAGTGGGCGTGCGCCGCACTCTCCCTCTCTTGACCACCTCGCGCCAATTGCCGCGGGATCCCCGTTCGCGGCGGTGGTGCTGGCCCTTGGCCCGCTGCGGCGGGCCGTTTTTTCTGTTTGATAGCCTATCTGCGGGAGCAGGGCTTTGCTTGTATCGACGATTGGGGTCGTCTTGCTTGGCCGGCGCGGCCAGGCAAACCAGTTCGGTTCCCTGCACACGCTATACGGAGATATAGGCCTTGGTATTGTCGTGAACCGCATCGTCGGCCAGCAGCTCGGCCGGCTGCATCCACCGGTACCCGCTGTGCTGCGCCTGCTGCCGTGGCAATACGGCCTCACCCGCCATCACCCGGTAGCCGAACACAACGTAGTGCGTGCCAATGCCCTCTGCGCCGGCGAAATTGTCGTCGTAGAAGTGTTCGTAGACGCCGATCAGCGTGGCATCCGCGCGCTGCCCGGAAATGCCTGCAACGATGCCTGCGTGGTCCCCGAGCTCTTCCGTCACTATGCGGCGGAAAGCTTCATCCAGGCTTTCGCCCTTGCGAATTCGTCCCCCCGGCACGAACCAGCTGTCGCGCGCGGGCCGGTTGCGGCGACGGCCGACCAGCACCGCGCCGTTGGGGGCCGTCAGGATCAGGTCGATGGCGACCAGCGGCGCCAGCCGCACCACCGAAAGGAAATCCTCAGTGCTGAGCATCGGTCGTTCTCATGATGTGTGCCGGGATCCGCAGTGTAAACGGTCAGCGGGCGACAATCACGGACAAAGTCCTGTCTGCGCACGCCGGCCGCCGTCAGCGGCATTTGGCGCCCGCATGACGCCCTGCAACTTGGCGACTGGATGCGAAATCTTGGCGCCGTGCCGCGGGGAGCCTCGTCCTAATGTCAAGGTAGTTTCGATCTCATGAACAAGAATAGCTATTGAAGCAAACGGAGGAGACATGGAGTGTAAGCGCGTCTTTGTACTGAGTCCGCATGCCGACGATGCGGAACTGGGGGTGGGCGGCTACCTTGCCCGCGTGATCGACGCCGGTGGGGAAGTTATGGTAGCGCTGGGCACGGTGGGCGCGAGCACTTCGATTTGCCTGCGGCGCGAGATTGGCAAGGAGGAGCGCTTGAGTGAGTCCCGCGAATCGATGGCGGTGCTGGGTGTGCAATCCGTGGAAGTCCTGACCGAGGGGCTGGACGGCGCGCTTTCGAGCTATCCAGCCGTCGAGATGATCGGGCGCCTCGATCGCTTGCAGAATATGTTCGAGCCCGACGAGGTATTGATTCCGCTGCCTTCCTCGCATCAGGACCACCGCTATTGCTGGGAGGTCGGCGTTGCCTCCACCCGTCCCAACCACACCAAGCATGTACCGAGGCTGGTCGCTGCCTATGAATATCCCGCCACCTTCTGGGGTGAGGGCGCCTTGCATAAGGGATTTGGCGGTGGGCTGTATATCGATATTACCCAGACCTGGACGCGCAAGCTGGACGCTTTACGCCGGCACCAGTCGCAGATGCTCGAAGACCCGGGTCGCCTGATTGGCATCGAGGGGGCGACCGCACTGGCTCAACTTAGGGGGGTGGAAGCAGGATTCGCCAAGGCTGAACTGTTGCATGTGTTGCGCCAGCGCTGGTCATGATTCGAGCACACAAAGCGATCCGGGACGAACTTTCAGAGCCAGCCATCATCGATGGTTTGCAATCGCGTCATCGCCTTTTGCCACCAAAACGACTTTGCCTGTAACACCCTGCTCTCCAAGCAACTCATGCGCCTGTCTTGCCTCGGCCAGAGGAAACCTTTCCGCGATCAGCGGCTTGATTCTCTTCTGTTCAAGCAAATCGAACAAGGCGATCAGATCCTGGCGAAACAATGCTGGCCGCATCCGCTTAAGCCACTGAATGCTATAGGGGACGACGCGCTTCCGGCCCGGGAGAACGTAGCCGGCGGCAATGAACAAACCGAAAATGGCGAGTCGCTGGAAGCGATTCCTGCGGCCTGAGCGCCCAGACGCCAATCGCCCTCCACGTAGCGCAGCAGAGAGTCCATAAGCCACTACCGTCCCGCCGGGACGCAGGGCCTCGCGGGAACGCCAAATATGGGCGCCGCCAATACCATCAAAAACGACGTCCACACCGGTTCCCGTGAGGCGGTGAATTTCCTTTACAAAGTCAACCTCTTTGTAATCCACCGGGATCCCGCCCAGGGCAGAAATCACAGGCGTATGTTGCGATGAGCAAGTACCGTACATCTCGAGCCCGGCAAGGCGTCCAAGTTGCATCAATGCTGACCCGACTCCACCTGTCGCGCCATGAATCAACACGCGTTGGCCCGCCGTGACTTTCGCGGACCGATGTAACATCTGATAGGCCGTGACATAGTTCAGCACGAGGCTGACGGCCTCGGCGGCATCCAATCCGAAAGGCACCGGAACCAGTTCACGCTGCGGCAGACAGACGAACTCGGAATACGCGCCGGTGATGGTTAGCGCAGCGACCAACTGACCTGAATGGACTTCGGTAACGCCGTCGCCAAGTCGATCCACCCGTCCCACCAGGTCCCATCCCGGTGTGAAAGGCAGAGGAGGCGTTTCGGGATGAAAGCCTTCGCGCATCATCAGATCGGGCTGGCACACTCCCGCTGCCAGCACCCTTACCCGCACCTCGCCGTACTTTGGCTCAGGGCACGCTTCATCTATCACTTGAAGCGAATCAGGCCCGCCGTAATGAGTAACTATGACGCGGGTGTTTCTCATTTGACGGAATCGTCTCGGTAGCAGGACTGCGTGGCGGATTGCTGACGTCTATGTTGTCTGACGCAAGTGTTAGCACACGACCAGGTCCGCGTGTCCGAAACCTTTCGAGTAGTCAAGGACAGAAATGACAGTGGGCGTCACTCGGAAAATCCTCACCTCGTTCCGGGTAGGCATTGGTACTGGCAACTTGGTTTGCTGCGGATACTTCAGAGGAAGCATGTGCAGGACCTCGTCCGCCTCGATGGGGTCGAGTACGAGCTTCGCGCGCGCTGCCATGGACAGTCCCGTGATCGCCATCAGGTCAGAGGGATCGTCATCAATGGTTAGGGATACCCGATCGTCCTGAGCCAGATTGGCTGCTTTCTGGCTTTCCAGGCCACAAAGGAAGTAGAGGACAAGGCCTTTGCTGACGTAGCCCACAGTCGTCGCCTGCGGCCAGCCATCCGGCCGGATCGTGGCGATCGTCATGATCCGATGTTGTTCCAGTAGCGCGAGGATCTTCTTCCTGATCTCGTCATCCATCATGACTCCCCCTTGCAGTCGGGTAATGGGATACCGCTTGCGAGTGCTTCGGAGACGCCTCGATTGCAGGGATGGGAAGAGGCAAGTCAGGCAGGGCCGCCAGTCCGATAGCACCGGTCAATGAACCGGAAGGCTGCAGTTGCGTGACGCCACAGCCTTGATCCCTGCTTAAGAATAGAAGCGGCAGATCCTTGCTTGTTGACTTGCATCAATCAAGTTCTGCATCGGTCCAAGGCTCCGCGAGGCCGGGATTCGCTTCCGGCGACCGTCCACAGGTGCCACTGGTGGAGTTGGTTCGGCATTACACAACCGCGATGTAGCGCCAAGTTCTCAGGACCCGGCGCGCGGGCATTCCGATATCAGCCTGCTATGCGTCTGATCACAGGCGGCTTCCAGGTACCATCCAGGGCCTCGGGCCTGGGCAGGTACAGGCGGAGGTTCATCGAAAAGCCGCCTGCCGCTGGTGTGGGCAACCAGTTGGATTCGGCATGCTTGAGGGGATGCTTCCGATTTCGCAGATCGCCTACCGCCTCGGATTCACCGACGTCGCCAATTTCAGCAGGGCCTTTCGCCGTGCCAATGGCGTCAGTCCGTCGGATTTTCGTGGCGGCACTGAGGAAGGCCATAAGGGCCCCGCCCGATAGGCGTCCACGTCGTTTTCTGGCGTGCTGCATCAAATCACTGCGGCGGGTTCGGCGCGGTTATGCTGCGAGATGATGATGCCTGCTGTGTGGGTAAAGGCCGCGGCCAGCTCGATGTCCAGCCCCGTCGGTTCGCGCGGTCGTTCAAAGTACATCGCCAATGATCCAACGAGATTGCCTGCGGAAGTCTCCACGGGGAACGACCAGCAACCGCGATAGTTGAACTGGAGCGCCAGCCAAGTCCACGGCTTCCACCTGGGTTCCTTGAGCACATCCGGGGTTATTACAGGCACCCCAGTAGCTACAGCGAGACCGCATGCTAGCGATTCCGGCGAGATTACGAATCCGTCCACGTATTTCGCATATTCTTCAGGCATGCCCACTACGTGGTGCAACGTCTTACCCTGAGCAATGTAGAACGCGCATCGACGGTCGTCCTTGGCTTGGTCCAGCAAGCTCTGCAGCAGGAAGCCGAGCGAGGTTTGCAGTGAGTCGCCGTTCATGGCCGACTGGAACGCTTCTTTTTGGGCAGAGAGCCAAATCTTGCTCCGCTGAAGGCCATGCTCGGCCCGGGTTCGGTCTGTCACATCAGCAAATGTGATGGCGACCCCGAGCATGACACCTTCGGAAGAGCGATGCGGGTAGATGCGCCGCAGTAGCCAGCGATCTTCACTGCGGCTGACAACTGCATCGCTTTGAGCGCCGGTAGCCAGGACGGCGTGTATATCCGACGCAAAGAGTGGATCGTGAAAGGAGGGGGACAGGTCGGAGACGCATCGTCCAACATCCTCCCGCTGAATGGGGATGGCCTGTGAGATCGATGGTGTGAACCAGCGTATCTTCTGGTCCCTGTCCAAAAACAAGGTCATGACCGCACCGGAAGACAACACATCGCTTTGCATCTTGATCTCGGCAATCTTCTCTTTGAGATCGAAGTTTGCTTCGTTAAGCTCCTGGTTGCTCGCATTCAAGTCGGCGTTCGCAGCCTTGAGTTCTTCGTTAAGCGCGTGTAATTCTTCCCGTGAGGCGTCCAACTCTTCGCGCGAGATGCGCAGATCATCCTCCCACTCGGTCCATGGCCTCTGGTCTTCGTAAACGCCTGCATCGCTGAGGTTGGCCAGGGACGGACTCTCAGCCGTATCATCGAGGGTGTTAAACGACACGAGTACTCGGTTAAGGTCTCCATCCGTTGCTGGTTCCAGGGGCGTTACGCTCACTGTGACGTGTGAAATCTGGCCGTCGCGCGCCACACTACGGTCGAAAGTGCACGCTTCTGCAGAGCCAAGCGCCTGCCTTACCGCAGCTTTGAGCTGGCCGACCCAGGTGCCATCGACAAGCCGAAGAAGATTGAGGGTGGGCTCTCCGGCAGGAAGATTAAGAATTCCCCTCGTATCTCCATACAATCGAAGAAGATTGCATTCCTCGTCAATTAGCACGGTGGGGACACGATTCCGCTCCGCTGCCGCCCGAACCGACGAGGCCAGAACGGTCCCCCTGCTCGGCGCGGGATTCCGATTGAGCGCTCCCAGCCTCGCCACTTTCCTGTGGATATTCCACTTTCTTGAGACGGCTGCGAAGCCAAATTTATCCGCCGCATAGGCTTCGCTGGCTCCCAGGAACAGCGAGCCGCCCATACACAAGGCACTATTGAGCGTGTGGAGAACCTTCTTGATGGTTTCGGGTTCCAGATAGATCAAGAGATTGCGGCAGGTCACCACATTGACCGATGAGATGGGAGGGTCCGATATGACGTCCTGTACCGCGAATACCATTCGTTCGCGCAGGAAGCGTTTGATGCGACACCGGCCGTCGGCTGTATAAAAGTAACGTGACAACCGCGTCGGGTCCATCGTGGAGCAGGTTTCAGCCCTGTAGCAGCCCCGACTCGCTCGCACCACGGCCTCGGGTGCGGCGTCCGTCGCAAAAATCTGATAATCGAGGCTGCGACCGCTCTCATGGACAATTTCGTCCAGCAGGATCGCCACCGAGTATGCCTCTTCGCCAGTAGCGCAAGCGGGGGTCCAGATGCGCAGCGGCGTGCCATTGTTTTCATATACCAACGGTTCAAGGACCTCGTTCTTAAAGGCGGTCCATGCGACGCCATCGCGGAAGAACTCAGTGACGTGTATGGGCAGACCACGCACCAACGCTTCGAGTTCGACGGGTTCATCCTCGATCAGCCACGCGTAGTCTTCAAAGGAACGGACGCGCCGCACGTCCATGCGCTGCTGGATACGCCATAGCAACGGCGATGGCCTATACCCGCTTAAATCGAAGCCAGCCTCCCGGCGGATCAGGGACAAGATGCGATCAAGCGTTGCGGAAACGGTGGACTCCCAGTCTTGGGACGCTGCCGGTCTCGTATAACCCTCGTCAAAGCAGGCAAGCAGTTGTCGCCCGATCGCGCTAACTGGCAGCACATGATCGTGGATGCCTCGCTGAATCACGGATGTCGGCATGCTGTCATGCTGCGCAGTCAGCGGATCTTGAACAATGACGACACCGCCAGCTTGGCGGATGCTCACCGCGCCGGCCGTCCCGTCCATGCCCGTTCCCGACAGCACCACCGCGACGGCGCGCGGGCTACCCCGAGCCGCAACGCTTTCAAAGAACGCATCGATCGTATCGATCCCAGGGCGCCTCGCGCCGCCCGCGGCCGGTCGCGTGCTGAAAACCCCCGCCTCAAGCATGAGGATACTGTCGGGTGACGGTACATAGATGTGACCCGGTTCAGGTTGTAATCCTTCCTTGGCATCCACCACGGGCAGGTGTGTCCATTTGCGAAGGAGGTCAGCCAACTGGCTCGGGTGATTGGGGGGCAAGTGCTGCAGCACAACCATCGCATAGGGAACGTCTCCCGTCAGCGACTCGAGCAATCTCCGCAAGGCACTAATACCGCCGGCAGATGCGCCCACCGCCACAATAGGCAGATCATCGGCGTGAGGGTGAGCACCGATAGATGTCGGCATGATGGATCACCTCATGGGGCGCTTTCGGCGCTATAGCAGCGGGAGGATCGACTGCCGCGCACCTAAAGACTTGTGCGGTACCTCTACGCTAGCAGGCCATCATGGGCATGCAAGGCGCGGGGCTGTAAAAATGTCGAGCCTAGTGTGGACCGATACGAGTGATCTTGGCTCCGCCATATTCTTTAGTTTTGAAACCGCTTCATGACCACCGGATTAAATATCATTTGCTGAAGGCGTAAGCCGTCCCAAACAGTTTCACGTTCGCCACGCCATGACCAATACCCCCATTCTCATCATCCCTGGCTACAGAGGCTCCGGACCCCGGCATTGGCAAAGCCTCTGGGAGGCGTCCGATCCTGCCTGTCATCGTGTGACTCAGCAAGACTGGGAGAATCCCTGCCTCGCTGATTGGATTGAGACGCTGCAACAAGCCGTTCTCGCCTGCAATATCGCTCCCGTTGTGGTTGCCCATAGTCTCGGATGCGCTTTGGTAGCCCATTGGTCCAGGACGCACGGACATGGGGTGAAATCCGCGCTTCTGGTATCGCCTTCGGACGTCGACTCACCAACCCGCACACCCGATGCGGTGCGCGGATTCAGTCCAATGCCCCTCGGCCCCTTGTCGTTCCCGAGCATTGTTGTTGCGAGCGATAACGACCCGCGTGTGGGACTCGAGCGCGCCGAGATGTTTGCCAGGTCATGGGGCAGTCGCCTCATCGTGATTGACGGGGCAGGTCATATCAACGAGGACTCCGGTCTCGACGAGTGGGCCGTGGGAAAATCACTGCTCCGGGAATTGGTGAATGCCCCTTGATCTTAAGGCGTCTTTCAACGAAACACGCTGACCGCCTCCACGAGTCGCGTTGTTTGCTGCTTCAGGCTCTCTGCCGCCGCGGCGCTCTGCTCGACCAGGGCGGCATTCTGCTGGGTGATATGGTCCAGGTCGCTGACTGCGCCGCCCACCTGTGTAATGCCGCTGCTCTGTTCCGCGGTAGCGGCGCTGATTTCGGCAATCAGGTCGGACACGCGCCGCACCTGCGCCACGATGTCGTCCATGGTCTTGCCGGCATCGTCCACGAGCCTGGCGCCGGACGCCACGTTGTGCACGCTTACGTCGATCAGCCCCTTGATTTCCTTGGCTGCGTTGGCACTGCGCTGGGCCAGGCTGCGCACTTCGCCGGCAACCACCGCGAAGCCGCGCCCCTGCTCGCCAGCGCGTGCGGCTTCCACCGCCGCATTGAGAGCAAGGATGTTGGTCTGGAAGGCAATGCCGTCGATCACGCTGATGATGTCCGCGATGCGCTTTGAGCTTTCGGTAATCTCGTCCATGGTGCTGACCACCTGGGACACCGCCCGGCCGCCGCGTTCCGCAGCATCGCTGGCCGAACCCGACAAGGTGTTGGCCTGTGCCGCGGTCTCTGCATTGCTCTTGACGGTTGCCGTCATCTGCGTCATCGAGGACGACGTTTCCTGCACGTTGCTCGCCGCCTGCTCGGTGCGTGCGCTCAGGTCGGAGTTGCCGCGCGCGATCTCGTTGCTGGCGGTCTGGACGTTGATCACCTGCTCGCTGACATCGTCGATCAGCCACCGGAACATCAGGCCGAGCTGGCTGATCGTACGCAGCGTCATGCCGATTTCATCCACGCGGTTCATATGGACCGCTTGCTGGCTCTCGCCCGATGCCACGCGCAGGGCCTGCTGCAGAACTTCTTCCAGCGGCCTGCTGATCTGCACCTGCAGCCACCAGGAGGCCAGCATCGAAACCAGCGCCATGATGCCGGCAAAGCCGCCCAGTGCCATGCCGGAAAGGCCCATGCACCAGGCGCCGGCAGTGCAGGCCGGAACCAGCGCCAGCAATGCCAGCCTCACGCGCCAGCGCACCGGCATGGTCTGGAACATCGAGGTCCAGCCCATGAATCCTGTCCTGACGATCAGTCCTTTGTGGAACCGGCGCTTGCCCGCGCGGCCCTCGCGGAATTCGCGGTACAGGGCCTCGGCGGCGGCGATCTCCTCGCGTGATGCCTTGGTACGCACGGACATATAGCCGACCGGACGTCCATGTCGCACGACCGGCGTGGCATTGGCGCGCACCCAGTAGTGGTCGCCATTCTTGCGGCGGTTCTTGACCAGTGCGGTCCACGGTTCGCCGCCCTTGAGCGTGGCCCACATGTCGGCGAATGCCTCGCCTGGCATGTCGGGGTGGCGAACGAGGTTGTGCGGCTGCCCCTGGATCTCCTCGCGCGTGAAGCCGCTGACTTCGACGAACGCGGCGTTGGCGTAAGTGACGTAGCTCTGCGTGTCCGTGGTGGACATCAGTGTGGCGTTCTCGGGAAACTCGAACTCCCGCTGCGTGACAGGCTGGTTGTTGCGCATGGCACTCCTCTTTTCTTCTGGTCTACGAATGGTGTTCGCTGTGCTTGCCGGAGATTGAAACGGCTCGTGCGCGTACCGGACGGGCCACGAAGCGCCCCGCCGAGCGATACCGCAATCGCCCGCAGACAGGTTCGCTTCCGGCTCGCGCTCCACTGTGGTGCACTATCGGCGCCAGATTGTCTTAACAATGCCCCACTTCAGGAGGGATTGAATGAAATGCACTCAGACGGGTTAATTCAGCAATTGCAGCACGCTCGAGGCCTGCGCTGGGAGCGTGTGAGCCGCGTCGGCGGCGGCACATCGAGCCAGATCACGGGTTCTGGGCAGCGTGCTCGTGCTCGTGCCACTGACCGGTGGGTGTGAGGATCAGGTTCTGGATACTGCGGTCAAGATGCCTGAGATGGGTCGGCAGCTGCCAACACGGACATCTTGCTCAGTGCGACTTCCCGTGCAAGTCCAGTGGCACCGGCTGGGTCAGCGTCTCGGGGCGCAGGATGCGGTCTAGTTCCTCTTTGGACAGCAAGCCCTTGCGCAAGACGATTTCATACACGCTGCCGCCTGTGGCGTGCGCTTCCTGCGCAACGGCCGTCGCGTTCGCATAGCCGATGTACGGGTTGAGCGCCGTCACGACACCGATCGAGTTCTCGACAGTGGCCCGCAGCCGGTCAGCATTCGCAGTGATGCCTTTGACGCAGCGCTCGGCGAGCGTCAGGCAGCCGTTGCGCAAATGGCTGACGCTCTTGAACAGGCTGTGCGCGATAATCGGCTCGAACGCATTGAGCTGGAGTTGGCCGGCCTCCGCGGCAAAGCTGACGGTGACGTCATTGCCGATGACCTCAAAGGCGATCTGATTCACGACTTCGGGAATGACTGGATTCACCTTGCCGGGCATGATGCTGGAACCGGCCTGCATCGGCGGCAGATTGATCTCGCCCAGTCCGGCGCGCGGTCCGCTGGACAACAGCCTCAGGTCGTTGCACGTCTTGGAAAGCTTCACGGCGACGCGTTTCAGCACGCCGGAAAGCTGCACGAAGGCACCGCAGTCCTGTGTGGCCTCGATCAGATTGGGGGCGGTCTGCAGCGGGATGCCGGTGATTTCACGCAGGCGCCGCAGCACCACCGGTGCATACGACGGATGCGCAGTAATGCCGGTGCCGATCGCGGTGGCACCGAGGTTGATCTCGCAGATCAGCATCGCGGCTTCGCGCAGGCGCGACTCGTCTTCCCCAAGCATCACGGCGTAGGTGCTGAATTCCTGGCCGAGTGTCATTGGCACGGCATCCTGCAACTGGGTGCGGCCCATCTTGATGATGTGGGCGAACGCTTCCGCCTTGTCCTCGAAGGCCCGCCGCAGCACCGCCATGGCGTCCACAAGGCCGACGATGCCGAACCACGTAGCGACCTTCAGCGCGCTCGGGTAGACGTCGTTGGTGCTCTGGCCGATGTTCACATGCTCGTTTGGATGCAGGTACTGGTACTCGCCCTTCTGGTGCCCGAGCAGTTCGAGCGCCCGGTTGGCGATTACCTCGTTGGCGTTCATGTTGGTCGAGGTGCCGGCGCCTCCCTGAATCACGTCGACGACGAACTGATCATGCAGCTTTCCGGCAATCAACTCCTGACAGGCGCCGACGATGGCATCGCAGCGTGCCTGATCGAGCAATCCGAGTTCATGGTTGGCCTGCGCCGCGGCCTGCTTGATCGCGGCCAGCGCCTTGATCAGTTCAGGGTAGATGGAGATCGGGGTACCCGTGATCGGGAAGTTCTCGACTGCCCGCAACGTATGTACGCCATAGTAGGCCTGGACAGGAACTTCACGATCGCCCAGAAGGTCATGCTCGGTTCTGACGAGTCCGGCTGTCATGGTCACACTCCTCACGTGGATCAATTCAGCAATGCAGGCGAAGCTGGCAGACCATCAGGAATAAGAGACGGTCGTCGCCATACCGGACGTATCCGACCTACACCGACACCTTCGAAGAACAGCCCTCGTCCGGATGGGAAAGAGCCGCGGAACGTCCAGGAAGAAATCGGGTAACCATAGAGAGTTCCCCAAAGTCAGTATCCGCCAAGCCGACAGCGCATGCAATCGCCGCCCTTGTGTGGTGAGCCATGCGGGACCGCTCGAAAGAGGTCGTGCGCTGCCCAAGTCAGCAGCCCCACGACTCGACCGAAATGCCCGGTCTCCGATTGTCGCCAAGTTACTGCATACGACGCATGGCTTCGAGCACGGAATACCCTTGACTTGTCAAGCGAGGGTGGGCATTAGCGCCGCCATGGCCATGCTCCATCGTCACGAGCTTATGAACCAGCAACCCATCCAGTTGTTCTGGTTCGAGATCATCGATGTCTTGTGCATCGCCAAGCAGTAACAGCGCGGCGATTTCATGCGGACTAAGCATGTCGGCCTCCTTTGTCGGGGTCGGAAAAAGGAACTACGACTGCTGCCCCGTGGAGAGAGTTCCACGGACGAAGAGGGAAACGGCAATGCGTGAAATCGGTGCGAGGACGCGCTGGGTGGGCGCACACCGAGCATTGAGACTAATCGCTCCCGGCGCTGGAATCAAGCTCCACGTGTTGAGGCAGCGTACTGCTCGCTGAGTGATGCTTGGAACACGAGTGCTCCAAGCATCACTCAGAATAGCATCGCAGGCACGAACATGATGATTGAAGGCGAGGTGCACTGCCACAAGCCCTGCGCCGCCGCCAGGCTTTCCTGCACCACGATTGCATTCGATCCACAGGGCGCACCAAAAGCGGGCCGCCTCTGCACCACCAACGCAAGGCGATCTTCCGAAGCTGCTCCGCTTCGCTGGCATGGAACATGCGACTGGATCCGGCAGCAGGCCGATGACGGCCTGCTGCCAGCGTCGCTGAAGCGCCGCGCTGGCAAGCGGTAAATAGTTCGTACCCTTTCGAACCCCTGTAGAAACCGAGGACAACGGCGTCCTTTCCCCGCTGACTGTGTATGGCGTGGGAAAGACGCCGTTTGTCTTTTGTGCGCCAACGAAGCAACGGAGAGGAATACCCAATGGCCTATCTCGCCCCCACCGAATTCGTGACCAAGATGGTCGACGCCGGAGAATCCAAACTGTTGATGTCATCGCGCGACACGCTGATCCGGGCCTATATGGCTGGCGCCATCCTTGCGCTGGCTGCCGCATTCGCAGTCACGATTACCGTCAATACCGGCAATGCCCTGGTTGGCGCCCTGCTCTTCCCCGTGGGCTTTTGTATGCTCTACCTGCTCGGCTTTGATCTGTTGACCGGCGTATTCACGCTGGCACCGCTGGCTGTCCTGGATCGGCGCCCGGGTGCTACCTGGCAGGGCGTGATGAGGAACTGGGGCCTTGTGTTCTGCGGCAACTTCGCCGGCGCTTTCACCGTGGCTGTATTCATGGCCATCATCTTTACCTTCGGCTTTTCCGAGGCACCCAACGCGATCGGGCAGAAGATTGGTCACATCGGCGAAGGCCGCACCATTGGCTATGCCGCACACGGTGCCGCTGGCATGCTGACTCTCTTTATCCGGGCTGTGATGTGCAACTGGATGGTCTCGACGGGCGTGGTGGCTGCAATGATGTCGACCTCGGTATCGGGAAAGGTGATCGGCATGTGGATGCCCATCCTCGTGTTCTTCTACATGGGGTTCGAACACTCCATCGTCAACATGTTTCTGTTCCCGTCTGGACTCATGCTGGGCGGCAACTTCACCATCATGGACTATCTGATCTGGAACGAGATTCCGACTGTCCTGGGCAATCTTGTAGGCGGCTTGACGTTCGTCGGCGCCACGCTATACAGCACGCACTACAAGACGGCGGCAAAACGCGTTCTCGGCTGATCGGTGACATTGGTCGAAGCGAATGCACGGGCAACTCTGCGTCAGCGTTGGCCAGCACTCTGAGGCGGGCCGGAAACCAGTCAACCAGGACTTTCATGGCGTGACACAACCGGCCGGCTACCAGCGCGTCACGAAGGGAATCGCGCTGGCACTGGCGGACGGCATCAGTACAAGCGCGGTGAGCCAGGTGGCTAGCGCCGCTGCCGTGCGAACCTTTCTTGAGGATTACTATTGCACATCCGAAGCCTGGACAGTGCGGCGATCAGCACAGCGCGTGCTGGCAGCCATCAACTCGTGGCTGCACGCGCAGACCCGGCGCAGCGATGCCCGCTTCGACAGCGACCGGGGGTACGTATGCACCTTCAGCGCGCTCATTTTCAAGGCGCGGGAGGCTCACCTGGTGCACGTTGGCGATACCCGCGTCTATCGGTTGCACCGCCATACGCTGGAGCAGCTGACCAACGATCATCGGATATGCGTTTCAGCGTCGGAAGCTTACTTGGGTCGTGCCCTGGGGACGGGTCCGTCCGTTGAGATTGACTATCGCGCCTGGGACTTGGAAGCCGGCGAAGTCTATCTGCTTGCCACCGACGGCGCCTACGAGCATCTGGACGCCGCGGATGTCCACCGGGCGCTGGCCGCCAGTGCCGGCGATCTGCAGCGCGCCGCGCAAGCCCTGGCCGCGGTTGCGATCGAAAGAGGCAGCCAGGACAACGTGACGGTGCAAATCGCGCGCGTCGATGCCTTGCCGGAACTCGATGCGGCGAGCGCGCGCATGCAAGCCGAACGCCTCGCCCTGCCGCCGCCTCTTGCGCCCCGCATGAAGTTCGAGGGCTACACGATCGTTCGGCAGCTTCATGCCAGTGCCCGCAGCCATGTGCATCTGGCAGTGGACGATGATAGCGGCCAGTTTGTCGCATTGAAGATCCCAGCCGTGGACCGATACGAAGATGCGGCGCATCTCGACGGGTTCCTGCTAGAGGAATGGGTGGCCAGACGCGTTGACAACCAGCACGTGGTCAGGCCACACATTGCAGACCGGCAGCGCAAGCACCTGTACGTGGCGATGGAGTATGTCGACGGCCAGACCCTCGGGCAATGGATGATCGATCATCCATCACCGGACCTGGACGCGGTACGCGCGATCGTCGCCCAGTTGGCAGTCGGGTTGCAGGCCTTTCATCGACGCGAGATGCTGCATCAGGACCTGCGTCCGGAGAATGCCATGATCGATCGGTCCGGCACGGTCAGGATCATGGATTTTGGGACTGTACACGTGGCAGGGCTGGCCGAAGGCACGCGGAATCCACGCCCCGATAAACCAGTCGGCACACTGCAGTACGCCGCTCCTGAATACTTGATTGGAGACGGTGGCACTGTGGCATCCGATCTGTTCTCGCTGGCGACACTGACCTATCAGATGCTGACCGGAAAACTGCCGTATGGATTGCAGGTGACGCAGGTGCGCGATCGCTCGAACTTTCGGCGCTTGCGCTACCTTTCGCTGCGCGAGCTACGCCCCGATCTGCCAGTGTGGGTCGATGAAGCTGTGCGAAAGGCACTGCATCCCAATCCACTGAAACGGCATGAAACGATGTCCGAGTTTATTCAGGCATTGCACATCCCTGCCCAGCCACTCTGGCAGCGCGCGACTCCACCACTGATGGAGAGAAATCCATTGCGCTTCTGGCAGGCGCTGACATTCGTGCTCGGCCTCTCGGTGGTGGTCTTGCTTGGGCTGCTGATTACCGGCCGGTGACAATCTCAGGGCCAGGTTCCGGACCGGCACGCGCGCCGCTTCCTCCGGTCTTCCCAATCTTTGTCCCGCACCCACAGACAAAAAGCCCTTCGCAATTAGAGAAGGGCTTTTTTGCCGTTCGGGCCGCTCAGCGTACTCAGGTGGTCATAGCTTGCGGATATTTGAAGCCTGTGGGCCTTTCTGGCCTTGCGTGACTTCAAACTCTACCTTCGCGCCTTCCTCCAGTGCCTTGAATCCAGTACCTTGGATTTCGCTGTGATGAGCAAACAAGTCCTTGCCGCCATCGTCCGGCGTGATGAATCCGTAGCCCTTTTCGCTGTTGAACCACTTTACAGTGCCAGTTGCCATCTCGTCCTCAAAATTTGATCCGCACAGATTGTGCTGGGACTGCTTCCATCGTTGGATTTGTCGCAACTGCCCATTGCAGCATGACGTCGCGAACTTGCAGCATAGCCAAAGAGGTGTGCTGATGCCAAGCCTTCGGGGCCTGAGGGATTACTTTTGCGTCGGGGTTACTCGACCCAGAACGTATCGGCGTCCCGCAGCAGGTGCCCGGCAAGGATGTAGTCGCCCAGCCTCATGGCTTTCGCTTCCAGGGCTGCCAGTTCATTCGCAGTCAATTCGCTCAACACAAACTGGCAATAGAGATTGCGTTGACGGAACGTTAGCTTAGGACGCTTCAAGCCGGCAACAAGTGCCGCCGGCGAGCTGACGGCGATACTCTCATGGCCGCGGTACTCTACGCGGACGCCGGATTTCTCGCCCAGATGACTAAGTTCAGAAGCGTCTTGCCAACCAGTCTCATAATCGAGGTCGATGAGTCCTACGCCCGCCGCTTCGAGGAGTCTGATGGCCTCCCCTTTGGTTCCAGCCCGTGCCGTCGTCATTTCTGCCCCCGTTCAAAAACACTCGCGTACGAACCGCCGTATGCCCCATTGGATGATGATGTTCTGTTCACTTTTCCAATGACTAAGAGGCATCTTCCTGTCCATGCCTCGGATCACCGCGCTTGAAACCACAGGGAACTGTTCAGCGTCTCTTTGATTCCCTGACCAAAGCTTTCCTTAATTCTGACGTAAGAAAAATCTAAGTCAATAGGGTATAGGCACTGAATCAGCTTAGTAGAAGCGTGGCGAATCGGCTCAACTTCCCGAATTTCTGAAAGGCTGGGTGCTACAACCCGATCCGAGCAGACTGATCCATTGCCATCTCTCATGGCACGTGGGAGCTGCGAAATTGGCCTCTCGGGCTGGAGAGCGTAATCGGTATCGTCGCCTTCTATGTCGGCCGCCATCCGCGCTTTGGACACACTACGCTGCGCGGCGCTGGACCGCCTCAACCGCCAACACCGCCCGATTTCGCGAAGAGTGCGAGTAACCCCGAATCCACCCCGTTTTGGCAGCCTCAAAAGCGGCCCCGAGGGTTTCCCCGTAGTTGAGTTCTTCCTTGCTCTGTTCTTTAATTCAACATGAATTAATTAATGATGCCCAGGAGCACAGACCTGGAGCACACCGGACCGGAGACAAGATGAACGCATCCAAGGCAGGCCGTGGCGTCAACTCCGCCAGCCTGCGCCTTTACAACGAGCGGGCCTTGCTGCTGGCCCTGCGCCGCGCCGGGGAAGCATCCAAGGCAGACCTGGCCCGCATGGCGCAGCTCACCAATACCGCCGTCGGCAGCATCGTGCAGACACTGACCGACGAGGGCCTGGTCCAGCTTTCGGGGCGGCGCGTGGAAGGCCAGCGCGGACAGCCTGCCAGCCTGATCCGCCTGCAGCCCAAGGGGGCCTTCGGCATTGGCGTGCGGCTTGACCGCGGCAGCATGGAGGCCGTCATGGTCGACTTTGCCGGCCACATACTGGCCAGCCGCGCGCACCAGATGGTGCTGCCCCACCCCGACCAGGCGCTTGAGCTGGTGCGCCGCGACATCGACGAAATGCGCGCCCTGCTCACCCCGGCCGAGCAGAAGCGCCTGCTTGGCATTGGCGTTGCGCAACCCTACAACCTGGGCGCGTGGCTGCGTGAACTCGACGTGCAGGGCGAAGCCTTCCAGGCTACTTTTCGCGCCTGGGACGAGGCGGATTTCCCCGCCATGCTGGCGGCGGCCACCGGACTGCCGGTGTTCGGCGAGAACGACGGCACTGCGGCCGCGGTGGCCGAACTCTTCTACGGCCGTCACCATGCCCAGCACTTTCTCTACGTCTTCCTTGGCCCGGCCATCGGCGCAGGCGTGGTGCTCAACGGCGACTGCGTGCGCGGGGTCTCGGGCAATGCCGGCGACATCGCGATGATGCCGGTGCCGCCCAGCACGCTGGCGTCCGCCCCGGCAGTGCCGGGCCGCCGGCGGGACATCCTGATCTCGCGCGCCTCGCTCAACGCGCTGACGCGCCACCTGCGCCACCACGGTGTGACGGTGCACGGCCATGCCGACCTGCAACGGCAGGTGGAACTGAAGCACCCGGCCGTGGCGGAATGGGTGGATGACTGCGTGGACGCGCTGGCCCCTGCGCTGCAATCCGCGCTGGCCGTGCTGGACGTGCCGCTGGTGATCTTCGATGCCGATATCGACGGCGGCCTGATGGCTACGCTGATCGAGCGCCTGCAGCAGGTGCTGAACGACAGCGCCCCGGAGGCACGCCCAGCCGCGCGCATCGTACGCGGCTGCTTCGGGGCCAACGCCGGCGCAGTCGGGGCTGCATCCCTGCCGATGTTCATGAACTTCTCGCCGCGTGCGGAACTGCTCAAGGGCGCGTCCGCCATGGTTCCGGAGGCCAGCCATGCCACTGTCTGACACGATCACCGCCCCACGGCACGCCGCTGCGGCGCCGCTGCTGGAGATGCGCAACATCTCCAAGACCTTCCCCGGCGTCAAGGCGCTCAGCAATGTCCAGCTGACGATCTATCCCGGCGAGGTCCACGCGCTGATGGGCGAGAACGGCGCCGGCAAGTCGACGCTGATGAAGATCCTCGCGGGCGCCTATATCGCCGACGATGGTGCCGAGTGCCGCATTGCCAGCCATCCGGTCGTCATCGACGGCCCGCTCGCGGCCCGCGCCCACGGCGTCGCGGTGATTTACCAGGAACTGAGCCTGGCGCCCAACCTGAGCGTGGCCGAGAACATCTACCTGGGACGCCACCTGCACCGCCACGGCATGGTGGATCGCGCCGCCATGGCACGGGCCTGCGAGGCCACGCTGGCCCGGCTCGGCGCGGACTTCACGCCGCAGACCCTGGTCGAGCGCCTGTCGATCGCCCAGCGCCAGTTGGTGGAAATCGCCCGCGCGGTGCATTTCGAGAACCGCATCCTGGTGATGGATGAACCCACCACTCCGCTGTCTACCCGCGAGACCGACCGCCTGTTCGCGCTGATCCGCCAGTTGCGGGCCGACGGTATGGCCATCATCTACATCAGCCACCGCATGGCCGAGATCGACGAACTGGCCGACCGCGTCACCGTGCTGCGTGACGGCTGCTACGTCGGCACCCTGGAAAAGGCCGGGCTGACCCAGGCGGCGCTGGTCAAGATGATGGTCGGCCGCGACCTGTCGGGCTTCTACACCAAGACGCATGGCGAAACGCAAGCGGGCGACATTGTGCTGTCCGTGCGCAATATGTCTGACGGGCGGCGCGTGCGGGATTGCAGCTTCGACCTGCGTGCCGGAGAGGTCCTTGGCCTGGCCGGCCTGGTCGGGGCGGGCCGCACGGAACTAGCGCGGCTGGTCTTTGGCGCCGACACGCCCACCAGCGGCGCGGTGTACCTCGCTGGCTCGCCAATGGTCATTCACCATCCGCGCCAGGCCATCGACGCCGGCATTGCCTACCTGACCGAAGACCGTAAGCTGCAGGGCCTTTTCCTTGACCAGAGCGTGCACGAGAACATCAACCTGATCGTCGCCGCACGGGATGCGCTGCACGGCGGCCGGCTCAATCGTGCCAGCGCGCGCCGGCGCACGGCCGACGCCATCCGCTCGCTGGGCATTCGCGTGGCGCATCCCCGCGTCAATGTCGGCTCATTGTCGGGCGGAAACCAGCAGAAGGTGATGCTGTCGCGCCTGCTGGAAACGAAGCCGCGTGTGCTGATCCTGGACGAGCCCACACGTGGCGTCGACATCGGCGCCAAGGCCGAGATTTACCGCCTCATCGACGAGCTGGCCCGCTCCGGCGTCGCCGTCCTGCTGATTTCCAGCGAACTGCCGGAGGTGGTAGGCCTGTGCGATCGCGTGCTGGTGATGCGCGAAAGCCGGCTGGTTGGCGAGGTACGCGCCTGCCCGGATGCCGCCGCCACGCAGGAACGCATCATCGCCCTCGCCACCGGTGCTGCCGAGCCAACGCCAGCCACCGCGCTGCACTGAACCGACCATCCCCCGAGACCGCACAGACGGCCGGCGGCAAGCACCGCCACACAGATTCAGGAGACACCATGCGCAATTCGATCCACCCGACGGCACACGCAGTTTCTTCACACGGCGCGGCGCGCACGCTGGCCAGCCGCCGCGGCGCCACCACGCAGGAGCGCCTGCGGGCGCTGGGCATGCTGCCTGTGCTGGTGCTGCTGTGTGCCGGCTTCACGCTGCTGACCGACAACTTCGCCAGCCTGCAGAACCTGTCGATCATCGCGCAGCAGGCGTCGATCAACCTGGTGCTGGCGGCCGGCATGACCTTCGTCATCCTGACCGGCGGCATCGACCTGTCGGTCGGCTCCATCCTCTCGATCTCGGCCGTGGCGGCGATGCTGACTTCGCTGACGCCGCAACTGTCCGCGCTCGGCGTGCCCGCCGCCCTGCTGTGCGGCCTGTTGTTCGGGTTGGTGAACGGAACGCTGATCGCCTTCATGAAGCTGCCGCCCTTCATCGTCACGCTGGGCAGCCTGACCGCGGTGCGCGGGCTGGCGCGGCTGGCCGGACATGACAGCACGCTTTACAACCCCGACATCGGTTTTGCCTTCATCGGCAATGGTGACGTGCTGGGCGTGCCCTGGCTGGTGATCATTGCCGGTGCCGTGGTCGCGGTGTCCTGGTTCGTGCTGCGCCGGACGGTGCTGGGGCTGCAGATCTACGCCGTGGGCGGCAACGCCGAGGCGGCGCGGTTGTCGGGCATCAAGGTGTGGGGGGTACTGCTGTTCGTCTATGCGGTGTCCGGCCTGCTGGCAGGGCTTGGCGGCGTGATGTCCGCCTCGCGCCTGTACGCGGCCAACGGCCTGCAGCTGGGGCAATCCTATGAGCTGGATGCAATCGCCGCAGTGATCCTGGGCGGCACCAGCTTTGTCGGCGGCGTCGGCTCCATCGGCGGCACGCTGATCGGCGCGCTGATCATCGCGGCACTCTCCAACGGCCTGGTGCTGCTGGGCGTGTCGGACATCTGGCAGTACATCATCAAGGGCCTGGTGATTATCGGCGCGGTCGCACTGGACCGCTATCGCCAGAAGGGCTCGGCCCGCACTTGAGCACGCGCAGGAGACGGAAGTGATCAAGCAATTCCTGATGGTAGTCGCGCTTGGCGCGTGCAGCATAGCCGGCGCCATGGCACAAGCCCCGGCCACTGGGACCGTCGCGGCTGCCGCGCCACGGCAATTGAAGAAGGTAGGCGTCACGCTCGGCTCGCTCGGCAACCCCTACTTCGTGGCACTGGCCCGAGGCGCCGAAGCCGCGGCGAAGCAGGTCAACCCGCAGGCCAAGGTCACCGTGCTGTCGGCCGACTATGACCTCAACAAGCAGTTCTCGCACATCGACAGCTTTATCGTCGCCGGCGTGGATCTGATTCTGATCAATGCCGCCGACGCGCGCGCCATCGAACCGGCCGTGCGCAAGGCGAAGAAGGCGGGCATCGTGGTGGTGGCGGTGGACGTGGCCGCGGCGGGCGCGGACGCCACCGTGCAAACCGACAACCTCCAGGCCGGCGAGCTGGCCTGCGGCTTCCTGGCCGAACAGCTCAAGGGCCGCGGCAACCTCATCATCCAGAACGGGCCGCCGGTGTCGGCCGTGCTGGACCGCGTCAGGGGCTGCAAGGCGGTGCTGGCAAAACATCCGGACATCCGCATCCTGTCCGACGACCAGGACGCCAAGGGATCGCGCGAAGGCGGGCTCAACGTGATGCAGCTCTACCTGACGCGCTTTCCCAAGGTGGATGCGGTCTTCACCATCAATGACCCGCAGGCGGTCGGGGCCGACCTGGCCGCCCGGCAGCTCAACCGGCGCGGCATCCTGATCGCATCCGTCGACGGCGCGCCCGACATCGAGGCGGCGCTGAAGGCAGACACGCTGGTGCAGGCCTCGGCCAGCCAGGATCCGTGGGCCATTGCCCGCACCGCGGTGCAGCTCGGCGTCGGCATGATGAACGGCCAGCGGCCTGCCAAGCCGGTGGTGCTGCTGCCCTCGACGCTGGTCACGCGCGCCAATGTCCGCGACTACAAGGGCTGGGCGGCACCGAGATAGCGCCCGGCCATACCCGTACACCTTCAGACCTTTCCAGGTGAAATGATGGATAGCACCAAGACCGGCGCACCGGCCCCGGATTTCGATTTCGTACTGTTCGGCGCCACTGGCGACCTGGCCCGCCGCAAGCTCCTGCCCGCGCTGTTCGACGCGCATGCGGCAGGCGCACTGCACCCGCAAGGTCGCATCCTCGCGCTGGGCAGCCAGCCGCTGGACCACGAAGCCTACCTTGCCATGCTCAACGACGAGGTACTGCCCGCGCTGGCAGGCAGCGTCGTGGCATCGTCCTGGCCGGGCTTCCTGGAGCGCATCATCTACCTGCAGGTCGACGCCAATACCGAGCCGGGCTTCGACGCATTGGCCGAGCTGGTGAATGCCCGCGCCGCGCCGGTGGTGGTGTGCTACCTCGCCACCGCGCCACACCTCTTCGTCAGGATCTGCGAGCAGCTGGCGCGGGTAGGGCTCACGGGCCAACGCAGCCGCGTCGTGCTGGAAAAACCGCTTGGCCATGACCTGGAATCGTCCGAGGCGATCAATGCGGCGGTGGCGAAGTTCTTTGCCGAGGACCAGATCTATCGCATCGACCACTATCTGGGCAAGGAATCCGTGCAGAACCTGATGGCGGTGCGCTTCGGCAACGTCCTGTTCGAGCCGCTATGGCGGCGCGAGTGGGTAAAGGAAGTGCAGATCACCATTGCCGAGGAGCTGGGCGTCGAGCGGCGCGGCAATTTCTACGACCGCATCGGCGCGCTGCGCGACATGGTGCAGAACCACTTGCTCCAGTTGCTGTGCATGGTGGCCATGGAACCTCCCACCAGCCTGTCCGAAGACGCCATCCGCGACGAGAAGCTGAAGATCCTGAAGGCACTCCGGCCGATCCGGCCCGAGGAAGTCGCCGAGAAAGTCGTGCGTGGCCAGTACTGCCGCGGTGCGGCCGGGGGCGACCCGGTGCCTGGCTATGTCAGGGAGCCGGGCATCCCGCCCGAGAGCCGGACCGAGACCTTCGTCGCCATCAAGGCGGAAATTGCCAACTGGCGCTGGGCCGGCGTGCCCTTCTACCTTCGCACAGGCAAGCGCATGCAGTCGCGCGTGGCCGAGATCGTCATCCACTTCCACGATGTGCCCTGCGCCCTGTTCGCGCGCCCGCTGGGGACGCCGGCGGGAAACCGGCTGGTCATCACGTTGCAGCCGGAAGAGAGCATCCGGCTCTATTTCCTGGCCAAGCAGCCCGGTGACACGCAAGCGCTGGTGCCGGCCTCGCTGGATCTGCAGCGCCCGGAGGCAGGTCGGCTCGTACGCCGCATGGGCGCGTACGAGCGCCTGCTGCTGGATGTCATCCGCGGCAGGCTGGGCTTGTTCGTGCGCAGGGACGAACAGGTCCAGGCCTGGCGCTGGGTCGCGCCCATTCTCAAGACATGGGAGAACACCAACTCGGCGCCCAAGCTGTACACCGCCGGCACATGGGGGCCGGCGGCATCCAGCGCCCTCCTGTCACGCGACGGCATGGCCTGGCACGAAGAGATGTAGCCGCATTCCCGATCGCCGCACCCCGAGCACTGCATGGAGCAGCCCTGATGTCGACATCCCTCCCTGCCTGGCAGGCCTTGCGTGAGCACGCCGCCAGGATTCGTCATACCCATATGCGCGACTGGTTCGCGGGCCCGCACGGGCAGGTCCGTTCCGAGCGCCTGACGGCCGAGGCCTGCGGCCTGACGCTTGACTACGCCAAGAACCGCGTCACCGAGGAAACCCTGGCCCTGCTGTTCGAGTTAGCCAGCCAGGCGCGCGTGTGCGAGCGGCGCGACGCCATGTTTGCCGGCGAGCCGGTCAACACCACCGAGCGCCGCGCCGCGCTTCACATGGCGCTGCGCGCCCGCCCTGGCGACGCCTACAGGGCGTTGGGCGTGCCGGTGGAAGCCGACGTGTCGGCAGTGCTCGCACAGATGGAGCGCTTCGCAGAGGCAGTGCGCAGCGGCGCATGGACAGGTTTTGACGGCCGCGCCATCACGGATGTGGTCAACATCGGCATCGGCGGTTCCGACCTTGGGCCGCGCATGGTGTGCCGCGCCCTGGTACAGGATGCGGAATGCGCGCCGCGCATGCATTTCGTCGCCAACGTGGACGGCTGCGATCTGGCTGGCAAGCTGGCACGCCTGGATCCGGCCACCACGCTGGTGATCGTCTGTTCCAAGACGTTCACGACGCTGGAAACCATGGCCAACGCCCGCACCGCGCGCGACTGGCTGGTGCGCCACGGGGCCACGCAGGCCAGCCTGGCCCGCCATTTCGTGGCGGTGTCGACAAACCGCGACGCCGTGGCCGCATTCGGCATCGACCCGGTCAATATGTTCCCGTTCTGGGACTGGGTCGGCGGCCGCTTCTCATTATGGTCGGCGGTTGGCCTGTCGATCGCCGTGGCGATCGGCTTTGACCGGTTCCGCCTGCTGCTGGATGGCGCCAGGGCCATGGACCGGCATTTCGCCAGTGCGCCGCCCGAGCAGAACCTGCCGATGATTCTCGGCCTGCTCGATGTCTGGTACCGCAGCTTCCTGGGCGCAGGCAGCCGCTGCGTGGCGCCCTATTGCGAGCCGATGGAACTGCTCCCGGCCTTCTTGCAGCAACTGGAAATGGAGAGCAACGGCAAGTCGGTGCAGCACGACGGCGCCGCGCTGGAGGCTGGCTCGGCCGCGGTGGTATGGGGCACCACCGGCACCAACGGCCAGCATGCCTATTTCCAGATGGTGCACCAGGGCTCGCAGCTGGTACCGGTGGACTTCATCGCCTGCCTGCAACCGCACAGCGACTTGCCCGGCCACCATACCAAGCTGCTGGCCAACTGCTTTGCGCAAGGCGAAGCCTTGTTGCGCGGACGCACCGCCGACGAGGTGCGCGCAGATGGGCAGATCGATGAGGCGCTGGTGCCGCACCTGGTGTTCGAAGGCAACCGTCCCAGCAACACCCTGTTGTTGCAGCGCCTGGATGCGTTTCACCTGGGTGCCTTGCTCGCCATGTCCGAACATCGCACATTCGTGCAAGGCACACTCTGGAACATCAATTCCTTCGATCAATGGGGTGTGGAACTTGGCAAGATGCTGGCCCGCCCGATTGAGCGCGAACTGGAAGGTGCGCCGGGACAGTTGCACGACGCGTCGACAACCGCGCTGATCCGCCGCGCGTGCCGCGCCAGGGCCATGACGCCGGACTGATATCTGCCGGACGCAGCAGCCCGGCCGCCCGCTTCCACAATTCAATCCAGCCGCGCAGTTCGCGCGGGCTCAGATCCAGGAGTCATCGATGTCCAAATCCTTGCCCCGCTACGTCGTATTCGGGGAGGCTCTCACCGACATGGTTCTCCAGGCCGACGGAACATGGCTCAGCCTGCCAGGCGGTTCCTGCTGGAACGTGGCACGCGTCGGCGCGCGCCTGGGCATCGACACGGCCTTTGCCGGCGCGGTCAGCCAGGACCTGTTCGGCGATGCACTGGCCCGGGCCAGCGAGCAGGCCGGACTGGACATGCGCTTCCTGCAACGTGTCGAACGCTCGCCGTTCCTGGCGTTTGTCGCTTCGCGTCATCCTCCGCAGTACTTCTTCGTGGGTGACGACAGCGCCGACCTGCATTTCGACCCGTCCCGGCTGCCGCAGGGCTGGCGCCAGGCGGCGCAAGTCATTCACTTTGGCTCCATCAGCCTGGCACGTCAGCCGCTGGCCGCGTGCCTGTGCAAGGAAGCCACGCTGGCGGCCGGCGCCGGCAAGCGCATTGCCTTCGACCCGAACTACCGCAAGCTGATGAATGCGCCGGGCTATGGCGAGGCGCTCGCGCACATGCTGCGGCTGGCCGCCTACGTCAAGATCTCGGATGAAGACCTGGCGGGCCTGTTTCCGGCGCTGGCCCTGGACGCCGCGCTCGCCCAGGTGCGGGCCATGGCGCCGGACGCCACCATCATGCTCACACGCGGGGCCGACGGCCTGACCCTGATCCGGTCCGAAACCGTGGTGGAGCAGCCGGCGTTCCGGGTGAACGTTGCCGACACCGTAGGTTGCGGGGATGCCGCCATGGGCGGCTGGATAGCCGCGCTCCTGGCCGAGCCACGGCCCGACCTTGCGGCACAGGCGCGCCAGGCCGCTGCCGCCGCGGCAGTGGCTGCCAGCCATGCCGGTGCATACGCCCCCTTGCGGCAAGAACTGGAGGGCCTGGCCGGCTGACCGCCACCCGCTATGACGCCGGCGCCGCTCAAAAAATGTCCTCCATATGGTCTTTTTGCAAGCGGATATCCTCCGGACTGAGGACGATATAGCCAAGGGCTTTCAGCAACTGCACGGCCTCCAGTTCGGCATCCAGATACACAGGCCGTTCGGGGCGGCGCGCGCGGGGCGCGAGCAGCTGCGAGATGCTGGCATACGGGCTCGACACGTCCCTGCCATCTGGTCGTCTGGCAGTAACGATGCGGTAATGCTCCAGGTTGGGTTTCCAGGAAACGTCAACGGCGGCATTGAACCTGGAGGTGCAAAGTCGTAGCCGCTTCAGCGCTGTCAGCCAGCGCACGAATGCATCGCGCTCGGTCGGAAGGTAACCCTTGAGCAAGACGTTGAGATCGTCCAGCACGGTGCCCCCTGCGGACACCTGATCATCTTCCAATAAAGAAATCTCAAGCGCCACGCGCTGGTATCCGTCCTGGTCGTAGATCGCGCATTCGCTGTCCAGCACGCCCTCATACAGCAATTCGCACAGCAGGGCCCACGCTCGTGGATTCTTGTCGAGCCTGCCTTCGAGCGTGGGATCCAGCTGGCTGAGAACGTCCGGGATGGGGCGGTCCTGGCCGGACTGAAGGGCCAGGGCGAAGGCCGTTGCGTTGTCCGACCGCCTGTCGCCGCGTGCCAGCATTTGCACGGCGGCTTCCTTGAGTTCGCGGATTTCCGTGGCGGTATCGGTGGCTTGCTTCCATGCATACTCTTCGAGACTGGCAGCCAGTTTGCGCGCTGGCCTGGCCAGTTGGCCGGCCAGTGTCTGGACGAAGCCCACGCATACACTGCAGCGGCATTCCAGGCGACCAGCATGCAGGAAGCCGGCGTATAACCGTTCCTGATGTCCGCAGTGCCGGCATTCGACAGAGAACCCGCCCTGCCGCGCCGGCCGCTGCATCGCGAGCAAGCCATCGACCTGGTAGTGGGCTTGTCCGTCGCAGCATGGACAGATCCACTGGAGCTTGTGCGCACCGTCGCGCGGCGCCACCGCGCGGTCAAACTGGCGCTCGATGACGCTTCGGGGAATCCCCTGGGAGCGCCCGAGCACGTCCGCGGAGTAGCGCCAATAGCAATACGAGTGCGCGGCGGCGGCCGCGTCCGGATCCAGACGCTGCAGCTCGGGCAGGAGGCTGGTACTGCGCCGGATCTCGTCTGCCCAGGCATCAACCAGCGCTGGCCCGCCTGGCATCACGGCTTCAAGGGCGGCGCGGCTCTGCGCCAGGAAGTCCGGCACGTGAACCCGGCGGATGAAGTCCTCGTTCTCGAGCCAGAACAAATGCCCGGGGAGGGTTTCCAGTGCATCGACGCCGGCCCTGACTTCTGCCATGCCCGGACAGGCAAGAAATGTGAAAGGTCTACTAAACAGGAAAGTATCTGCCATGCTTTTGTCAGCGGGGGTATCCCGCCTACGAGACTTCAATCACCCCGCTTGCGAACACTCCGCCCCATGACGCGGGCGAACGCCATCGCGCGGACCGCGCAGCTTCATGGCGCCGGTCCGTCTCGGGGACTTTCCCCTTCTTGTTTTTTATGGGTATTCTGTCTCGCGCAGATTTACACCTGTCGCATGGGACAGCATAGGCGATGCTGGCGCATCCTTACAAATTGAGGATGACTGGATGCGATACAGGCTCTATAGCCTCGTCGAGCACAGGAGCCTCACGATCGGACTGCACATGGCGTCCATAGCATCAGCGCGTGGCAGTTGGGATGTGAAAAGCATAATCTCCGGTCTCTTCCAATCTGCGTTGGTCCCGGGGCCGACAGGGCCAATTCGACTCGCTGCTGCAGAGGCCAACGGTGCGCCGAAATTCCTGTGCTACGCCGAAAAGCGCTTGCAAAGTAACCGCGAGACAGGCCGCACTCTGCCGCCAACTCTGTCAGCGTCGACGCCGCAGTGGAAGCGGCCCGCCGCGACCCGAGGCCAGTCAGGCCGCCCGCATCGCCAGCGCGTAGTACGACGCGCCGTCCTCGCTGCGCTCCAGCATCGCGCGGACCGTCACCGTCAGCCCACTTCCGTCCCCCCGTTGCAACTCGGCGCCGAACTCCACCCGCGGCCGGGCATGCGTCATCCTGCGCAGGCGCGCCCCGGCATCGGCGAAACGTCGGGCGAACCCGCCGCCCAGCAGTTCACCGACATCGCAGCCGACCATCTCCACCAGCGCCGCATTGACCGACTCACAGCGCAAATCCCCGTCCAGCAATGCCATGCCTTCCGACGTCAACTCGAACACCGCCCGGAACCGCGCCTGCTGGTCGCGCAGCGACTGCTCGGCGAGCTTGCGCGCGGTATTGTCCATGCTGATGCCGACAATCTTGACGATGCGCCCGTCCAGTTCACGCACCGGTGTGGCGCGGGACGAAATCCAGCGGATGCCGCCGTCGGGCTGGTACAGGCGGAAGTCGAACTCGTGCGCCTGGCCTGTGCGCAGCGATTCCTCGTAGGCCGCGTTCATCATGGGAACGTCATCGGCATGCACATGCTTCCAGAAGCTCTCGTTGCTGACGATGCGCCAGCCATACACGGCTTCGACGTTGGACGAGTAGGTAACATCGTCCGTGATCAGGTTCCATTCCCACGTGACGATGCGCGCGCCCTCCTGCGCCAGCTTCATGCGCGCCTCGCTCTCCATGATCTCGGCCGTGTAGCGGCGGCGCATGTCGGTCATGGGGATTTCCACCGCGCTCGATGTTTCCGCCTCTTGCCGCGCCTGCTCGCCGTAGCGCAGCCAGATCCAGTTGACGCCAAGGAACGCCGCCAGCTTGCGCAGCTTCTCGTAGTCGATCTCACCGCCCTTCGTCCATTTGTGGACGGCCGGGCGCGACACGTCGAGCGCGTTCGCCACCGCCTGCAGCGTGAGTTTCTTGTGTTCGAGCAGTTCCTTGAGGCGGAATGCAAAGCTGTTTTCTGTCATGTTCTGGATTCCCCGGTGGCATCCCCGAGATGCCGCATGAAAAACTCGACGCAGGCGCGCAGCCGTGTGGAGCCGGAAAGGCGCGAAGGATACACCGCCCAGATATCCGCGTCCTGGCGGTAGTCGGGCAGTACCTGCACCAGGCGGCCGGCCTTGAGGTCAGGTTCGACGTCCCACACCGAGCGCAGCATGACGCCATGCCCGGCCAGCGCCCAGCTCGTGACAATCTCCCCGTGGTTGGACGACAGGCGCCCGCCGACCTTGACGTTGCGGTCGCCCTCCGGCCCGGTCATGCGCCAGATGCCGAAGGGATGGTCGCGCTCCTTGGTGACGAGGCAGTCGTGCTCCGTCAGCGCGTCGAGCGTCTGCGGCACGCCGCGCGCCGCGAGATAGGATGGGGCCGCGCACAGCACCCGCCAGTTGCGCGCCAGCCGGCGCGCGATCAGGTGCGGGGCGATGTCGTTGCCGATGCGGATGTCAAGGTCGATCCCCTCGGCCACGAGGTCGACCAGCTTGTCGAACACGTCGAAGCGGATTTCCAGGCCGGGGTACTGCTCGCACAGCGTGGAGATCAGCGGTGCGACATGCCGCCTGCCGAAGCCCACGCTGCTGCCGATCCGCACCAGCCCGCGCGGCGCGCCGCCGGCGGCGGAGACGTCGTCCATCAACTGGCCGATCTCGTCGAGCACGTGGCGCGCCCAGCGGCACACGCGGTCGCCGTTTTCCGTCGGTGACACCTGGCGCGTGCTCCGGTGCAGCAGTTGCGCGCCCATCGCCTGCTCCAGCGCCTTGACGCGCTTGCTGACATAGGCGGGCGAGCTGCCCAGTTCCTCCGCGGCGGCGACGAAGCTGGCGCGCTGGGCAACCAGGCAGAACACCCGCAGGTCTTCCAGTGGGGGCAGATTGTTCACGATTCGTGTTTCCTGTATCCACGGTTGCGCGGATGATCCGCGCGGGGTTTCCCGGCATCCTCGATCGCGTCCTGACCACCAGACACGAGCGAGACACCGCTATGAACAAACCTTCTCCGAATGCATTCCGTATCGCTGCCATCGCCGGCGACGGCATCGGCAATGAAGTCCTCCCCGAAGGGCTGCGCGTCGTCGAAGCCGCCGCGCGCAAGTTCAACCTGCCCATCGAAGTGCGTCACTTCGAATGGGCCAACTGCGACTACTACCTCCGCCACGGCAAGATGATGCCGGACGACTGGAAGGAACAGATCGACGGCTTCGACGCCATCTACTTCGGCGCCGTGGGCTGGCCCGACAAGGTGCCCGACCACGTCTCGCTGTGGGGCTCGCTGCTCAGGTTCCGCCGCGAGTTCGACCAGTACGTCAACCTGCGCCCGGTGCGCCTGCTGCCTGGCGTGCCCTGCCCGCTGGCCAACAGGAAGCCCGGCGACATCGACTTCTACGTGGTCCGCGAGAACACCGAGGGCGAGTACAGCTCGGTCGGCGGCCGCATGTACGAAGGCACCGAGCGCGAGATCGTGATGCAGCAGTCGATCTTCAGCCGCCACGGCACCGACCGCATCCTGAAGTACGCCTTCGAACTGGCCCAATCGCGTCCCCGCAGGAAGCTGACTTCGGCCACCAAGTCCAACGGCATCGCCGTCAGCATGCCCTGGTGGGACGAGCGCACCGCCGCCTTGGGCGCGCAATACCCCGATGTGAAGTGGGACAGCCAGCACATCGACATCCTCTGCGCCCGCTTCGTGCTCCAGCCCGAGCGCTTCGACGTGGTGGTCGCCTCCAACCTGTTCGGCGATCTGCTCTCCGACCTCGGCCCGGCCTGTACCGGCACCATCGGTCTGGCTGGTTCGGCCAACCTGAACCCCGAGCGCAAATTCCCCTCGCTGTTCGAGCCGGTGCACGGCTCGGCGCCGGACATCTACGGCAAGCAGATCGCCAACCCCATCGGCATGATCTGGTCGGGCGCGATGATGCTCGATTTCCTCGGAGGTTCCGCAGGAAAGCAAGCGCATGACGCCATCCTCGCCGCCATCGAGACCGTGCTGCGCGAAGGCCCGCTGACACCGGACGCCGGCGGCACGGCCGGGACGAGCGACGTGGGCAAGGCCATCGCCGACGCCCTCTGACGCCGGATGCGCGGGAGGACGTGACGCGGAATTCGTGCGGCACGTCTCCCCCCGCCTGCCGCGAGAAGGCCCATCCGGCACACATGCAGTTTTTTTCAGCGCGGAGCTTGTGCATCCCCGGGATTTTGCATAGAGTTTGCGTAAACCAATAGTTACTGTAAACCATTGGTTTACAAAAAGCAAATCAAGAACGCGGACCCAACCGCGCCGGGTAGACAAGTTCCACCACAAAGCACCTATGCGCCAAGACGCATCGGAGGAGATCCACTTGAAAACATCCACGCCCCGCCGCGACGGATTCCTGACCGTCTGCACGCTCACCGCCGTGCTGGTCACCGTCATCGCCATGGTCCGCTGGCCCGCCGAAGCGGCCGCCACTGCCTCCCAACTCTTCGACTGGTCCACGCGCTCCTTTGGATCGCTGGTGCAGATCTTCGTCTTCGGCTGCGTCATCGCCTGCCTGGCGCTGGGCTTCAGCAAGTACGGCAACGTGCGGCTGGGCGAAGGCAAGCCCGAGTACTCCACGCTGTCGTGGGTCTTCATGTTCATCTGCGCCGGCATGGGCTCGTCGACCATGTACTGGGGCGTGATGGAGTGGGTCTACTACTACCAGTCGCCCGGCCTGAACGTGCCCACCGGCACGCGCGAGGCGCTGGAATACTCCATCAGCTACTCGTTCTTCCACTGGGGCCTGAGCGCCTGGGCGGTGTATGCCCTGCCCTCGCTGGCCATGGCGTACCACTTCCACGTGCGCAAGAACAAGGGGCTGAACCTGGCGTCCATCATCGAGGCCATCACGGGCTTTCGCGCCACCGGCCCGGTCGGCCGGCTGGTGGACCTGATCTTCCTGCTGACGATGTTCGGGGCGCTGACGGTTTCCATCGCGCTGACGGCGTCGACTTTCACGCGCGGCCTGTCCGGCCTGTTCGGCGTGCCGGATACCTTCGTCACGCAGCTGATCGTGATCGTCGGCGTGTCGGTGCTGTTCTCCGCGAGCGCCTACATCGGCATCGACGGCGGCATGCAGCGCCTGAGCCATATGGTCTGCTGGGGCGCGCTGCTGCTGGCCGCCGTCGTGTTCGCCATCGGGCCGACCCTGTTCTCCGGCAACAACATCGTCAACGGCCTGGGCCTGATGCTCCAGAACTACGTGCACATGAGCCTGTTCACCGACCCCACCGGCGACGGCGCCTTCAGCCGCGGCTGGACGGTGTTCTACTGGCTGTGGTGGGTGTCGTACTCGCCGGGCGTGGCAATGTTCGTGGCGCGCGTGTCGAAGGGCCGCAAGATCAAGGAAGTCATCTACGCCCTGCTGCTGGGCGGCAGCGTCGGATGCTGGTTCTTCTTCGGCGCGCTGGAAAGCTACAGCATGCACCAGTTCATGTCGGGCGCCATCGACGTGCCGCGCATCCTGAAGGAGCACGGCGGCGAAACGGCCGTGGAAATGCTGCTGAGCGCGCTACCGGCCGGCAAGGTGTTCCTGGCCGTGTACCTGGCGATCATGATCGTCTTCCTCGCCGCCCACGTCGACGCCGTGGCCTACGCGGTGGCTGCCACCACCACGCGCAACCTGAAGGAAGGACAGGACCCGTCGCCGACCAGCCGCGTGTTCTGGTGCGTGATGCTGACGCTGGTGCCGCTGGCCATGCTGTTCGTCAAGGCGTCGCTGGAGACCATGAAGACAGCCGTGGTGCTGACTGCCATTCCATTCCTGGTCATCCTCGGCATCAAACTGTTCGGCCTGTTCCGCTGGCTGATCCAGGACCACGCCGACACGCCGGCTCACCTGATCGAGGCGGCCCAGTCCGACGTCCGGCCGGACGGCGAGAGCCCCGCCGCGACCACCGACCGGGAAGCCGTCGTCGCCAACGTCTGATGGACCGATGGTTTGATGGTCAGGGCGGCGCCCCGCCGGCCTGACCCGACTCATTGCTCACACTTTGCCCGCCCCCTGGGCTTTTTCTTCCGCCTTGTTGTTAAACACGATTTAACGCTTAACTACAAATTAACCAAAGGAAACCGAATCATGGAGAAGACCCTGGACAACGCCGCTGTCAAGCTGCCCGCCAACTTCTGCGCCGACGACGAGAACGCCTGGACCCTGCCCGCCTCGTATTACACGAAGGAAGCCGTCTTCGAGTACGAGAAGGAAAAAATCTTCGCCAATAGCTGGATCTGCGTGGCCCACCGCAGCGAACTGGCCGAGTCGAACGACTACGTGACCCGCGAGATCATCGGCGAAAGCATCGTCGTACTGCGCGACCGCGAAGGCGTGCTGCGCGCCTTCTACAACGTCTGCCCGCACCGCGGCCATCAACTGCTGCAAGGCAGCGGTCGCGCGAAGAACGTCATCACCTGCCCGTACCACGCCTGGACCTTCAAGCTCGACGGCGAACTGGCGCTGGCCCGCAACTGCGACAACGTGCCGAACTTCGACAAGGACAAGTCCAGCCTCGTGCCGGTGAGGGTCGAGGAATACGCCGGCTTCGTCTTCGTCAACATGAACCCGGACGCCGGCACCGTCGAAGACCAACTCCCTGGCCTGGAAGCCCGCATGCGCGCTGCCTGCCCGGTGATCGACGAACTCCACCTCGGCGCCCGCTTCGTCACCGAGACGCCGGCCAACTGGAAGTCCATCGTCGACAACTACATGGAGTGCTACCACTGCGGCCCGGCGCACCCCGGCTTCTCGGACTCGGTGCAGGTCGACAAGTACACCCACACGCTGCATGGCAACTGGACGCTGCAGTTCGGCCACGCCAAGTCGTCGGAAAAGTCCTTCAAGCTGGACGAGTCCGTGAAGGACCCGAGCTTCAGCGGCTTCTGGGCCTGGCCTTGCACGATGTTCAACGTGCCGCCGGGCGCCAACTTCATGACGGTGATCTACGAGTTCCCGGCCAGCGCCGAAGTCACGCTGCAGCACTACGAGATCTACTTCCTGAACAAGGAACTGACCGAGGACCAGAAGAAGCTGGTCGAGTGGTATCGCGACGTGTTCCGCCCGGAAGACCTGCGCCTCGTCGAAAGCGTGCAGAAGGGCCTGAAGTCGCGCGGCTACCGCGGCCAGGGCCGGATCATGGTCGACCGCCAGCGCAGCGGCATCAGCGAGCACGGCATCGTGCACTTCCACCGCAAGGTGGCGAAGGAATACGAGGGCGCCTGAGCCCCGCCCCATGAAACGGAGACCAGACCCATGCAACTGAAGGACAACACCCTCTTCCGCCAGCAGGCCCTGATCGGCGCCGAATGGACCGACGCCCCCGACGCCGCCACCGTCGCCGTGTCCGACCCCGCCACGGGCGAGCAGGTCGGCACGGTGCCGCTGATGCGCGATGCCGGCGCCGTGGCCGCCATCGAGGCCGCCAACGCCGCCCTGCCCGCCTGGAAAGCCCGCACCGCCAGGGAGCGCGCCGCGCTGCTGCGCAAGTGGTTCGACCTCATCATCGAGAACGAGGATGACCTCGCCGCCATCATGACCCGCGAGCAGGGCAAGCCCCTGGCCGAAGCGCGCGGCGAGGTGCGCTACGCCGCGTCCTTCATCGAGTGGTTCGGCGAGGAAGCCAAGCGCCTCTACGGCGACGTGATTCCCTCCCCGGCCGCCGACAAGCGGCTGGTGGTGGTGCGCGAGCCGATCGGCGTCTGCGCGGCCATCACGCCGTGGAATTTCCCGGCGGCGATGATCGCCCGCAAGGCCGCGCCCGCGCTGGCAGCAGGCTGCACGATGGTGGTCAAGCCCGCCAACGAGACGCCGTTCAGCGCGCTGGCGCTGGCCGAACTGGCGCTGCGCGCCGGCATCCCGGCGGGCGTGCTGAATATCGTCACCGGCGACGCGGCGGCCATCGGCGGCCAGTTCACCGGCCATCCGCTGGTGCGCAAGCTGTCGTTCACCGGCTCCACGCCGGTCGGGCGCCTGCTGATGCAGCAGTGCGCTGGCACGGTCAAGAAGGTATCGCTGGAACTGGGCGGCAACGCGCCGTTCATCGTGTTCGAGGATGCCGATATCGACGCGGCGGTCGAGGGCGCGATCCAGGCCAAGTACCGCAACGCCGGCCAGACCTGCGTCTGCGTCAACCGCCTCTATATCCACGACGCCGTGTACGACCAGTTCGTCGAGCGCTACGTGAAGAAGGTGGCCGCGCTGCGCGTGGGCAACGGCTTCACGGCCGGCAGCGAGATCGGCCCGCTGATCACGGAGAAGGCGGTCGCCAAGGTCGGTGAACTGGTGGCGGATGCCGTGAGCAAGGGCGCGCGCATCGCCATCGGCGGCGGCGTGCATGAGGCCGGTGCGCAGTTCTTTACGCCGACGGTGCTGGCGGATGTCACCCCGGGCATGCGCGTGCTGGACGAGGAAATCTTCGGGCCGGTTTCGCCGGTTGTCCGCTTCACCTCGGAAGCCGACGTCGTGCGCATGGCCAACGACACCATCTACGGCCTGGCCGCCTACTTCTTCAGCCGCGACATCGGCCGCGTCTGGCGCGTGGCGGAGCAGCTGGAGTACGGCATCGTCGGCATCAACACGGGCCTGTTCTCGAACGAGGTGGCGCCGTTCGGCGGCGTGAAGCAGTCGGGCCTGGGCCGCGAAGGCTCGAAGTATGGCATCGAGGACTACCTCGAAATGAAATACCTCTGCATGGCGCTGTAACGCGCGGCAGCACACCCGGAAGACAGCAGCATGGGCAATACCTACCAAACCCTCCAGGTGCGGGTTTCGCGCATCGAGCACGTGACCCCGCTGATCAAGCGCTTCACCATGGAAGCGATGGACGGCCGTGATCTGCCGCCCTTCACCGGCGGCAGCCACGTCATCGTGCAGATGCGCGACGGCGAGCGCCAGTACAGCAATGCCTACTCGCTGATGAGTTCGCCCGACGCGCTCGGCAGCTACCAGATCGGCGTGCGGCGCGAGGAGAAGTCGAAAGGCGGCTCCGCGTTCCTGCACGACAGGGTGGCGGAGGGCGACGCGCTCACCATCACCACGCCGAACAACCTGTTCGCGCTGGACGATGGTGCGCATCACCACGTGCTGATCGCGGGCGGCATCGGCATCACGCCGTTCATGTCGCAGATGCACGAACTGCGCAAGCGTGGGGCCTCGCACGAATTGCACTACGCCTTCCGCGCAGACGAGCACGGCGCGTTCCGCGACGAGCTGTCGGCGCTCACGCAGGCGTCTTCCGGGGGCCAGGTCAGCTTCTATGTCGACAGCAAGGGCCAGAAGCTCGACCTGGCCGGCCTGCTGGGCGGCATGCAGCCCGGCGCGCATGTCTATGTCTGCGGCCCGGCTCCGCTGATCGATGCCCTGCGCACGGCCGCTCAGGCCGTCGGCCTCGATCCCTCGCGCGTGCACTGGGAACAGTTCGCCGCGCCGGAGCAGGCGGGCGACGCCTTCACCGTGGTGCTGGCGAAATCCGGCAAGACGGTGGAAGTGGCTTCCGGCGAGTCGATCCTGAAGGCCATCGAGCGCGACAGCACCGTCCCGGTCGAATGCCTGTGCCGCGAAGGCGTGTGCGGCACCTGCGAGACCCGCATCCTCGAAGGTGAAGCCGTTCACTTCGACCAGTACCTGAGCGACAAGGAGAAGGCATCGCAGAAGACGATGATGATCTGCGTGTCGCGGGCCAGGGGCGGCAAGCTCGTGCTCGATCTGTAAATCACAAGAAAGGCCGGCGCACGAGACGCCGGCCACCATCCCTCCCGAGGAGACCCTATGAGGAAACCAGCCAGCCTCTGGCTGCTGGCGGGCACGCTGCTGCCTGCCGCATTGCCTTCCACATCGCATGCCCAGTCGAACGTGATGCTCTACGGCGTCGTCAGCACCGCCGTGCGCTACACGTCCAACATCGACGGCCGCCATAACGACCAGACCGAACTCGTCTCCAGCGGCATCGGCGGCAGCCGCTGGGGCCTGAAAGGCAACGAAGACCTCGGCGGCGGCAACAAGGCCGTTTTCCTGCTGGAGAACGGCTTCGGCACCGACGACGGCAAGACCGCCTACAACGCCCTGTTCGGCCGCCAGGCCTACGTCGGCCTCTCCGGCGACTGGGGCGCCCTGACCTTCGGCCGCCAGTACAACGCCCTGAACAACATCGGCTGGGCCTTCGACCCGCTCGACCAGAGCTGGGGCAACTTCTGGTCGGACCCGCTCTACACCGGCGGCGACATCTTCTTCCAGGGCTACCGCGTCAACAACAGCATGGTCTACAAGAAGACGATCGGCCCGGTGAGCATCCAGCTCGACTACGGCTTCGGCGAACGGCCGGGCAGCACGGCGCGCGGGGCAACCTTCGGCGGCGGCGTGATGGTCCAGCAGGGGCCGCTGTCCGTCGGCGTGGCCTACGACCAGCAACGCCCGGGCACCGGCGACAACACGCTGCACAATTACTCGGTCGGCGCGTCCTATGCCATCGGCAACGCCACGGGCTACATCGGCTACATGGGCCGCCGCGAGACCAGCCCGGACGCGCGCTTCGGCATCGCATTCGTCGGCCTCGGCTACCAGGTCACGCCGGCCCTGCACCTGTCGGGCGCGTACTACCGCTACAACCAGAGCGGCAACGTAAACACGCAGTTCCAGCCCACGCCCATCCCGCTCGGCAGCGGCAACGCCGACGCGGTATCGGCCGTGGCGGACTATGCTCTGTCGAAGCGCACCAGCCTGTTCCTGGAGGCCGACGCCACCTTCGCGCGCGGCGGCACGGTCGGGCGGGAGACGGAGTACTGGGGCGGGACGCCGGTGACAGATGTCCACAGCACGACGCGCGTGGGCGTAATGGCCGGAATTCGCCACCTGTTCTGAGCTCCCCGCGCAAGCGGGGACACGATAGTCAAAGGACAAGTACCCAAAACGAATCGGAACCCATCCCCTTGCACCATTGCGACAACCCCGGCTGCTGACGCGGCCGACTGACCGAGGGGTTGGGAAGAGGCAACCGGGGTGGTGGACCGCCGCCTTGCGTCCGTGGAGTTCGTTGCCGGCGATACGCTGTCAGTGGCCGATTTCGCTTTTCTTGGCTGGGCCTGGCGACGAACGCCATCAGGTCGCGCTCGTCCCTTATCTCCTAAACTATGCGGCAGGCGACGCTGCCCAGTGCACCGATCTGTGCGTGGATATGGTCGCCGGCGACGACCCGCACCATCGGGCCGAGAGCGCCCGAGAGAATCACCTCGCCTGCCTGGAGGCCCGCGCCGCGCGCAGCCATCGTGCGCGCCAGCCAGAACGCGGCGCGCAGTGGGTGCCCCAGACAGGCGGCGCCGCCGCCCACCGAGGCCAGTTCGCCGTTGCACGTCATCTGCATGCCCAACTCGCCCAGGTTGAGCGCTCCTAGCGCCACGGGCTGGTCACCGAGTACGTAGAGGCCGCAGGACGCGTTGTCGGCCACGGTATCGGCGAGCGTGATCTTCCAGTCGGCGATTGCGCTGTCGACGATCTCGATGGCGGGCAGCGCAAAGGCGATGCAGCGCAGGAACTCCGCCCAACTCGGCACACCGGCGTCGAGCTCGCGGCCGACGACGAAGGCGATCTCCGCTTCGGCCTTGGGCTGCATCAACCGACGCATCGGCACTTCCTGGGCATGCTGGAATTCCATGTCTTGGAACAGCATGCCGAAGTCGGGTTGGTCAACGCCCAGTTGCAGTTGCACGGCACGCGAGGTGAGGCCGATCTTCCTGCCGACGATGCGCCCCCCTTCGGCCACGCGAATCCGCGTGTTGATTTCGGCCACCTCATAGGCGGCCTCCAGACTGGCGATGGCGAAGCCCGCTGAAATCGGTGGGATCGGCGTACCGCTTTGGCGCGCTTCACGCAGCGCGGCCGCTGCGCGGTTGGCGGCGTTATCCATCACGCAGCCTCCCGGGTGACGACGCCCACGGGACGACGCGACGCGCCGGCGACCATTCGGTCCCGCTGCAGTTGTTCGCTCGCGACCCGCGTGGCGCGGGCCAGCCCATCGCCGCGTTCTAGCGCAAACACGAATTTGTCCGGCCGGAGGATCGCGACGCTGCCGCGCTTGTGGCCCTGGGCCTTCAGCCAGGCGAACCAGGTGGATTCGAAGTCTTCGACCTCGATGAGTCCCTCGGTTCGCGTACGCTGACGCGGATCCTGCGGCCGCAGGCCCCACGGGTAGACCACGACGAAGCGGGCGCCAAGCGTCTGCCAGGCCGCGAGTGCCTCCGCGCTAAGTTGAGCGCGGGGATCCACGCCGGCGCCGATCAGCGCATACTCGGCGCCGATCAAGTCGTCGAGGCGGTGCGCCCTGCCGTCGGGACCGATTACCTTCGGCTGCGGCATCAGCCGTCCTTCCGGCCCGCCCAGCCGGCTCCGTGCGAGGCCGTGGTAAGTCCCTCGACGGTAGGTGGCCGAGGGAATGAAGTTCCCCTCGCGCATGAACTTGCCCACCACGGGCAGCCTCAATGCGAGCCTGAACGCGATGTTGCGCAGCCGCGCACCAAGGGGGCTGGTCATCGACACGATGCTCTTCACGCGCACCGCCTCGCGCGTCATTGCCGCGGCATGCGGGCGGCGTTCGGTCTCGTAGCTGTCGAGCAGGCGATCGCCAGCGCGGCCACGCAGCACGGCATCGAGCTTCCAACCCAGGTTGTAGGCGTCGCGTACACCGGCGTTCATGCCCTGGCCGACGAACTGAGGCGTCATGTGCGCCGCATCGCCCGCCAGAAAGACGCGGCGCTCGCGCCAGCGCTCGGCCATCAGAGCGTTGAAGGTGTAGACGAGGTGGCGCAGGATCTCGAACTTATCGACCTCGATATGGCGCGCCAGCAGTTTGCGCACGGTATGGATGTCTTCGAGGTATTCGCGCTTCTGGCCCGGCATCAGCATGAACTCGAAGCGGTGGTGCCCATCGGGTTGCACGCAGTTCACTGTCGGGCAGGCGGGGTCGCAGATGAAGCTGAAATAAGGCAGATGGTGCAGGCCGTCGCCGCGTACTTTCTCCTTGATGTCGACCACTACCCATGGGTCGGGAAAGCTCTTGCCCTGCATGGGGATGCCCAACTGCGTGCGCACGAGGCTGCGGCCGCCGTCGCAGCCGATCAGATAGCGCGCGCGGACTGCAGATTCCTGCGCCGAGGGTTTCAGCTTGGCTTCCGCCGCCGGCTTGCCGTAGTTGCCGCCCTCCGTGGTGGTGTAAAAGACGGTGACGCCCTCATCGTCCTGCTCGAAGCGGGTCAGCTCCCGGCTTCGCTGCACCGTGACGTTGGGATACCGCGCCAACGCGTCGCCAAGCGCGGTTTCGAGCCGCGGCTGATATAGGAAGTAGGAGGCGTCCCAGGCGTAAGGTCGGTTCGGGTTACTCAACTGCAGGAATACATCGCCGTCTGGCATCGCGAACTGCACGATTGGGGACTGCAGCATGTCTGCCGTGAGCGCCTCCGCCAGACCGAAGGACTGAAAAATGCGCATGCATTCGCCATCGGTGTAGACCGCGCGCGCATTACCGTAGAACTGCGGCTCGCGCTCCAGCACCAGCACTCTGTGGCCGCGGTGGCCGAGCACGTGTGCGAGCGTGAGCCCGGTCGGCCCAAGGCCGACGATAACGACGTCGTAGTGATATTCCCAGGCGCGACGGCCGTGGGGCTCGCACGATTCGGCGCGAAGCCTGTCGGCTCCTGAGTCGGAGCGACTGCCCTGCCGATCGCCGGCCGGCGTGCCCAGGCGCGCGCTCGGCGCGTCGTCGAACGAACGGTTTGCGGTATCCATCTTCATGATGCAACCCCTGGTATGTATTCCTTGCGGGTGAGCGAGCCCAGCGCCCGCGCCGTCTGGCCCAGCTTCATGCCGAACGTCAGGCTTTCGGGGAAATGCCCCCATAGACTGATGCCCTGGTAGGTACAGGTCTGCCAGCCGGCTTCGGCCTCCTCGGTGACGACGATCGGGTCCCAACCCAACTCGACCGCGAAGCCGGAAGGGGTCGTAACGTAGAAGGAGAGTTCGCGGTCGTTCGGGTGCTGGCCGATGCCGTTGGCCATGGCAAAGCCCATCTCACGCAACCGGCGGTAGGCCCCCACCACGTCGTCGAAGCTGGCGACCTGCAGATTGAGGTGGTGAATGCGATTGCGCAGCGGATCCATGCGCCTGCCGCGGGTCGCGGCAAGCGCGAGGCTGTGGTGGCGCTCATTGAGGCGCAGGAAGGTGATGTCCATCACCACGCCGTTGACGCGTTCCTCGATGAAGTCGGAGATCCGCGCGTCGAAAATGCGCTGGAGAAAGGCGAGCAGGGCCTCGGGCACGCGCGTCGAGATTGCGAGGTGCCCCATGCCGGCCGCTCCGGTGATGAAGCCGCCGGCTTTCATCTGAAGCGGTGCAGTGCCGAGGATCGGCCGGACGAAGAGTTCGAAGGCCATGCGTTTCGGACCCTCGAAGGACCAGTAGCGCTCGACGCCGCGCAGGCCCGCCGCTTCGCCGGACTTCTCCCGCACGATCACGCCGTCAGTGCGCAAGCGGCTCAACACGAGTTCGAGCACCGCTTCGTCTTCAAGTTGCCAGCCAACAGCCGCCACATCTTCGGCAGGTCCGCGACAAACGATAAGCCGGCGCTGGTGTTCATCGATACGCATGGCTAGCACGCCGGCCTGAGGCGCGTCGACGTGCAGGCCGAGGCCTTCCCCGGCGAATCGCTGCCACTCATCCAGCCGGGACGACTCGATTAGCACGTATCCCAGGCGGATGCGGCCGTACAAGCTGGTCGCGATTGGAGTCGAGCTCGACTTCATGCTGCGGCTCCGACGATAGCCGGATTGGCGGCAGGCTCTTCCTCCTTCAAGAAGGCGCTTACCGCCGCGTTGAATTCGTCGGCCCGTTCCCACTGCACCCAGTGGCCGGTGCGGCTGAAGAGGTACAGATCGCAATGGGACATGAGTTTCTGCAGTGTCACGCCGCCGCTTACCGGATTGACGCGATCCTCCACGCCCCAGAGCACCAGGGTCGGGTTGGTCAGGGCTGGCAGGCGCGGGTCGAGCGTCAGGTCCAGCTTTGCCAGCGTTGCTGGATCCCCAGGCGCACGCAGCGGCGGATTGGCGATCACCTCCGGGGCGATGCTGGCCTCGTAACGTTCGCGCAGTACTGATTTGGGGACTTGGCTGCCGTCGTACACCAAGTCCTCGGTGATGAAGCGGCTCAGTTTTTCGAAAGTGGGTCCGTCGCCTGTGTAGTAAGTGAGGAGGCGCTTCAGGCCGTCGGTGGGCGGCGCCTTGGAAACGTCTACGCCGCCCGGGCCCATCAGAACCAGGCGACCGATCCGCTCGGGCTGATCAAGCGCCATCCGCAGCGCGCAACCGCCGCCGGCGGAATTGCCGACCACGTGCGCGCGGGCGATGTCCAGCGCGTCAAGCAGGCCAAGCATAGTGTCGGCCAGGTCGCCCCAGATGTCGTTCGAATTGAGGCCTTTGCTCGACTTTCCATAGCCAGGCATGTCGGGCACCAACACGCGGAAATGCGCGGCCAGCGCCGTAATGTTCCGCGCGTAGTTGGAGACGCCCGAGGCACCCGGGCCGCCGCCGTGGAGCATCAGCACCGGCGGGCCTCCACCCATGTCGGCAAGATGGATCTGCCTGTTTCCGACCTGCAGGACGCGGGTTTCGGTGTTCCGATCGACGGCTTGGATGACGCTCATGTGATGTCTCCTGAGGTGGCTGAGTGGATATAGGGCAACACAACATAGACGTTCTATATTGAACGCTGGTGTTCAGTATAGTTCAGTAGTGAGTAAAGTTGTCAAGCGTATAATCGTCCAGGAATTATTGGAGCTGTCCTTTTATGAACGAATTTGTTCAAGGCGGAGCCGAGTCCGCCCCGGCACCCGAACCCGCCCTCAGTGCGGCCCAGAAGCGCATTCACAGCGCGGCGATGAAGCTGTTTGCAGAGATGGATATGACCCGGGTGAGCATCAGCGATCTGGCCGTCGCGGCCGGCGTCGCGCGCGGCACGGTCTACAACAACCTGGGCGACACGGAGGGTTTATTCGAGCAGGTAGCGGCGCAGTTGGTGCGCGAGATGACGATCCGGGTCACCCAAAGCCTCGCGGGCACGGACGACCTCGCCTTGCGCCTGGCCCTCGGCATCCGCCATTACCTTCGACGCGCCCATGAGGAACCGCACTGGGGGCGCTTCCTGAACCGCTTCGGATTCAGTAGTGCTTCACTTCAGACGCTGTGGTCGACCGACCCTATCCAGAATCTCAGTGAGGGCATCGAAGCCGGCCGCTACCGGATTACACGCGAACAACTGCCTTCGGCGGTGGCCATGCTGGCCGGAACGGTGATCGCCGCCATGCTACCGGTGCTCGAAGGCCACCGAACCTGGCGAGAGATCGGCGCCGATACGGCGGAATTGCTGCTTGTAGCCTTGGGAATTGCGCGCGACGAGGCAAAGGTTCTGGCGAATTCCGATTTGCCGCCGCTGCTGACACTGGATAAGTGATCCGCGTATCTCGAGGTGCCCCGCTTATTCGGACAGTGCCTATTAAACAGGGGTGCACCATGCCGAAAACGCACCCACCGTACCGCACTGTTTTCCGTCAACAAATCGTTGACTTGGTCCATGCGGGTCGCCGCGCCGAAGATCTGGCCAAAGAGTTCGAACCCACGGCTCAAACCGTTTACAACTGGGTTTCACAGGCCGAGCGTGACGGAAGCACACGTCATGACGGCCTGACCAGTGCCGAGCGCCAGGAGCTCTCAAGGGCCTCGCCGTGAGAACTCGGCAGCTCGAAATGGAGAGGGAGATACTTGCAAAAGCCGCGGCCTGGTTCGTGCGGGAGACCGACTCGCTGCCCGACGCGCTCGATGGCCTCGACGCGGCCGAGGATCGACGTCGATTGCGAAAAGTTGCGGGAGCGGATTTGCGTGATCATGAGAATATCCTCGTGAGTGGGCGAGTCGCGGCGACGCTCGCCGTCAGGCAGCCCGCGCCAGTGCAACGGCGTCGGCACCCGCCGGGAAATGCAGCCGGTCAGAGGTGTCGTTGGCGGCATCCCAGACGCCTTCGGCGACATCCGTCGCAGCCGTCACCGCGGAGAGCTGGCTGAATCCCGCGAACACTTCATGGGCGACGGGCTCGTAAGGCTTCGTGATCAGGCCCTGCATGCGCTGCTGGCCATTGGCGGTGAAGCTCGTGGAAGGTCCGTAGCCTGGCTCGACCAGCTTGACCCGCACGCCCAGCGCCTTGAGTTCATGCTCCAGCGATGCCGTGAAGCCTTCGATGGCGGTCTTGCTGGCCGTGTAGACGGCCACCAACGGGAACGGGGCCAGCGTCGCGCTGGACGTGACATTGACGATCGTGCCGGCTCGGCGTTCGCGGAACTGTGGGATCACCGCCTGGCACATCGCCATGACGCCGAACGTGTTGGTCTCGAAGATCTCCCGCACCGTGGACATGGGGGTGGCTTCAAATGCACCGAACAGGCCGATGCCGGCATTGTTCACCAGTACATCGATGGGGCCAGCGGCCTCCAAGGCCCGGTCGATGCTCTCGGGCTGCGTGACATCCAGCGGCAAGACGCGCAGGTTGTCCGAGGCTGGAAGCAGGTCCGACCGGGGGGTCCGCATGGTAGCGATGACCTTCCAGCCGTTTGCGAGGAAGTGACGGGCGGTTTCCAGGCCATAGCCGGACGAAGAGCCAGTGATCAGTACAGTCTTCATTTCGTGCTCCGAGGTGGGTGATTGACTCGGAGGGAACGATAGGGAACTCTAGCCGGATCGTCGATATCAAATAATCCGCTTTCTTTTAGCGAACGTCCAAATGAGCGACCCTCTCTCCGAAATCGTCCGACTGCTGCATCCGCAGGCCGTGTTCGCCAACCTGATCAGCGGCAAGGGCAATTGGGCGGTGCGCTACTCCGAGTTCGGCAAGCCCAGCTTCTGCATCATGCTGGAAGGCAGTTGTCGGCTGGCCGTGGATGGACACGAGCCAACGACGCTCAGCGCCGGAGATTTCGTGCTGCTCCCCACCACGCCGGGCTTTACGATATCCAGCTTCGCCCCAGCGCCCCCGGCCTACATGGACCCCAACCAAGTGCGGGAGGGGCGGGGCGAATTGCGGTATGGCGAGCAGACAGGCCAACCCGACATGCGCTCATTGGGTGGTTCGTTCTTGTTCGACTGCGCCGATCCGGGTCTGCTGGTGTCGCTGCTGCCGAAAGTGGTGCACGTGCAAGGTTCGACGCGGCTGTCGCAGCTAGTGCAGATGGTGGGCGAGGAGTCCGCGGATGAAAAACCAGGCAATGAGTTCATGCGCTCGCGGCTGGTCGAAATGCTGCTCGTCGAGGCCATGCGTTCAACCACGTCGGGAAGCGCCCCACCAGGCCTGCTCCGTGGATTGGGCGATGAGCGATTGGCGGCCGCGTTGAAGCAGATGCATGCGCATATTGACCAGAGCTGGTCGGTTGCCCAACTTGCCAAGATCGCTGCGTTATCGCGATCCAGCTTCTTTGAGCGATTCACGCGGACGGTCGGGGTCGCGCCGATGGAGTACCTGCTCTCGTGGCGTATGGAAATCGCGAAGGAACTCCTGCGTCGTGATGAATTGTCCGTTTCGGAGATATCCGAACGCATCGGCTACGGCTCGACCAGTGCGTTCAGCGTGGCATTCACCAGACATGTCGGGCAGCCACCCAGCCACTACGCGCGCGCAGTGTAAGAACGCCTGCCGATCAAGGAATGGAAGGGCCGCGCATTCGTCCAATCTCCCATGTCGCCCGCCACCATGCACCATCGCGGCGAACTGCTGTCCCAGCCGCGCGCGCCCAACGGCTGTACGCGCGTATCGTCGATCCAGGTTACCAACTCGAAGATCGCTCACACCGGCTTCAACGTCAATCGGCGATTTCCGCTTGGCCGAAAACCGCAGATCTCGAGCGGGTACGGACGGAAGCTCTAAGATTGCAGTCGTCGGATGCCGGCCACAAGCTGCCGCTCGACATACGGGCCCTGATTGCACACAATCCTAAGATGTGGTCGCCGAGGCCGATCCTTCCGGGCGGCATACCCCTCAACATCACGGAGCGGATTGTCGCGCTGACGTCCATGGATCTTCAGATTTTTGGCTAGGCCTCTCGTAGAGAGCGCTTAGCGCAAAGCAGAATGTGGCCAATACCGGAATTACATCCATCCGCGGAGGTTGACCATGAGATGCCAGATTTGCGGCCGTGAACTGAACCGAGGCGACGACCCATTGTCGGCGAGCTGCGGTGGCGATTGTTGGGGATGCATCGGAGAAATCGAAGCGGAGATGGGCGACAAGGCATCGCTGGAGAAGGTGCGCGACGAGCATTTGCGCGGACTCCGACCGGGTTGGACGGACCCTTTAGATGGCGACTGACGGCCAGGAACAGCCGTTAGAGCGCCACTGGCCTCTACTAGGCGAGGAGACGGATATCCTGCCAAACGTCCTCGTAACCCTCGGCGATCAGGAATCGCCATCCCGCTGGCAGCGCCAGGTATGGCAAGACCTGTGGGGCCCATTGCTGGAGATGCTGTCCATGCAGCGGGACGAAGAAGTCCGGGTCTTCGAGCAATGTCTCGCCACCCCATATAAACCAGCCTGTTGTACCCGGATCTGCCTCGATTCGCATACCGTTCAACGGACGGACTCCGCTTTTCACGTTCAATGACACGCCCACTTTCAGACGCATGTCGCATTCGGTGAACTGGGCTCCGAATCTGGCGCAGACAGCACGCTGCTCATTGGCTACTGATGGATGCATTTGGAATTTGACCGCATTCGACAAAGGCTGGTCGCGCCAGCAGGAACTTAATGTGTCAGTCACCCGGTGTGGGTTGCTATACATCGTGAACGGCCGTTATCGGAAGATCTGAAGGGCTGTTGAGGGTCGTTCAGGGACGGCCGCGACCTGGAGGTGAGCAGCCCGGCCGCAACCGGCCAGTTTGAGTCAGATGGCTCCAGACTCATGATGACCGAAGCTGGCCTAACTACCGTCGTTCAAGCGAGGATGGGACTCGAGCCTCGCCAGGTCCACCCATCGCAACGTTCCTATCGGAATCATGGGTGACGAGCATCTGCGCGCATCCGCGCTCTTGCGTGGCCTCGATGGACGGACTCGACCTTGCCCAATTGCGACGCCTTCGCTCGGCTCAATGACTGACGTGAGATTGAGAAGTGACGCATCCATGGGTCTGCATGATCGCAGCACCGGCGGCATCAGGCGGCACGCCGCTGGCCGGGAAGGCCTTCGCGGTCTCATCCCTGCGATCTATGCGGCCGTTCGAGAGCACGCTCTGCTCGGCACGGTATGCGCCATCGGCGAGGAGCAATCGTGCCATATTCACTCGGGCAATCCGGCCAGCCGCAGCCCCTCCGCAAACTGGGTCAGGTCTTCTGGGCGACGGATCGGAAGCCAGTCCTTGAGATTGGAGACGCGGAGTGACGGATCGAGCGTGCGCAGGCGCTGCATCGCCTCCTTCGCTTTGTCCATGCGTCCAGCGAGCGCATGACTCGCCGCCAGAACGCCGACCGGGGCAAGGAAACTCGGTAGATTGCATTTGGCCCTTTCGGCCCAATCCGAAGCGGCGTCGAAGCGTCCTGCGAAGAAATGTGCCAGCGCCATCCCAGCCTGCATCCTGAACATTTCCGGATCCAATGGACTCAAGCGAACCGCACGCGCCAAATACTTGATCGCAGCATCTGTTTCACCGCGACAAGCGTGCAGGCACCCACACAGGGACCATGCAGGGGCGTGGTTTGGATTAAGCAGCAAAGCTCTGTCGAACAGCGCGATACCGCCGTCGAGGTCGCCGGTCAGATGCCCGAGTGCATGAGCTCCTCTCGTGAGCGCCACAGCATCGTCCCGGCCGAGCTCCACCGCCAGTCGCGCCAGGCGAGTGCCCTCGGCAATCTCCCGGGGCTGATCGATCATCCAGCCATTCATCTTGCGCCAGATATAACACCAGGCCGCCATGCCATAGGCCGATGCGAAATCCGGATCGAGCTCGGTGGCCTTGTAGAACAAGGGCAGCGCCGCCTCGATTAATTCGCGCGTTCCGCTGTGCACCTGCGCGGTGCCGCGAAGGTAATAGTCGTAGGCGCACAGGTTCTCCGTCGGCTTGCGCTTGGCACGCTCGATTTCCGCCCGCTCGAGCTGCGGCGCGATGGCGCCGACCACGCTTTCCGCAATCTGGTCCTGCAGTTCGAAGATGTCGTCCAGCGTGCCTTCGAAGCGCTCCGCCCAGAGATGTGTCCCGGTCCTGGCATCGATGAGCTGCCCTGTGATGCGCACCTTGCTGCCGGTCTTGCGCAAGCTGCCTTCCAGCACGTAGTGCACGCCAAGCTCGCGGCCGACGTCCTTCACCTCGATTGCGCGGCCCTTGTAGGTGAAGCTTGAGTCGCTCGCTATGACGAACAGCCAGCGTATGCGTGACAGCGCAGCGATGATGTCCTCCACCACGCCGTCAGCGAAATACTCCTGTTCGGGGTCTCCGCTCAGGTTCTGGAAGGGCAATACGGTAATGGAGGGTTTATCCGGAAGGAGGAGCGCGGACGGCGGCTCCCTCGATTCTCTGGGGATGTGTTCGCCGATCTCGCCGACAAAGCGGAAACCCTTTCGGGCGACAGTCCTGACCAAGCGCTGTTCCCCGCCGGTGTCGCCAATGGCCTTGCGAACCGCATTGATGTGACTGGTGATCGTCGATTCCGAGACGATTCGGCCGTGCCATACCGCCTGCAGCAGGTCGTCCTTGCTGACGACACGGTCGCGGTTCCTGACGAGATGCAGCAGCAGATCGAAGACCTGCGGCCCGACAGGTACGGCTTTCGTACGATGCGAAAGCTCCCGGCGTTCCGGGTCGATCACGTAGTCTTCAAACACGAATTGCACTTGACATCCCCTGGCCGATTCGGCTCCCAGTGGGGGGCAACTGGCGAATTCCGTCCATGAATAATGATACTGCAAGCGGTGGTGAGAGCATCTCATCCCCGGTCAGGCAACGCTTGGACGAAAAACCAACCTCTCCTGCCGAAAAATTCAAGGTGAAGGCAAGGATCTTTCCGGACCGCGCGGGCAATCTCCACGCACATAGACGGCAACGGTATGTCGAGAAACGGAGAGAAGAGCATGAAGATTGTCGTCATCGGGTGCACCGGCCTCATCGGAACGCAGCTTGTGAAGGATCTTCGAAAGCGCGGACATGACGTGCTCCCAGCCGCCCCTGACAGCGATGTCAACAACATCAGCCGCGAGGATTTGGCCAAAGCGCTCAACGGCGCCGAGGTCGTCGTCGATGTGGCGAACGCGCCAGTATGGGAAGACGAGGCGGCCCTCGAGATTCTCGAGACATCGGGCCGCAACCTGCTGGCTGCCGGGGCTGTAGCCGGCGTACGCCACCATGTGGCCCTGTCGATCGTTGGCGGCGAACGGCTTCCCGACTGCGGCTATTTCCGGGCGAAGGTCGCGCAGGAGCACCTCGTCAAGGCATCCGGCATTCCGTACACCATCGTTCGTACGACGCAGTTCTACGAGTTTGTCGGCAACATTGCCCAGTCGGCCGCCCAGTTGGCCACCTTAGGCAAGGAGATTCGCGTGTCGCCGGCGCTGATCCAGCCGATCGCGTCAGCGGACGTGGCAGCGGCGCTTGCCGAGGTTGCAGTCGCCCCGCCGGTCAACGGCACAGTCGAAGTCGCCGGTCCAGAGGCAATGCCGCTGGACGACGTGGTCAGGCGCTTCCTGCGGGCGACGAAGGATACGCGCAAGGTCGTGCCGGACGTCCACGCACGCTACTTCGGTGGCCTCCTCTCCGATCGGACGCTCACACCCGGGGAGAACCCCCGCCTCGGCGCGATCCGGTTCGAGGACTGGCTTGGTCACTACCAAGCTCAATCCAGCTTCGCCTCGCAGTCCCCTCTTTCAGCGACTGCCGGTGCGGACAACTCAGGCGCGCTTGCATCGAGTTTCGCGACGAGCTATCCCGGAGTCGTCGCCTTCATCACCGTTGTGGCCGAAGGCGGCTTTTCCAAGGCCGCTGACCGGCTCGGAATCGCTCGCTCCGCGGTCAGCCGCGGCGTCCAGAAGCTGGAATCGCAGGTCGGCTTGCGTCTGTTGAGTCGGACGACGCGCAGCATTTCGCTCACGCGTGAAGGCGAGATCTTCCATGCCCGCTGCCAGCCCGGTGTCGCTCTCATCACACAAGCAATAGAGGACCTGCGCGATCTGCGTGACGGTCCGCCGCGAGGACGCCTGCGGGTCTCCGCTTCTGTGGGCTTTGGCCGCAAGGTGGTTGCGCCGCTGCTGTGGGGCTTCCAGGAGAAGTACCCTGAGATCGAGATCGAGTTGGACCTGAGCTGCGTCGGGAGTGACTTCACGGCGGACCGCATCGACGTGTCGTTTCTCAACGGGCGTCTAGCAGACACTAGAATCGTCGCGAAACAGATCGTCCCAATGCAGACTCTGGTGTGCGCCTCGCCCGAGTATGCGGCAAGGCGCGGTATGCCCGAGTCGCCGGACGCGTTGATGCAGCACGACTGCATCAACATCCGTCTGCCGTCGGGCCGCGTGTACGAATGGGAGTTCAAGGTAGAGGCAGGATCGCGTAAGCTGACGCCGCCGTCGCGCCTCATGTTCAACGATGCTGGGCTAGTGCTGGAGGCCGTCCTCCAAGGCAAAGGCATCGCTCAGTTGGACGGGTACCTGATCTGCGATCTGCTGCGCGAGGGAAAACTGGTTCACTCCATGCCGCAGTACGCACCCGGTGACAGAGGCCACTACATCTGCTACTTGAGCCGCCAGCATCTGCCGTCGCGTATCCGCGTGTTCGTCGACCACATGACGGCAGCGATTCGGGCGCTGGACCTCCAATGCCCGGAGGCGTTCTCACCAACGCCTGAGAACCGACAGGTCGCCTCGGCGCCATTGGTACCCCTACGGGGTCAATAGACTTGGTAGGACGATCGACCACGCTCATAGAGAGCTTCAACGAGCGGCTGCGCCACGATAAAGGCCAGCGACAGCCCGTTGCCTTCTTGTACCTGCTTCCGCCTGCCCCGCCTCCTCCAGCATGTGCGCGAAGTCAGCCTGCCTGCGCCTTGCTCGAAAGCATCCTGGGATTCGTCACCCAGTAACGCCACATGCGTCATGAGCGTGGGAAGCGGGCACCCGCCCTCGCGATAGTCACGATGCTTTAGAGGGATCGGGGGTAGGCCCTTGGATAGTGGTCCAGTAGACATCGAAGGACACTAGCGCCTTGACATGAGGCATAAGTACGGCCGACAGGATGGTTTCCAGCAGGCTCGACGGGACGTGGCGGCCGGACTCCGGTGTGGCAACGAGCTCCAGCGTCTGCCCGTGCGCCGCCGCCGAGCCTACAGGGAGGATGTCCAGGTGACTGTCGGCGAGTTTGCCTACAGTCTCGCCGCCACCCGCGCAGCAGACCAGCTCGTCGTGAACATGTGAGTACGGATTGAGCAGGCTCGCCCATAGCGAACGGCAAAGCGCAGCGACGTCGGACAGGCATTCGTCGCTGGGAGCGGAAACGATGCAGCGGACAACGAACGGGGCACTCATGAAAGCCTCCTTGCGCCGGGTGCGTCCAACGGACGGCGAGCGCTTTAGACGTATTGGAGTTCGGCCACTGCGACAGTGGCGCGGATCAAGATAACGTTCGGCACGTGACAATATGTCAGTTGGAAAATTGCAGTAAGAGCTTGGTAAGTTGGCCGAAGCGCGGGAGCATTGCATAGCCGCGGACATCGGCCCCGAGGGCGAATGCGGTGTGCACCGCGCCAAGGGAGGACAGTCCAACGCATTGTGATCAGCGTTTTTCAAGTGAACCTCTTCATCGATGCGCATAAACATACGCACTCTGCCTCGCCTTTCATGGGCGCCTTGGGCAATTTGCTGCACCAACGTGCCCGGCGCCTGACTACCGGTTCTTCAGCGCCTCGGCAACCCCTGCGCCATAGGCGCGATCGGCCATCGTGCAATTTCGGATATGCCGCTGCTGCACCTCCTCGCTCGCGCCGCCGAGCGAGCGCGCCGTGTTGTCGAAGAGCTGCAGTTTCTGCTCGGGCGACATCAGTCGGAACAGTGCCCCCGGCTGCGAGTAGTAGTCCTCGTCCGCGCGATGGTCCCAGTGCGCGGCTGCACCCGAGAGCGCCAGCGGCGGCTCCGCCAGCCGCGGGCTGTCGGCCCACTCGCCGCGGCTGTTGGGCACGATGCCGGGCAGCCCGCCCTGGTTGCCGTCCACGCGCATCGCGCCGTCGCGGTGATAGCTGTGCACCGGGCAGCGCGGGGCGTTCACCGGGATCTGGTGCGCGTTCACGCCCAGCCGGTAGCGGACCGCATCGCCGTAGCTGAAGAGCCGCCCCTGCAGCATCTTGTCCGGTGAGAAGCCAATGCCCGGCACGATGTTGGCAGGCGAGAACGCCGCCTGCTCCACATCGGCGAAGTAGTTGTCGGGGTTGCGGTTGAGCTCCAGCACACCGACCTCAACGAGCGGGTAGTCGCCGTGCGGCCAGACCTTGGTGAGGTCGAAGGGATTGAACGGGCAGACCTGCGCTTGCTGCTCGGTCATCACCTGGATGCACAACGTCCAGCGCGGGAAGTCGCCGCCGTCGATCGCCTCGAGCAGGTCGCGCTGCGCGCTCTCGCGGTCGTTGGCGACGATCGCGGCGGCCTGTGCGTCGGTGAGGTTACGGATACCTTGCCGGCTGCGCAGGTGAAATTTCACCCAGTGCCGCTCGTTGTCCGCATTGATGAGGCTGAACGTGTGGCTGCCGAAACCGTGCATGTAGCGATAGCCATCGGGCAGGCCGCGATCGCTCATCACGATGGTCACCTGGTGCAGCGCTTCGGGTAGCAGCGTCCAGAAGTCCCAGTTGTTCTGGGCGCTGCGCAGGTTGCTGCGCGGGTCGCGCTTGACCGCGTGGTTCAGATCGGGAAATCGCAGCGGGTCGCGCAGGAAGAACACAGGCGTGTTGTTGCCCACCAGGTCCCAGTTGCCTTCCTCGGTATAGAACTTCACCGCGAAGCCGCGGATGTCTCGCTCGGCATCCGCCGCGCCGCGCTCGCCGGCCACCGTGGAGAAGCGCACGAAGACGTCCGTCTTCTTGCCGATGCCGGAAAAGAGCCTGGCCCTCGAGTACGCCGAGATGTCGTGCGTCACCGTGAAGTGGCCAAAAGCGCCGGAGCCCTTGGCGTGCATGCGCCGCTCGGGGATCACCTCGCGGTCGAAGTGGGCGAGCTTCTCGAGCAGCCAGATGTCTTGCAGCAGCGCGGGGCCGCGCGCACCGGCGGTCTCGATGTTGAAGTTGTCGACAACGGGGGCGCCGCTGGCATGAGTGAGTTTGGTCATGGCAATGTGGGCAAGATGAGGGCTTCAGTAGAGCGTCTTCAGGAGGGAGGACTGGACGTCCAGAGAGTGGGAGTCGCGTCGATGGCCTACCGGCCATCGACGGTGCCGACTGATTCGACGCAATCAGGCCTTGATAAAAGCCAGCAGGTCCGCGTTGATGAGGTCCGCGTGCGTTGTCGGCATGCCGTGCGGGAAGCCCTTGTAGGTCTTCAACGTGCCGTTCTTCAGCAGCGTGGCCGAGAGAGGGGCGGAATCGGCGTAGGGGACGATCTGGTCGTCGTCGCCGTGCATCACCAGCACCGGCAGTCCGATCTTCTTCAGGTCGTCGGTGAAGTCGGTCTGGGAGAACGCGACGACGCCGTCGTAGTGCGCCTTGGCGCTGCCCATCATCCCCTGGCGCCACCAGTTCTGGATGATGCCTTCCTGCGGCTTCACGCCCGGCCGGTTGAAGCCGTAGAACGGCCCGGCGGGAATGTCGCGGTAGAACTGCGCCCGGTTCGTGGCCGTCTGCATTTGCAGGCCGTCGAATACATCCTTCGGCAGGCCGCCGGGATTCGACGCGGTCTTGACCATCAGCGGCGGCACGGCGTTAATGAGGCAGGCCTTCGCGGCCCGCTTCTCGCCGTGGCGAGCCAGATAGCGCACGACCTCGCCGCCGCCGGTGGAGTGGCCGACGTGGATCGCGCCCTTGAGGTTGAGATGGTTCACGACCGCGGCGAGGTCGTCGGCGTAGTGATCCATGTCGTGGCCGTTCCAGACTTGCGCCGAGCGGCCATGGCCGCGCCGATCGTGCGCGACCACACGATAGCCCTTGGAGAGGAAGAACATCATCTGCGCGTCCCAATCGTCGGAGCTCAGAGGCCATCCGTGCGAGAAGACGATCGGAGTGCCATTGGAGGGACCCAAATCCTTGTAGAAGATCTGGACCCCGTCTTTGGTGGTGACGTAGCTCATGGGTGGATTTCCTTCCGGAGTTTCAGCGCCATTCGGCGCAGTAGGAGCAGCGTACGCTGCGAATGGCAGCGCCACTGCTGCTGCAGTGCCTGCCCCAATGACCAACAACTGACGGCGCGTGACGCTAGCGAATCCAGGCTGAATTGGCGCGGGATCAATCTTCATGGCTATAGACCTGAGTGGAGACGCGATTAGTCTAGGCATGGTCTCCTCGACATGCGATATGCATCACGGTCAATTCGATGTTGCAGGATCTTCACCAATGTCGCGGCAACGCATCCAGCGCGCTCCGCTGGGTCGTTCACTGAGCTCAGCCATCCACGCGACCGGATCTGCAAATGCGCCGGCTCATTCTTGATTGACTCTCGCTGAGCGCGATTGGTACCTCGCGATCAACAGACATATCCGCCCGCAGCGCCTAGTGCAGGCAGGCATTTGCTTCTAGATTTCAGCGCATCACGTCAGCATCGATGCAAAGGCTCGAGAGCCCCGCGGCGTGTTTGTCGTCCACCCCAGTCCCAGGAACCAACATGACCCAACGTAGCAACCAAAACCAGTCGCCGGAACCTTTCAAGAACCATGGTCACCAATGCGCTGCTCGGGCGACGCTTCGGTTGACGGCCGCGCTTGCGATGGCCGTTGCAAGCATCGCGACCGCCACAGCACATCCGCATCCGGTCCAACCGGCGCAGTACAACGACCCGACCGAGCGCGCCATGCCCGTTCCCACGATGACACTCGATCCGGAACACACCGCCCTGGTCGTGATCGATCCCCAGATCGACTTCATGAGCCCGAAGGGCGCCGCTTGGTCCGCCGTGGGTGAAGCCGTCACCCAACAACGGCTGGTGCCGAACCTGCTGCGCCTGTTCGAGTCCTCGAAGAAAGCGGGCATCGTCGTCGCGATCTCGCCTCACTACTACTACCCGCACGATCAGCATTGGAAGTTCCAGGGGCCTGTTGAGCTCTTCCAGCACAAGATCAAGATCTTCGACAGGCCCAGCGCACTGAGCCTGGATGGGTTCCGCGGTTCGGGCGCAGACTTCATGCCCGAGTTCAAGCCCTACATCGAGGACGGCAAGACCATCGTCGCTTCGCCCCACAAGCTCTACAGCCCCCAGACCAACGATCTCACGTTCCAGCTTCGCAAGCAGGGCATCACCAAGATCGTCCTCGCCGGGATGCTAGCCAACCTGTGTGTGGAGTCCCACTTGCGCGAGTTTGAGGAGCAAGGCTTCGAGGTGGCCGTCGTGCGTGATGCGGTCGCGGCCCCGAAGTTGCCTGAGGGCGATGGAAATCTCAGCGCGCTCATCAACTTCCGCTACATCGCCAACGCGCTATGGACGACCGATGAGGTTGTCGCCCGGCTCGCGAAGCCCACTGCGCGGTGACCAGTGATTGCCTCGCTCTGCGGCGCGAGCATTTGGCTGAGGTAACCGCACCAATCCACGGCCGTTCCAGTGGGCTCTGAGAATGCGGCCGCAGGTGCCTTCCAAAGGACTGCGGCTGCGGAAGGATGAAGAATTGCTTCACCACACAGACAGCCGATCAGATCACAGCGAGCTGTGGCTGCGACCGCAGCACGTCGACTTTGCACCCAATGACAGAAGCGTCCCCCATGCAAAACCTTGTCGAAGGCTTTTTGAAGTTTCAGCGCGAGGAGTTTCCCAAGCGCACAAAGCTATTCAAGCATCTGGCCACCACCCAGAACCCTCGCACCCTGTTTATTGCGTGCTCGGACAGTCGCGTCATACCTGAACTTCTGACACAACAGGAACCGGGCGAACTGTTCGTCATCCGCAACGCCGGAAACATCGTCCCGTCCTACGGAGTGCAACCTGGCGGCGTCTCGGCCAGTGTCGAGTACGCGGTCGCCGGCCTTAGCGTCGCCGATGTCGTCATCTGCGGTCACTCCGACTGCGGTGCCATGACGGCAGTCGCGACATGCATGTGCCTGGACCATATGCCTGCTGTTTCTGGCTGGCTGTGCCACGCCGGCGCCGCAAAGGCCGTCAATGAATCGCGAGTGCATGCATCCGAGCGGGCGCGCATTGACTCCATGGTGCGAGAGAACGTCATTGCCCAGCTTGTCAATCTACGAACCCACCCTTCTGTGGCACTCGCTGTCGAGCAGGGACGGTTGAACCTGCACGGCTGGGTGTACGACATTGAAACCGGCTCCATTAGTGTGCTGGACGGCATCACGAACGGCTTCGTTTCTCTGGCGGAGAACCCCCGGGTCTCTGCAAATCCACCCCGACTTAACGCAACTGTCTGAGTTCTCCCCATCCTTCAGGAGTTTGAAAATGCCCCAATCGCAATACAACCAAGCCGATCGCCAGGCCCTCACTGACGCCATCGTTGAGGCGAAGATTCGCAAGAATCTGACTTTCGAACAGATCAACGAGGACACCGGGCTATCGCTGGCCTTCGTGACAGCAGCGCTGCTCGGCCAGCACCCGCTGCCTGCAGAGGCAGCGAAGAAGGTCGCCGACAAGCTTGAGCTCGGTGAAGATGCCGTGCAACGGCTCCAGACAATCCCCGTGCGCGGCAGCATTCCCGGCGGAGTTCCAACTGACCCCACCATCTACCGCTTCTACGAGATTGTCCAGATCTATGGATCCACGCTCAAGGCCCTGATCCACGAGAAATTCGGCGACGGCATCATCAGCGCGATCAACTTCAAGCTGAACATCCAGAAGGTACCGGATCCGGAAGGCGGTCACCGCGCGGTGATTACCCTTGACGGCAAGTATTTGCCGACCAGGCCATTCTGACTGTAGGCCATCCTCGGCGCTAGGGTGGCTGACCCTCGGAAGGATCGCCGATGTGGGATGCGGGGCGCATCGGCGGGGTGGGCCAGTCCAGCGCAGAGTGGACGGCCTCACCCCACTCCGGATGCGGAATGCCGACCACAGCGGACATCATGGCGGCTGGGTGGGAGGCCAGTGCCGCTTCAACTTCAATCGCATAGACGTTGAAGCCGCCGCTGATGATCATGTCCTTCAAACGGTCGACAATGTAACGATGACGGGCTAGTGCTGGAGGCCGTCCTCCAAGGCAAAGGCATCGCTCAGTTGGGCGGGTACCTGATCTGCGATCTGCTGCGCGACGGGAAACTGGTTCACTCCATGCCACAGTACGCACCCGAGGACCGGGGCCACTCGCCTGCCAACATCGTGCCGGGCATTGGCTTCTCGCCGGACAAGATGCTGCAGGGGCGGCTCTTCGATGAAACGATCAAATGCTTTGGACGTGTCGACACGCTAGTGAACAATACCGGCATTTTCGTCGCGAAGCCTTTCGCCGAATACACGGCCGAAGATTTCACGTCATTGATTAATGTGAACCTGGCGGGCTGCAAGAGCAGTCTGCCTTGGCGAATGGGGGCGGCAGGGAGAGGGCGACACGCCTGCGGCAGGGCCTGCACCAACGCGCCCGGTGCCTGACTCGCGGTTCTTCAGCGCCTCGGCAACCCCTGCGCCATAGGCGCGATCGGCCATCGTGCAATTGCGGATATGCCGCTGCTGCACCTCCTCGCTCGCACCGCCGAGCGAGCGCGCCGTGTTGTCGAAGAGTTGCAGCTTCTGCTCGGGCGACATCAGTCGGAACAGCGCCCCAGGCTGTGAGTAGTAGTCCTCGTCCGCGCGATGGGCATTCGGAAGACATTCAGTAAGCTTTCACAAACGTCCGACGCAGGAGTCCGGATCGATTCGCGTGATCGCCTGTGCCGCACAGCGGCGTGTGCCCTGCAGTGTACAGCCTTCGACGCCATGGCCCACCTCGCGCATACCCAGGGACGTGTACCAATCACCAGTAGCGAGACAACACGGGCGCCCAGAGAGCCTGCCCCGAGGGCCTCAGGCCGCTTCCCGAGCGACAGCGAGATAGCCGTGGATCTGCGACACAACCGCTGCGCCCTCGCCCACCGCAGTGGCCACTCGCTTGGTCGAGCCCGAGCGGACATCGCCGATGGCGAAGACGCCCGACACGCAGGTTTCCAGCGTATTGGACTGCAGCCCGGCGTCTATGCCGGTCAGCACGAACCCCTTGGCATCTACCCCCACATCGCAGCCGTCCAGCCACGATGTGTTCGGCTGCGCGCCAGTAAACAGGAACACGTGCTGCACCCGCATCGTCATCTGCGTGCCCATATTGCAATCACGCAGGGTTACGCCTGTCAGCCGCGTATTGCCTTCGAGGTCCACCACTTCGGTGCGGGCATGGACCGTGATGTTGCGCTGCGCGCCGATGCGGTCGACCAGGTAGCGCGACATGCTGGTGTCGAGGCTATCGCCGCGAATCACAACGTGGACGTGCGCGACATGGGCGCCCAGGAACACGGCGGCCTGCCCGGCGGAATTGCCGCCTCCCACCAGCATGACTTCCCGGTTGGCGCAGAGCTTGGCTTCCACCGGCGACGCCCAGTAGTAGACGCCACTCCCTTCAAACTCCGCCCGGCGCGGAATCGGCGGCCGGCGGTACGCGGCGCCGCTGGCGATGATGACGGTTAGCGCCTGGATCGTGTCGCCGGCCCGCGTACGCAACTGGTGTACGGCGCCGCAATCGAGCCGTTCGATTTCCGTGGGAAAGGCGATGTGCGCGCCGAACTTCTGCGCCTGCGCACATGCATTGGTGGTAAGCGCATGGCCCGAAATGCCGGCGGGAAATCCCAGGTAGTTCTCGATGCGCGCACTGGCACCGGCCTGACCGCCCGGCGACAACGCATCGAGCACGATCACGCGCAACCCTTCCGACGCCGCATAGACCGCCGCCGCCAGCCCGGCCGGGCCCGCGCCGATGATCGCCACATCATAGATCGGGCTGCCATCGATATGCGGCAGCAACCCCAGGCACGACAGCACCTGCGTGGTATCGGGACGGCGCAGCACCGTGCCATTGGGGTCGATGACGAGGGGCAGATCGTCATCGGTGGCATCGAACTTGCCGGGCATTTCCGCCGCTTCAGCATCGGCGTCGACATCAACCACCGAGTACGGATAGTTGTTACGCCGCAGGAGCGCCTGGAGGTCGAACATGGCCGGATCGCTCCCACGGCCGATCAGCGTCGGCCCGCGTCCACGCTGGATCAGCGCCGTGCGGCGCAGCATCATCGCCTGCATGATCAACTCGCCGAGCGCGGCCTCCGCCACCATCAGCGCGCGCAAGCATGCCGGGCGCACGACGATGGCGCGCACATCCTCGATGGCGATGCCGTCGACGAGTTCGGGCGTGCCGGAAAGCTGGCCGATTTCGGCCAGAAAATTGCCGGGCCCGTGCTCGGAGGCCAGAGCGCTGTCACCGATGCCATCGCGCTGCATGATGCGCACACGTCCTTCAATGACGAGGATCATGCCATTGGCCGGATCCCCGGTACGTACCACGTACTCGCCGGCCCGCCAGGTCTGTTCCCGGCCATAGGGCGCGATGCGCGCGATATCGGCGGCAGATAAGTGCGGATACATCTGCCGCTGGTGCAAGACTACGACGTCCGGGGCCGCTTCCGGCACGGCGTCGGATGCATCGGCGGACGACTTGTGTTGGGCGGAGATGTCCATGGCGGATGGATGTGGTGGTCTGCATTGCGTGCAATGCGTAGCAGTCCAGTCCTCGAAACGCAGTCATGCATCGGGCGTGCCATGACAAGACTTGCGTATAGGAGCGCGTCGGAACGGAGGGGCGAAGCATCACTAGCCGCATGCGGCAAACGCGACGATCGCCTTCTTGATGTCACTCGATATTGGCCTTGTCGAGCCCGAACGCCTTGTCCGACGAACCAGGCACCATGCGGAACGCCACGTTCAGTCGGTTCCAGGTATTGATCGCCCCCACGAGGAAGGTGAGGTCCGACAGTTCCTTCTCGCTGTACTGGGTGCGCACGCGCTCGTAGATATCGTCGGGCACGCCGTCGACGGGAAGCCTGGTCAGCACCTCGGTCCAGGCCAGCGCGGCGCGTTCGCGTGGCGAGAACAGCGTCGACTCGCGCCAGATCGCCACATGATGCAGGCGCAGTTCGCGCTCGCCGTGGATCTTTGCCATCTTGATATGCATGTCGACGCAGAACGCGCAGCCATTGAGCTGCGATGCCCGAATCTCGACGAGCTCGCGAATGGGCTCTTCAATCGTGGTCTTCTGGAACAGCGCGCCGAACTCCATGAGCTTCTTGGTCAGTTCGGAGGACTGTTGGAAGTAGTTAAGGCGTTGCATCATGATTCTCTCCTGGCAGTTGACTAAAAGTTGAGCTCACCGAGGCTGCGCGGCATTATTTGCCTAGGGGTCGGCTTGGACAAAATAATACGCTTCGACAGACCACGCGGTAGTGCTCTCACGGTACCAACTCTGTTGTCGCATCGGCACCAATCGCAGCGTTTTGCATGGTGCAAAATTCGCAAGCCGTGTTGTGACGCGCGAATGCGCCAACAACGAATGTCCGCAACAGAAAGATTCGTAGTCGTTGGGCGAGACCTGCAGAGTTGAATGGTTAGGGGATCCGGAATAGTCTCCATTGCACGCTGGCCGCAAGTCGCCCGGTTCAAGTTCGTAACCGGCCTCTTTCCGGCTTCCGCCATGGCTTGCAGGGAAACGTCCGCCTCAGCCCGATCAGGTGTGAAAAATATGCCTGGAGACAAATTAGCGTGCACTATTCAGTAAATGGCAATCGACCAAGGGAATATGCCGACCCCTCATCACGATAGGACTTGTTTGTCCCATGCACTTATCCATACATGGCTATCACGCTGCAGCACCCCCGATCCGGCCCGCGCCGTGGCAACAAAGTTATCCAGCGTCTGACTTGCGCTGGCGACGACGACCGTTGCGTTTTTGTGCTTGAGTGTCGCTACTTCACATCAGTCATGACCCCTAGAGGCCTGCGCGTCTACCCAGGCGCCAAGAATTGGCGCTTGTCCAGCGGCGAACTCGTCGAGTTGATCGACAAAGATCTGTTTCGAGTTTCGCATACAGGAGAAGTACTCTTGAGAGTTGCATGAGAACATCATCCGCCCTCTGTCGTGAAACGCCGTGCAGACACTGGCTAAGCAGATCACGGTAAGCCGATGAACAAACGCGTTGCCGAGAAGCGCGCTCGTCGCTGAAAAGGAATTTGCGTAAGCGGCTCAATCCGCGGCCGGCAGTGGCCGACCGTGGCGGCGCCCTCGGGTGTTTCTGGTCGAAGGCCGAGTCCGGCCACTTGCGGTCATTGAAATCTACCGTGCGACACCCGCAAGCCAACTCCGAACGCACCTGTCGGGAGAGCGCTCCGCGACTTGCTCCAATTCATGCCGGACCGCTTCGGACTCACGCAGTCAACACGGAATCCGGCACACGACGGAAACTTATGGCCAGTCGGTTATACGCATCCATCAGGCTAATGGCCATCGTTAGGTCAGCAAGCTCCTTTTCATTGAACACCGCGGACGCAGCTTCGAAGTCTGCGTCTGGCACATGGGTGTCTGCCACGCGGGTGACCGAGTCCGCCCATGCATGCGCCGCTTTCTCACGTTCGCTGAACAATGCGCCCGCTTCGCTCCAGGCCTGGACAAGCGCTAGCCTCGCGGGCGGCACACCTTTCCTGATCAGGTCACGGATACGCATAGCCTGGAGCGCGATCATGGACCGACGCGACACCCCTCCCTTTTTTCTTGCAAATATCTGACAGATCAGCTATTGTTACATCAATAAAATCAGGACGTGCGCAATGGACCACTATTCAAAGGAGAACTTCCAGCTCACTCATAGCATTGGGTTCTTCCTTAACCGTGCCCGCAATTCCCTGCTCATGGAAATGGATGCGGCGCTGAAGGATCTGGATATCACCGGCCAGCAGATGGGGATTCTCCTTTCGCTGACCAGTGGCGCGGCGTCCACACCGTACGAGTTGAGCAAGTTGCTGGAGATCGACACGGGTTTGATGACCCGCATGCTGGACAAGCTGGAAGTCAGGGGCCTTCTGGCCCGCAGCCGCAGTGTCGACGATCGCCGTGTGGTGAACCTGCTCCTTACGGAGAAGGGTCAGGAAGTCGCCAAGCGCATTCCGGACGTGGCACCGAAGGTGCTCAATCGCCGACTCAAGCACTTCACCAGGGAGGAGTTTGCCGAATTCCGCCGACTACTCGCCAAATTTGCGGACGCGTAAGTGCGTCTTTTTTTATGTCGATTTATCTGACAGATCAGAAAATGCAAACTCAGAGACAAGGCATCCTTGGCCGATCTCGTCGGGTCGCGGGCACCGCCCTCTCTGTCCTGATGGCCACCGTACTGGCTGGTTGTGCAAACTATGCCGGCATCAAGAGCGACAAGCACATCGCCGACGCCGCCTCCTATGCCACAACGAAAAGTATCCCTGCCGAGCGGGGCCACTGGCCTTCCGCGGACTGGGCCGACCAGTTCGGCGACGTGCAGCTCAAGGCGCTGGTTGCTGAAGCGCTGCAGGGCAGCCCTTCACTGGAAAAGGCCCGGGCACGGGTCGCCGCCGCCACCGCCTTCAGCGAAAGCGCGAACGCCAACACGCTGCCGCAGTTGGGCGCCGGTTATTCGTGGACGCGCCAGCGCTTCTCGGAAAACGCGATGGTGCCTCCCCCCTTCGCCGGTTCCTGGCAATCGGAAAACAAGGCGTTCATCAGCGCGTCATACGAACTTGACCTGTGGGGCAAGAACCGTGAGGCGCTCAAGTCCGCCGTCTCCGCGCTGCATGCCAGCGAGGCCGAGTCGGAACAGGTGAAGCTGACGCTCAGCAGCGCGGTTGCGCGCGCTTACAACGAACTGGCCCGTCTCTATGCGCTGCATGACATCGCGCAGGATGAGGTGAAGCAGCGCCTGGAAGTGCTGCGGGTGACCAATGGCCGCGTCAGCATGGGGCTGGACACCGAGGTCGAGAAGCGCACCGCGGAAGCCAACCTGGCCGCCAGTGAAGTCGCGCTGTCAGCGCTCGACGGCAGCATCCAGCGCACGCGCTACCAGCTCGGCGCGCTGCTCGGGCAAGGGCCGGACCGGGGCATGGCGATCGCCCGCCCCGCCCTGGGCGCCGGCGACGAAGTCCGCCTGCCCGACAACCTCCCTGCCGACCTGATCTCGCGCCGGCCCGACATCGTAGCCGCGCGCTGGCGCGTCGATGCAACGCTGCACGACATCAAGGTCGCCAAGGCCGAGTTCTATCCGGACATTAACCTGGGCGCCATGATCGGCCTCGATGCCTTCGGCTGGGGCCGTTTCCTGCAGGCCGCCAGCCGCACCGCTTCGGCCGGTGCCGCGATTCACCTGCCAATCTTCGATGGCGGCGCACTGCGCGCCCAGCTCAAGGGTCGCTACGCCGAGTTCGACTTCGCCGTGGCCAACTACAACGAAATGCTGGTCAATGCGCTGACCGACGTCGCCACGCAACTCGCGGATATCCGCTCCATCGATACGCAGATCGATAACGCCGTGCGCACCGACACCGCCGCGCAACGCGCCCTTGCCCTGGCGCTGGCGCAATACAAGGCAGGCCTGACCACGCAGTTGACCGTCCTGAATGCGCAGACCAACGCGCTGCGCAGCAGCCAGGTGCTAGCCAATCTGCGCATGACCCGACGCGACCGGAAGATCGCGCTGGCCGCCGCGCTGGGCGGTGGTTATGCGGATACCTCCGACCCGATCCGGCAAGGGCGCGTGTCCGCTGAATCCGCACGCAACGAACACGAACAGGTGACGCCATGAACGAAACGACCAATACCACCCTCGCGGCCGAACAGTCCGGCACGCCGGCTGCCGCCCATGCACTGCCCCCCAAGCAGAACACCCGCAAGCGCCTGCTTGCCATGCTCGGCCTGGCCACCGCGCTGGCAGCGGCCGGCTATGGCACCTACTACTACACCGAGGCGCGCTTCCACGAGGAAACCGATGACGCTTACGTCAACGGCAACCTCGTCCAGCTCACGCCACAGGTGAGTGGCACCGTCGTCGCGGTCAACGCCGACGACACGCAGATCGTCAAGGCCGGGGAAGCCGTGGTCACCCTCGATGCCGCCGACTCCCGCATTGCGCTGGCCAACGCCGAAGCGGCGCTCGGTCAGACCGTGCGGCAGGTCAGCGCGCTCTATGTCAACAACAACGTGCTGGAAGCCACGGTGCAGCAGCGGCAGACGGATCTGGCCCGTGCCCAGGACGACCTGCGCCGCCGCTCTGAAGTGGCTGAAGCGGGCGCCGTGGCCGCGGAAGACGTGGCCCACGCCCGCAATGCGGTCAGGGCAGCCGAAGCCGCGCTCGAGACTGCGCGCCAGCAGCTCGCCTCCAATCACGCACTGACCGACCTGGCCAGCGTTGTCGACCATCCCAGCGTGCTCACCGCGGCGGCCAAGGTGCGGGAGGCCTACCTGGCCAATGCCCGCAATACCCTTCCCGCCCCGGTCGCCGGCTATGTCGCGCGGCGCTCGGTGCAGGTCGGGCAGCGCGTGGCGCCGGGAAACCCGCTGATGGCCATCGTGCCGCTCGACGGCGTCTGGGTCGATGCCAACTTCAAGGAAGTCCAGCTCAAGCACATCCGCATCGGCCAGCCGGTTGAACTGCACGCCGACCTGTATGGCAGCAAGGTGACCTACCACGGCGAGGTGGTCGGCTTCTCGGCCGGTACCGGCAGCGCGTTCTCTGCCCTGCCCGCGCAGAATGCCACCGGCAACTGGATCAAGGTCGTGCAGCGCCTGCCCGTGCGCATTCGGATCGATCCGGAGGAACTGCGCGCCCACCCGCTGCAGATCGGCCTGTCGATGCAGGTCGATGTAAAGACGCGCAAGGAAGATGGCTCCCGCCTTGCGAGCGCCGACGCGGCGCCGTACCGCACCACCTACCGCACCGATGTGTTCCAGCGGTACGGCGAAGACGCCGATCGCGAAATCCGGCGAATCATCGCGCAAAACAGCAAGGGCAGCGACGGCGCAGAACCGGTGGCCGAACACGTGACGCAACAGGGAAACAAGGTCCGGCCACAGCCTCTGGCGCATCGTGCCGGACAGCCGGCCAGCGAGGCTTCCGGCGCCTGAGCGAGCCGCCCGCCACCGCCTTGCCCTGCCCATTTATCTGACGAATCAGATTCCCAGCCGGAGCGCACCATGTCATCCCGAGCCCAGACCTCACTCATGCCAGCGCCGCTCACCGGCGGCAAGCTGGTAATGGGGAGCTTTGCCGTGGCCCTGGCCACCTTCATGAATGTGCTGGACTCGTCGATCGCCAACGTCGCGATCCCGACGATTTCCGGCAACCTCGGTGTTTCGGTGGATGAAGGCACCTGGGTGATCACCCTGTTCGCCGCCGCCAATGCCGTGGCAATTCCGCTGACCGGCTGGCTCACGCAACGCGTGGGCCAGATCCGCCTGTTCGTCGGCGCCATCCTGCTGTTCGTGCTGTCGTCGTGGCTGTGCGGCATTGCGCCCAACCTGACCGTGCTGCTGGCCGCGCGCATCCTGCAGGGCGCGGTGGCAGGTCCGCTGATTCCGCTGTCGCAGGCGATCCTGCTGTCGTCCTTCCCCAAGGAAAGGAGCGCCTCGGCCCTGGCCCTGTGGGCCATGACCGCAACGGTGGGGCCGATCGCCGGCCCGGCGCTGGGCGGCTGGATGACCGACAGCTATTCATGGTCATGGATCTTCTACATCAATGTGCCGGTAGGCCTGTTCGCCGCGGCTGTCACATGGGCGATCTACCGCGATCGCGAGACCCCGACGCGCAAGCTGCCCATCGACCTGGTAGGCCTCGCTTCGCTGATCACCTGGGTGGCATCGCTGCAGATCATGCTCGACAAGGGCAAGGACCTCGACTGGTTCAGCTCGCCCGTGATCATCACCCTGGCCATCGTCGCCCTGCTCAGCTTCCTCTTCTTCGTGATCTGGGAACTGACGGAACCGAATCCCATCGTCGACTTGCGCCTGTTCATGGGCCGCAACTTCCTGGCCGGCACCGTCGCGATCTCGGTGGCCTTCGCCGTGTTCTTCGCCAACCTGGTGGTACTGCCGCAGTGGATGCAGCAGTACCTGGCCTACCCCGCCGTCAACGCCGGGCTGGCTACCGCGCCGCTGGGCATCTTCGCCGTGCTGCTGGCGCCGGTGATCGGCAAGATCCTGCCGAAGTCGGAACTGCGCGTACTCGCCACGCTCTCTTTTGTCGGCTTTGCGGCCGTGTTCCTTATGCGCTCGCACTACACCACCGGCGTGGACACCTACACGCTGGTACTGCCGACCCTGTTGCAGGGCATTCCGATGGCGCTGTTCTTCGTTCCGCTGACGGCGATCATCCTCTCCGGCCAGGCCCCGGCGAAAATCCCTGCCGCCGCCGGCCTGTCGAACTTCGTGCGCGTCTTCTGCGGCGCCGTGGGCACGTCGCTCGCCACCACCGCGTGGAACAATCGTGCCGTGTTGCACCATGCACGCCTCGCGGAGCAAGCTGGCCCGAACAACCCCCTGTACAGTGCCGCGCTCGATTCGATCCAGTCGACAATGGGCTTCACGCCGGGGCAGGCCGTCGCCTACTTCGAGCGCAGCCTGAACGCGCAGGCCATCATGCTGGGCCTGAACGACATCTTCTGGATATCAGGAGTCATCTTCGTCGCCATCGTGCCGCTGGTCTGGCTGACCAAGCCAGGCAGGGGCCAGGCGTCAGACGCCGCCGCCGCGGCCCACTGAGAGCCGCTCGGCCGCAACGCAGAAGCGGATCGCCAGACCGCTTCGTTCAACAGCGATGTCGCACAACCTCGTCCCTTCCTCCAGCCTGGCAGAACTCCATCGAGCCTCTCACCGGCTGGTCGGAGCCTGCTGGCAGGCGGCCTCGGACCTCACCGTGTCGCAGTGGTTGATCCTTTGTCATCTTCGCGAACGAGACGCGCAGACCCTGACCGCGATAGCAGCTACCACGATGCCGGCGCACTTTCGCGCGCGGCGCATCTGCTGCAACAGCGTCAGCTCATCGCCGCGGCCCGGGTGCGGCAGGACCGGCGCAGCGTTTCGCTAGCGCTCAGTCATGCAGGCCGCGACTTGCTGGACTCACTCGAAATGCCGATGAGCCAGCGGCTGCAATCGGCGCTGGAGACGGCACTGGGAGAGCCGGCGTTGCAAGTGCTGCAACGGTTCGAGAGCGCGGGTGTACCGCCTGAATGCGGGGCAGGCGGGCGCGATATTTCGCGACAGCGCCCTCTTCACCGCGAAATCTGACAAGCGCTGAGATCCGGAGAATCCGTCCGCATACGATCCGTTGCCCCTCGCTTTGCCGCAGTCTCCGGGAAAGCGCCAGCCATGGAATGGTCTAGAGGACAATACCGTTCTCTCCGGTTGGCTCGGAGATATCGCTCGTCTCGCCAATCATGTCCATGAGTTCGCGTTCGATCTTCCGGGAGATCTGTGCCATGGGCACGTCATTGGGCATGCCTTCGAACGGATTCTCCGTGCTTTCGCCTACCTGCTCCAGCGCAAGGTACATCCACGAGATCATCGTGCTGAACGGAATGACCAGCCAGATCATGTTGCCATGCATGAAGCCCGAAACGCTGGCATCGAGCTTTTCAAACTCCGTAAGAATGCCAAAAGGCAGCAGCAGACAAAAGGTACGGACAAAGAGCTTGTTAATGACCGCATATTGCCTGGGATACGGATAGTCCTTGATACGCTCCGCCCGCCCCTGCTGCGCGAAGAGGCCCTTGATCGATGCTACCAACTCCAGATAGAAGGCATTGCTGATCTCGCCAGCGTCAAGGAACCGCCTGAGCGTCGCTGACTGCGTTCCCAGCAACCGGCTTGTCTTGCTCTCGGCGTACGCAAGCAAGTCGAGTTCTGCCTGTGGCAGATACCGTGCAAGCGCCTCGTCCAAGGGAGTCTCCCACTCGGGAATCCGGTAGTACTTCCGGTACTCCAGGTTGGATGCCTTGCCCGCGGTTTCCCAGATCCTTGGCGTCCTCAGCTGGTAGCGCAGCGCCGTCAGCCACGCGCAATGCCGGAAAATCAGTTCTCGCCCACCCGCCTGCCCTGCCAGGAAGTCCCGGCTCATCACACCCAGACACCGGCTGCCATTCAGAATCTCAATCCAGATCTGCTGTGCCTCCAGGGCCCTGCTGTAGGTCTGCACGTTCCTGAAACCCACGATGAATGAGGTGGCCGTGCCTAGCAACACCACAACTGAGACCGGGATCGACAGCCATTTGAGTCCGAGGAACTGATAGAGGACAACCGGCAGCGAACCGCACGCTAGCGAGGCATAGATCAGCCGTCTCGACCAGAACGTGAACTCGGATATTGAGTACGATTTTCCCAGGTGCATGGTGTGTGCATCTCGCTGCGGCGCGGCCGGTCGCAGGTCCGAGGTCCGCCATCCGCCCTCACCACCGGCCGGATCGCTGCCCGGGACCTGATCTTTAATGGTGATATTGCCACACCACGAAGCGCACCGACCCTGGATGGGGGCTGTCGATCTGCCGTTCGATCATCGACGCGCAAGATGGCCGATTGTGGGCGAGCGAAAACCTGCCCCGCGGCGCCGTGCCAGACGCTTCATCGTGATTGTCACGCCACACTGGAAAACAGCGGCCGGCAAGAGCATGCGCTAGCACCGCTCTTGCCGGCCGGAGGGCGCGCACCGGCATTGCCTGCGCCTGGATGGAGGGCGGCTACTTCACCGGCGTCAGGATTGGCGCGCCCTTTTTCTTGAGCAGGAACACGACAAATTTTGCCGGCTGTGTATTGCTGGCGTTGCGTCCGACGGTGTGGACATCGTCGGGACGTTCGTGGAAGGTTTCACCCGCCTTGAGCGTCACCTCCTTGCCGCCCCTGACGCCCATGACGATGCTGCCCTCGAGCACATAGACGAAGGCGTGCGCGTCATGGCGATGCACGGGATCGACGGCGCCCGGCGGATAGTCCACCACGATCATCGTGGCCTCCTTCCCCGGGTATTCGGGCAACGCCTCCGTGAGCAAGGGCATGACGCTTGCCTCCGGCGCGGCGGCGGCCGGCAGTGCAACCGTCAGGCACGAGAACACAAGTGCTGCCGCAACGGAAGTGACCGTCTTCATGGCATCACTCCAGGTTGGCCTTGTCGAGCCCGAACGCCTTGTCCGACGAACCGGGCACCATGCGGAATGCCACGTTCAGGCGGTTCCAGGTATTGATCGTCCCCACGAGGAAGGTGAGGTCCGACAGTTCCTTCTCGCTGTACTGGGTGCGCACGCGCTCGTAGATATCGTCGGGCACGCCGTCGGCGGGAAGCCTGGTCAACACCTCGGTCCAGGCCAGCGCGGCGCGTTCGCGCGGCGAGAACAGCGTCGACTCGCGCCAGATCGCCACATGATGCAGGCGCAATTCGCGCTCTCCATGGATCTTCGCCATCTTGATATGCATGTCGACGCAGAACGCGCAGCCATTGAGTTGCGATGCGCGAATCTCGACGAGCTCGCGAATGGGCGCTTCGATCGTGGTCTTCTGGAACAGCGGCCCGAACTCCATGAGCTTCTTGGACAGTTCCTGGGATTGCTGGAAGTAATTGGTACGTTGGGTCATGTTTGCTCCTGGTGATCTGATCAATGTTGTGCTTGCGAAACCGGTGTTGCATGTGTGTGCATGCGCCCTGGGGACTATCGTTGCTGCGATTGCCGCAACCATTCGTCCAGGCCGATGCGGCCGAGGCGTGCCTCGCCCAGCGGCACGAGCGAATGTTCCTCGACCAGGCCGCCGAAGTAGCGGGCGTCGGGGTCGCGCACGACTTCACGCGGGTCGCCAACCGCCTTGAGATAGCGGGCGACGATCTCGTTGAACGGGGCTCGTTCCGGCCCGGCGATCTCGACGATGCCATTTCTGGGGGACGCGAGCGCTACATCGGCAACGAGGGCAGCAACGTCGTCCGAGGCAATCGGCTGGAACAGCCCGGGAGAAATGCGGACGACATCGCCTTGCGCACTGGAATCGGCGATGCCCCCGATGAACTCCATGAACTGGGTCGAGCGGATGATGGTGTAAGGAATGCCGGAGGCCTTGATCAGTCTTTCCTGCGCGACCTTGGCGCGGAAATAGCCGTTTTCGGGCGTCCGGTCGGTGCCGACAATGGATAGCGCGACGTGGTGCTGAACGCCCGCTGCGATCTCCGCCGCGTGAAGGTTGCGGCCGGAAGTCTCGAAGAATTCCAGCACCGCCTTGTCTTCAAACGACGGGGAATTGGCAAGGTCGATCACCACCTGGGCGCCGGTCAGGGCTTCCTTGAGCCCCTCGCCAGTGATGCTGTTGACACCGCTCCTGGGCGAGGCGGCCACGACCTCGTGGCCTCCCTGGCGCAGGAGGGCGACGGTCTTCGAGCCGATCAGGCCGGTCCCGCCAATGATGACAATCTTCATGATGCTTCTCCTTGCTGAGGAAGGTGAAACGATTCCATGTTAGGGAACGCGGCATGCCCGCGCCAGATCGATACCAGACAGGAAACACATGCGCTCCGAGTCGGACGCATCCGACCCGGCGAGCGCGGCGCCATGGCGTTCCTTTGCCTCGGCGGCGGGCAGGAGCAGCGACTCCGCGTACTCCGCGGTGATGGCCGGCAGCGGCTCGGTACCAAGGTTGCGTCGCATGACACGAATCTCCCGCCCGAAATGCGCGGACAACGCAGGCAGCAGTTGCCCGCTCAGGTGCCGGCTCGTCGAATAGTCACGGCGCGGGCTGCAATCAAGCAGCAGCAGGTTGAGGGGCTTCATTGGAGCTCCATGCAGAAGTGGAGGCCCTTGGCGAGCAGGCCGGAACGGAAATAGAAGCGCTGGGCCAGCGCGTTCGCGAGTCCGGTATCCAGGACAAGTCTTTGGCAGCCTTCTGTGCGTCCCAGCTCGCAAAGCGCCTGCAGCAGACGCTCGCCGTGACCCTTCCCCCGACCTTCGGCATCGGTGATCAGATCGTCGACGTACAGGAAGCGCCCGTGGATCAGGTTGTCAAGACGTCGATATCCGGCCACTGCAACAGCCTTGCCATCGTCCCAGAGCGCTAGCAGCCGGTACCCTTGTCCGCCTTGCAACGTGACAGTGTCGAGAAAGGCTTCCGGCATTTGCAGCTCGGGGCGCAGTTGCCGCATGACAGGGAAACAGGCACGGATCTCGGCCTCCGTTTCCGCATGTCTGAGAGTCAGGTTCCTGGTCATGGTGCCAATGCGTACTGGTTTGTGCAGGCTTCAATGTAGTGGAGCGATGACTCATTCGACAGGCACATGTTTATCGCTTTCAACTAGGCCATCGACATAGGACGCCGTGTGACCTAGGGGTGGCTTGTGATGCGATCGACCAGGCGGCGAATGATGGGTGTGGCCGACACGACAACCGGCAGCATGGTCAGCCAGGAAACGCTCCAGGACCTCAGCCAGTGCTGAAAGAACCGGCCTTCTTCCGCAAATGGAATGCTTGCGATGGCTGCAGCGACGGAGCAGGTCAGGCCGGCCTGGATAACGCCATAGGCGAAATGGCTGTAGCGCGAAGGAATCTTGGGCATGCGAGTCGCCTCTATGGGAAGTCCCTCTTAGGACGAGCCAGTCCGCCGGCGCCTTCGTGGGGCCCGGCGGATGTGGTGTCGTTTCAACTACGGATGAATGCCAACAGGTCGGCGTTGAACCTGTCCTTGTGGGTGTCGGTGAGCCATACGGCGCACCGGGATGGAGGACTACCCCGGCACCGCTTCCCCGCAGCCCGCAATGACATGCATGTAGCGCGAAGGCGGCATGGAATCGACCGTGGCCTGGACCGCTTCCGTGCACAGGGACGGACGCTTCGCCAGCGCGCTCACATATCGCTCGACGTTGGGCAGGTTTTGCCACATCGACGCAAGTCCCAGATAAGCCATCCGCACCAGGTTGACGCCCCACAGCACATCGCCGAGCGAGAACGATTCCCCCAGGAGGTACGGCGAAGACGAACCAAGCGCATGATCGAGGTCCGTCAGGACGCCCGCGACGTGCTCACGTGCGGCGCGCTGAAATGCCGCATCGTGGCGGACCGACTTGCCGCCCCGCTCCTTCGCGATCTTCGCGCGATAGGCTGCAACAAGTTCGGCATCGTCGGCATTGGCGTCAATCATGGCTTCGAGCGCCTTGATCTTGTAGTCGTAGACCGTCTCCATGGCGGTCTTGAGCGCTTCAGGCCGCAGGTCGGCATCGGGATGAAAGCCGTAGAGCAACGTGCCGTTCGGGATCTGATCGACGATGCTCACCTGATGCATCACCCGGGCACGCGCATCGGCATCTTCCGGCACCAGAGGAATGGGATCGCGCGACGCCGCATCGAGATAGCAGCAGATCCGTTTGGAATCGGCAATGACGCGGCCAGCCTCGTAGTCCACCAGCAACGGGACCGTGCAGGGATCAAAGCCTTCGGTCTCCACCGAAGTGCGCCCGCTATAGCTGCTGACAAGACCCTGCCCCACTTCCCGGCCTGCAATCAGCCGCAGCCGGACGTAGGGGGGATGGTAGTGCTCGGCTGGAACAAGGCCATCCGGGCCCATCGAACCGAGGATCATCATATTGTTCGAACGATATGGCAGTTGCTTCTCGAACAATACCGCGCGCACTTTCTGCGAGCAGAGCGAACTGGCCGCGTGGAACAGTTCGAAGCGCGGGTTGGCGTCACTACCCACGAGGGAGATTCGCGCGGGGTCCGCGATCGCGGCACGGGCGCCGGCCGCCATATTCATCAATTTGTCGTGAATCATTGCATCGCTCATCGTTGTCTCCTCGTTGTGGGGTTGGCGTCTGTCAACCCTTGGGGGCGCTGCCCGTTCGCAGCATCAGTTCCATCTGCTGCGCGACCTGCAGCAGCGCACCGTCGTCGCCGGGCTTCGCGACGACCTGCAATGCAGGGGGAAGGCTGCGCTCGCCGGTCGCCAGGGGAATCGAAATGGCAGGAAATCCCGCGACATTGAACGGTGCGGTATAGGTCATCAGCGCCTCGCGGACGGTGCCGGTCCACGCGCCAATGCTGACGGTGCCGGCATCGAGATGCGGTGCGGTGCACGGGCATGTCGGCAGCACGAGATAGTCAACCGTCGACATCACCTCGTGCAGCCGTGCTGTGAAACTTCGCCTGGTCTGCTGGGCCGCCGCATAGGCGCGCAGGTCCATGGTCTCGGCGCGCTTCAGCCGGTCGACGGTTTCCGGGTTGTAGTGCGTCGAGATACGGTCCCAGTCGTTGCGGCGGAAATGCTCGATGCCGCCCTCGATCAGGACGATGCTCGCGAAGGCACCGAATACCGCGTCGAACAGGCCGGACGTGCTGACGTTCACACAGGAAAAGACTTGCGCCAGCCGCTTCATCGCGCCGTCAAATGCCAAAGCAATTTCCGGACTGACTGGAACCGGTGCGATGTCACGAATGACGCCCAGCCGTGCGGACAGCCACGCATCGCTCTCGGGGACCTGGATGTCAAGGGCATCGGCGAGCAACAGCACGTCGTCGACCTGCTCGCCGAGCAGGCCGACGTGGTCGCAAGTGTGCGCCAGGGGGAACACGCCGCGCGTGGATAGCGTGCCGAGCGTGGGCTTGAATCCGACAACGCCGCACAGCGCGGCAGGAATCCGGACCGAGCCGCCGGTATCCGTGCCCACGCCCGCCTTGATGGCACCGTGCGCAATCGCCGCCGCGGCGCCACCACTGGACCCCCCGGGTATGCGCGTAGGGTCCAGCGGATTCAGGGTATCGCCAAACCTTGCGCTGGCGGTTGTCACGCCCCACGCGAATTCGTGCGTCGTAGTCTTGCCGATGATGATCGCGCCGCGTTCCACCAGTGCTTTCACGATGTCGGCATCGGCTGCGGGCACATGGCCGAGATAGGCTGCGGAACCGTAGCGGGTTTCCATGCCCCTGGTGTCGATCAGATCCTTGACCGCAATGGGCAGGCCCTCCAATGTCCGCTGCCGGCCTTCGCCGTAGCGGCGATCGCTTTCCGCGGCCGCCTTCAGGGCCCGGTCCCAATCGATTGCCGAGAATGCATTGAGCAGCCGCTTGCTGGCCTCCGCGCGTTCGAGTGCCTGCTCCGTCAATGCTGTCGCGGTGATCTGCCGCGTGGCAAGCGCATCCAGCGCGTTGCGCAAGCCCATGGAATGCGGGGCCCTCGTTCGGGAGGGTTGATGGAGGTCGGTCATTGCCACAGGCTCTCGGGCAGGGCTTCCAGCTTCTGGCCCGCATTGCCGCCGGTCAGCGGTCGGCGGATGCCGTGCTGGCCGGGCGACGCGACAGCCGTCGGAAGTATGTCGTGGCCCCAGAAGATCGCGTCTTGTGGCAGGCAGCTCAGTTGCTTCATGTATTCCACTCCAGGGTGAAGTTGCGGATGGCTTATCCCTGATTGGAAACGATAGTGGATCGGCCCGGCCTTGGAAGCTGGCTGGCGCCGAACGCAGCGTCCATGAAGATGGAACGCCCCGCGAGCCACAAGGCACGCAGCCCGCGTAGCACTGGAGTAAGAGGAGGTAGCGCCGGCTCAGCGGCCGTCGAACGCGGTGACCTTGGGCAGTTCTACGGCGAGGTAATCGACCAGCGACCGCACCGCGGGCAGTAGTCCGGTCCGATAGGGCATGAGCGCGGAGATGCGCGCATCTGCGGCGATCCAGCCCGGCAGTACTTGCCGCAGCACGCCAGCCTGCAACTCGGACCGGCAGATATATCCGGGCAAGGCTGCCACGCCAACGTTGGCGCAGGCGGCCTCCTTCAGGGACATCATGCTGTTGCTCTGGAATCTTGGTTCGATCGGGACGGTGACGAGCCTGTCGTCGGGGCCGCGCAGTTGCCACTGCAGCGGCCCTTTGCGCACCATCGAGACGATGGCATGGGACGCAAGTTGCTCCGGTTCCTCCAGGACTGGCATCCGTTCGAGGTAGTCGGCACCCGCAAACAGGTACCATGGCGCCCTGACAATGGGCCGTTGGACCAGGTTGGAATCCTGCAGTGCCGAGGTATGTCCGCGCAGCGCCAGGTCGAAGCCCTCGCCGACAACATCGACGAGCCTGTCCGTGGCGACTTCCACGATGCTGACCTTGGGATTGCTGCTCAGGAACGTCGGCAGGACCTGGCGCAGCGCAAACTGCGCAAGTTCGACCGCTACCGTCACGCGAATGATCCCGCTGGGTTCCGCGAGCCTCTGGCGCATCGCCTGTTCCGCGACGTCGGCGCTCTGCAGCAAGGCGACGGCGTACTGGTAGAACTCAGCGCCTACGTCGGTCAAGGCAAACTGGCGCGAGGTCCGGTTGATCAGGCGAACGCCCAGCGAAGCCTCCAGCTCCTTGACCCTGTGACTTAACGTGGACTTGGGCAGCCCCAGCCGATTGCCGGCAGACGTAAAGCCACCGCGGTCGACAACTTGCACGAAGTAAAAAACGTCTTTCAGGTCCAGCATGAGGCTGCCTTGGTAGCGGTTGGGTCGGGCCAATGGCGTGTGCTTTCCATCGCATGGTACTGCAACGGGTGCGCCGCCGCCCACTCGCGCCACCGCCAATGCGTGGCGCGCCACCGAAACGCACGCAGTGGCATCGAGAAGAACGACCGCCTTGCCCGACATCGCCGGATTGTCGAGCGCACGCATGCGCAGCTTGCCGGTTCGGCAAGCTGCGCATTCGCTTCGAACGTCGCCTCGCTATCCCTCTCGCGCTGCTCATGCCGGCGCTGTCATCTGCTCCCGACAGGTCGAGGGAGCATTCCGATCAAAGAGGGAAGCACAGCTCAACCCAGAACTTGTTGCCTTGTGGCCGATTCCGCACGTCGAACTCGCGCTGATACTTGAACACAATGCCGGACGCCTGGGACCACATGTATCGTAGTTGCGGGCCGATTGCGACAGCTCTTCCGCGAAACCCATCCCCGGGTATGGGCGTGCCGTTGACCTTGTCATCGGTGATCTGCTTCAGCAGATATCCCTGAAGTCCGAGCTGGAACTTGCTGTCAAGCGAATAGCCAACAAGATACTCAAGTGCCGCAACGGCGCCAGAGTGATATCGAGTCGCTGAATTCGGTGAACTGAACTCTACCGACATGGTGGTAGAGACTTCTACTGCGGGCGTGGGGAACCATGTCGTACTGAGTTGCGGCGTTAGCGCATAGACATTCCGGCCAGTGTTCGCCACTCGGTTCGCGGAGTAGGACCCGCTCGGCACTGAAATTTCGGTGGTGAGGTAGGCGAAGAATGATCGCGATGGATTTGAGTAACCGATGTACAACGGCTCAACGATGATATCTCCGATTCCACTGCGCTTGTCGCTACCGCCTGGCGTGTCCGCCCGAACATGAACGAGCGGGAAGATTGCACCACTGGACAGAGTAAAGGGGCCAAATGTAGTGCCCCATGTGTGAACGATACGCGGGGCGTCGATAAACGCCTTCAACTGGAACCCGGGCACGAGACTCCCTCCATTCGGGCCAGCGAACTTTCCGGCATCGTAGTAGAGCGTGTAATTGTAAAACTGGGTTTCACCAGGCGGTGGCAAGATTCCATTCAATACGGTATTGACGCCAACAGGGTAACTGGTCTGACCATTCTCGGTTGCCTCGGCGTTCGAGGCCAGCAAGCATGCGAGCGCAACCACCGCGGAAAACCTCGCGGGCACTTTAATCATGTCTCCTCCGTCTCTGTATTCTATTTTTCGGCTGAGGGCTCGGGGCATCCGCATCAGCCGGTGAAGCGCGCCAGCATTAGCGATTCGACATCTCCGCAACTTGGCGAAACCCGCTAACGATGGCCATCGCTTCTTCGCGCTTTTCCAGGTCAGGGCGCGACCCGGACGGTTCCGCGTGTCACCGGTCGACGAACGAGACGAACTCGTCCAGTTCCAGCTTGCCAAGCTCCATGTTGTTTTCCGGAATACTGTTGTCCGCATAGCCGAGTGACATGCCGGCCACGATCATCTCGCCGTCGGGAATGTCGAGGCTTTCACGAAGGACCGCCGATTGCAGCGACCAGATCTGCTGCGGGCAGGTGTCCAGCCCCCGGGCGCGCGCGGCCAGCATGATGTTCTGGAGAAAGCAGCCGTAGCAGATGAAGCTGGCCCATTCCAGGCGCCGGTCCATGGTGAAGATCAGTCCCACGGGCGCATCGAAGAACCGGAACTGCCGTTCGACGTCCCGCCGCCGCCCGGCGATATCGCACCTTTGCACGCCCTGCGCATCGCCCAGCATCCCGCGAAACGTATTGAAGCGCGACGAGAATGGCGCCGGCAGTTCCTTGGGGAAGAACGGGTAATCGGGCACCAGTCCCTCGGGCGCGGCACGATACGCCTCGACCGCTGCTCCGGAAATCTTCTCGCGAGCCTTTCCGGTCAGCACATGGCAGCGCCACGGTTGCGTGTTGCTCGAACTCGGCGCGTATTTCGCGACCGACAGGATGTCCCTGACAGTCTCGATTGGCACCGGCTGGTCAAGGAAGCCGCGCTTGCTGTGGCGTCCGCGAATCAGCGCTTCTGTTATCTGGATTGTCTCCATCTTCAGGTCTCCGTTCTTGTGTTGGGGTCGCTACGGTGGAAAGGATCAGACACGCCCCCTGCCTTGTGAAGATGGCAATACTGAAAGCTTCGTTCGGAAACAACGAACGACAGGCGTACATTCGCGCATGTGCGGCGTCCAAATTCCTGAACGCTCCGTTCCTCAATCCCGCGCGCACGCGCGAACGCGATTCGCCTATCTTCCTAGTCGGGATCGGAGCCCCGATCGCCTACGAAGACACGGTGGAGAAGTGGAATGGACCAGTTGAAATGCTTGCCGCAGGAAGAGATTGTCTGGGGGCGCGACGTGCTGAAAGCCGTCGCCCCCGCCTTGGGGAATTACGGCATCCGCCGTCCAATGACGTTCACGGTGGAATTCCTTGAGGCATTGAACCGCGAGCACCTGCAGCCTGCCATCAGCGACGGCGTTGGCACCTTCACCGGCCTGCCGCCGCATGTACCCGATTTCGCCGTACGCGACGGACTGCTTGCCTGCATCGAGGCCGGTGCGGAATCGATCATCGCCCTCGGCGGCGGCTCTGTACTCGACGCCGCAAAGGCAGTCTCCTACCAGCATTTCAGGCAGACCGGCCGCTACCTGCCCATTGCCGCGATTCCGACGACCCTGTCGGGTTCGGAGTTCTCCCACTACTTCGGCGTGACGGAAACGGACGGTCCGCAGAAATTCAAGCGCAGCTATGCCGTGCGCGAAACCACACCCGCGCTGGTGGTGCTCGATCCCCGGATGATCGTCGACACGCCACGCATGCTGCTGCTGAGTTCGGCCATCAAGGGGATCGACCATGCGGTGGAAGGCATGCGCCGGGTCGAGGTAGACCACCCTCACGCCATCCTGGCCGCCAGGGGCGTGGAGCGCTTCCTTGCCGTGCTGGAGAAGTGGCCGCGCAAGCTCGAAACGCGCGAGGCCATCGCGGGCGGACACGTATCGACCGACGACCTGTTGCAGCTTCAGTTGGCCGCCTGGCAGTGTTATTTCTATCCTGCTTCGGTCATCTACGGCCTGAGCCATCGCATCGGGCACATCCTCGGCGGGACGTTCGAGGTACCGCACAGCGTGACATCGTGCATTGCGCTGGCACCCGTCATCCGCGCCTGCGCCGACGTCTATGGCCGAAAGCTCGAGATTTTCTCCACGGACCGTGGCAGCCGCACGCCCGCCGCATTCCTCGCAGACCGCATCGAGGCAGCCGTGGACGCACTGGAATTGCCGAGCCGGCTCGGCGACCTCGATTTCGATCGGGCGAAGCTTCCCGAGATGGCGGCGCTGCTCAGGCAGAACTATCCCTCCGAGGTCGGCGACCTTGGCGAGGATGCCGGCACGAAGCTGGATGCGCTATTGGAGAGCCTGTGGTAATTCGCCGTTCCAAAGAAATTGCCTGACCCCACCACCACGAGGAGATCAAAGTGAACGATACCGTCAAGCCCGGATTCCCCGCGCCGGCCGGAACGCCAGCCGGGCGTACACCATACAGTGACTGGTTGCAGACAGACGTGCTGCACTCGCTGCAGCACCCGGTCAGCGACCATCCCGGCGAACACGCCTGGATCGTATCGGCGCAGGTGTCCGAGCTCTACTGGATGCTGATCATCAAGGAAATACAGGCCGCGCAGGCGCAATTGCGTGCCGATGATCTGACCGGGGCCTGCCGGACGCTGCGGCGCGTCGTCGCCCACCACGAGCCGCTCAATGCCACATGGCGCTCCATCGCGTGGATGACGCCTGTCGACCTGTTGGCCATCCTGTCCTGCGTTGGCCCGAAGTTCGGCAAGGACACCGCCCTCCAGGGCTGGACGTTCCGGCAGATGGTCTACCTGCTCGGCATCAAGCAGGGGGAGCACCTGCAGCACTTCCTGCCGCAACCCCGGCGTTGGGAACAACTCAGCAAGGCGCTGGCAGAGCCGAGCCTGTATGACGACGTGCTTGCTCACCTGGGCCGCAAGGGCTTCGCCGTTCCGGAGGTGGTACTCGACCGCGATTTCAGTGTGCCCTACACGCCGGACAAGGCGGTCGAGAACGTCTGGCGCGACGTCTACGCCGACCCGGACGAGCACCGGGAATTGCAGCAGCTCGGCGAGACGCTGGCCGATATCGCGGAGGGATTCTCCGCGTGGAAGCACCTGCACCTGATGGCAACGCGCCGGACGTTCGGCGCCAGGCCGGCCTACTTCGGCACCGAGGGCATTGCCTGGCTCCTGCCAACCATGAACGAGATCCCGTTCCCCGAACTCTGGTCTGCGCGTGGCTTCATCGGCGATCCGCCTGCGGTGTGTCCGCACGCACGCGGACAGGGTAACGCCCGGGCTGCTGAGTGACGCACTCAAGTCGGTCATGGAATTGGTCCGCGATCACAAGATCGCGGCGCTCGAGTCCATGATCGTCGACCATGGCGGGAACGCGGGACTTTTTGCCGCCGGTCGCATCAGGATCGCTAAGGAACGTGGCGGCATCGCCGTCCGCCACGATGCCGGCATTCCAGCGCACAGCACGCCTTCATGTCGAAGGCGTGTTGAAGGCGCTGGACCCACGCCGGGTTCAGCAGCAGCCCCTTATCTTGCGGGAGGAACGTTCGATCTTAGTGACGTGCTTTTTGGGGGGAACCTCATGAGGCGCGCTCGCCTCGATTTGCGGCGGCCGGCCCAACGTTGCCCGCTACGTCGAGCGCTGTTCGAGCGCCATTCCCTCTGCAATGAGGGGAGTCCGCGCCACGAGCGACCCGCTACCTTCATCGTGCCAGATCGATGCCATGGAAAGCCGCGTGGAGACTGCGCCAGCTTGAGCGCTTGCCATCGCGCCATCGGCCGGTGCCGGATGCAGGAGTCGGGCGAAGACTGCGAGTCTCCGCCCTTTTTGCCTTCAGGCTTTTACTTTCAGGCTGCCACGGGCTGCGGCTGGACGTGCAAGGCACGGGCGACCGTCGTCACCCTGCTGCCCTGGAACCGGGCAACCGCCAGGTGATCGTCGTCGGGCTTGACGGTGTCACGGTGCGAGACGTGAGTCGCGCCGTACGGGGTGCCGGCCTTGAACATCGCCGCGTCGGCGTAGCCCAGCGGCACGATGATCAGGCCCAGGTGCGCCATGGGCGCGTAGGTCGCCAGCAGCGTGGCTTCATTGCCACCATGGCGCGAGGACGTCGTGCCAAAGACCGAGCCCACCTTGCCGTTCAGCTTGCCCGCGAACCAGAGGCCGCCGAGCCCGTCGATATATGACTTGAGTTCGGCCGAAATCGTCCCGAACCGCGTCGGCGTGCCGAATACGATGGCGTCAGCCCACTCGGCATCGGCTTCGGTCGGCGCCTCATATTTCGCGTTCATCTCCGTGGCGTTCTCGAGCCAGCCCGGCGCCTGCCGCATGACATCGGGGCCGACGAACTCCCGCACACGCCGCATGCGGACTTCTGCGCCAGCCTCGAGGGCGCCCTCGGCGACAGCCTTGGCCAGCATCTCGGTGGAGCTGTTTCGTGAGTAGAAAACAATCAGTACTTTCGGTTTTTGCATGGTGATCCCCGGCAACGTCATACAGAGATGGGCTCGAGCCGGCCCAGCAACTCGTCCTTGCGATCCGCCAGCCACGGCGGGAGCTGGAACTCCTCGCCAAAATGGCCGGGCTCTTCATCGATCGCGAAGCCGATGTCGGTGGTGGTCGCCTCGAACATCACGCCGCCGGGCATCTTGAAGTACATCGAGCGGAAGTAGTTGCGGTGCACCGATTCGGACGTATCGATGTAGCCCAGAGCAAACATTCTCTCCTTCAGGATCGCCTGCTGCTCCACATTGTCCACCGCGAAGGCCACATGGTGGACCGTGCCTTCGCCGTAGATCGACGAACCCTGGTGCCGGTCCGGCTCATGCAGGAACTCGACGATCATGCCCGGGCCGCCGTGGTACGTCTCGAAGCGGTAGTAGGATCCCGCCTGGCCTGCGTTGCGGAAACCGATGGCTTCGCTCATGAAGCGGATCGATTCGGCGACTTCCCGCAGCGACAGCGTAATGCTGTGCACGCCGCGGATGGCATGGGCTTCGGGGATATCGCTGGCCACGCAAGCCGGACGCGAATCGAGATCCGTTTCGACGAGATCGAACTCGATGCCGCACGGATGCTGGAAGCGCTGGCGGCGCTCTCCGAAGCGCTCCACAATCTCGCTGTCATACGGCACGTCCATGGCATCGAAGCGGCTGCGCCAGAATTCGAGCGAGCCCTTGGGAACCGAGTAGTTGATGACCCGCACCTGGCCCGATCCCGGACGCGCCATGACGCCCCGCTGACGGAACGGGAACGACGTCACCAGGGTCCCTGGATCGCCATTCGCGTTGCCATAATAGAGGTGGTAGATGGGATCCTCGCCATCGAGAAGCACGGTCTTCTTCACGAGGCTCTGCCCGAGCAGCTTGACGTAGAAGTCCACATCCTCCTGTGCGTGCCTTACGCCGAGGGTCAGATGATGAAATCCCTTGAGCATTAACATTGTCCTCTCCAGTTTGAAATAGACATGTAGAAACAGCGCATAGCCGCTCCTGTGCGACAGCTTATGACGGCAGATACCGATTGGGCAGCCGTCATGGGTTGTACACAAGGTTCGGCAAACTTGGACAATGCCGCTCCTGTGAGGGGCGGTGCGCGCGATGGCGCAGGAGGGGTCTGCGGTGAAGGACGTACTCAATGCTGCCAAAGCAGATGTCGAGCGGAGATCTAGGAAGATCGGGGAGACAGCGCAGAAGGGTTTTGCCCACAATGACGCCGAGAGCGAACGTCAGCCCGAAAATTGAATTACGCCGCCCGTGGACTCTCCCCCCCACAGGTTTCCAGTTCTCCGCGCGGACGGCGTACATGCGGTTGGTTCGGGGATAAGACTGCGCAATCTTCGGACGGCCGTTCTGTAGCGTAGCGCGGCCGTTGCCTTATCAAGGTGCAATGGCGGAGAAGGGTCGACTTCTGCCCTACGCGTACTGGTCCAGGCGGAACGCTCGGTTGTGGCCGCTCCCGGCCATAAGCGGCCCTTCGCCCTCGCGGTCATACGGTCGTTCAAGCGACCGATTCGCGCCATCAACGGACCGTCATGTCCGGATCACGCTGCGCTGGTCACTTGCCATCGCTGATGCGTTCCTCCTCGATGAAACGAAGCAAAGCCTCTACCAGCGCCTCCCGTGGATAGGCATTTTGCGTGACGAACAGCGAACCGATCGTGTCATGCTTCCGGGCGATTGGCACGGCGAGCGCCCAATGGTCAGCGTTGACGTAGCCCAACAGCGTGCTCCCGGACACGATCTGGTCATAGAAGATCATCTGGCTGTCGTTGCGCGCGTCGACGCGGGACAGCTTGTCGTAGCTTGATCTGAGAATCGATGAAATGCGCTCCGGCTGCGGGAACGTGACGATCGAATAGATGGGCAGATCGTTGGGAAGCGGGTTCTGCGCAAGCCATGCCTTGCGTGTCCGCGGCCGCAGGCTCTCCACCGCGCCGCCATCTCCAGGCGAGCATGTCGCACCAGGGAAGTGCCGCAGAAGGTCGGCCTGATACTGCTCGGCATCGTCGGCGAGCGGCGAACCGCCGACGGCACCGGCCGCGGTGACCACGGCGGCCACGCGACTGCGGATCTCGGGGTACGTGACGACAGCCTCGAGGATATCCGGTGCGCCCTTGGAATAGCCGATCAATACAATGCGCGGTTCGTCGACTGCGTGCGGCATGGCCATGATTGCATCGCGGATCTGGCGAGCGTTGTTCGTCGAGCTTGACAGTGCGTCGACAGTGATCATCGTCGCGTCATAGCCAAACTCGCGCACATGGGTTGCGACAGTCCCCTGCGGATCCAGCCATGGCCTGAAGCACTCGTACCCGACGCCCGCCACGACTGCCGCAATGAGATGCCGTTTCGACGGGCCGAGTTCGACGGGCCTGTCCGTGCCGGCGGGCTCGGTGCCCACGCGGGTCAGTGCCTCTTCGCAAGGACGGTAGTCGGGAAGCGTGGAGCCTCGCGCCTGCAGCACGGCACAGTAGACTTCGCGAAAGCGGCCCCGCTTGTCGGTCACTCCGGCAAGGGTCGCTGGCGCCAGCACAAGCGGTGGTGTATCGGTCGAATACGGGACGAGCGGCATCGATGCGCACGCGCCGAGAAATAGGGTCCACGCGAGCGCCGTCAGGTACGCGAAGCCCCTCAACCATGTACGGATCGCGCGGAAGGCCTGCCTCGGGCCAGCGGCTCGCCATTTAGTGTCCTGCGCGTCGGGCTGCGTCATCGCTCTCCCCGCCTTGGAAATGCCATTGTGAATTATTAATGTCAGATGAGGAAATCGTCTTGAATACCTTCCGCTGGGATGAGGGATAAGCGGGTCGCTTTCGTGAAATCTACTGCGCCGCGCTCCAGACCCGGAGACCGACCCGCCGCCACTACCGTACTTGCGATGAGGCTCGGACCCAAGTGAGCAGCGGACCTGCAGGCGTGTGCAAGACCGTCGAATTCTGCCAATCGAAACGGCAGGTCAGTGCAGTGGTCGTGGCAGGCATCCGCTATGAATGGGATGAATCGCAGATGGGCTATTGGGGGTGATTGGCTATGCATTTTAAAATTTGAAAATTCAAATCTAATCCAAAGACGGATATGACCAGCAAGCGGCAACGCAGTCCTCTCCTCGGTACCGTAGGGTTTAGTAGTAATAGCGCCAATCAAACACCAGCCTCAGGCCAATCGACCAGACTGTATGCAACGGCGGCGCAGCCGAGCCGCGAGGGAAATTTACGCTTCCCCCGTGCGGCACGTCGGCAGCGGCAAAGAGCTGGAAGACCACCGACGAACTCTGGTTAGTCGAAAACGCACGATACGGCCGGTATTCGAGAATGGGAATCTCGAACATGGTTGACTTGAAGCTCACGAATTGCCCAACGCCTGTGTCCGGGCCACCGGGCGCAATGAGCTGATCCCTCCCGCTCAGCCCGTACAGCGTCACACCGATCTCGCGACCCAGGACGAACTGGAAGCGTCCGATTGCAGTCGACCATCCGCTCTCCCACGGGATCAGGCCGCCATTAGCGGCGCGGACGGCGACTTGCGTATAGGCGGACGGATTGACCAAATACAGCGGAGCCAGCAGCAGCAGGTCGCCCGGCACCACATAGAATGGCATGCGCAGGCGCAGCGCCAGTCCTGAGCGGGCTGGTATCGCCGCGCCAAGATTGCCGCCGGACGCGACTTGCGCGCCGAAGCGGTTGCTGGATGGCGAATCGGTGCGGAAGCCTACCGAGGCATAGACCAGCCCGTCGCCCGCCTCGCCCATCACGCCATCGAGGCCGAAGCCGGCCCGCACGGAAAGATCGAGGCCGCCGACGAAGCCGCCCCAACCCTGGGAGGCTACGAAGCCGCCGTCGACCCAGCGCGCATCGATCGAACCGGCCAGCCCGATGAACGGTCCGACCTCGCTGCGAAAGCGCGGCATGGCCCCGAGGCCTGGCCCGAGCCCCGGTACCGGGGTTTCGCGCAGCGTCGCCTCGAAAAACCGTACATCCTCGGGCCTTGGCCCTGTGCCGGGAGCGCGGTCTGGCAGCTTGTTGTTGCGGCATATGTCGAAGTTGTTCAGCTCGGCCACGGCGTCTGGCGTGTGGGCGAATGCATTGCCGCTGCCTGTCGCGGCATCCAGCACCTGCTCGAGGCTACGGCGCACGGACGTCGCCACCACGGAGGCGTCCTCCGGACGCAGGTTCGCATCCCCCATCAGGACGACCGACTGGCCTCCATTGCTCCACGTGAATACTTCCAGCCCATTCTGGTTGTAGTAATCGTGCGTTCCCTGCCGCTGCGAAGCGTCGCCCCATGAACCGGCGATATGGCCCGCTGCGTATGCATCCTCCAGGAAATGCAGCGCGAACGCCTCGTCCGCCATGGCAGCGCGCGCAAGCGCCTGCCTCTGCTGCGCGGTGTGCCGCTCATTCGCAAGGCGGCTGGCCTTTTGCAAAGCGCTGAGATGGAAGAAGGAATAAACGCCGACCGCGTTGAGTTCCGACCCGGGCCGCAGGGTCAGGCGCGCGTAGTCGTAGAGCGAGATGTCAGTAGACGGACGCGACATCAGGAAATGCGCATTGTTCGCGCCCGCTCGCGTGGCGTAGCCGGGATCAGATCGCTCAAAGCGAATATCGGCAGTGCGCAGCACGTTCACGCGTTCGGCGCGGGCTCCCTGGCTGGCAATACGTCGCCGCGCATCAGTGACCAATCCTTTCGAGCCACTGATGGTGTCGGGCGGCATCGTCACGGGAATCCGAGATAGGTCCACCTTGAGTTGCGCGGCAACATCGGCGACAAGCAGTATCCACGACGATGCCCTCGCCGTTTCGAACATCTCCCGGCTTGAGCATGAATGATCACCGGCGATGGCCGGTAGCGCCGCCCAGTCGATGCACGACGGCGTCAGGCCCTGCCCGCTATCGGCGCCTTGGGCACAGAGGCGCTCCGCATCGCCGGTGCGGGCGTCCTGCCAGAGCCGGTCAAACACTGACATGTGCGCCTCATCGAGCCCTTGTAAAGCGAGCAGCGTAAGATCCCGGTGCTCAGGGTAAATCCACGCGAACGCCGGAGCAGCGGCCAGGCTCGCGGCCGCGAACAGGTAAGGGAGCAATAGCCGTGCAACAGGAAACAGCAAGCGCATTAGGACGATGCCCCTCTCGCATGAGGCCTCCTGTAACGCGCAGGGCTGCCGGCCGCCGGCGGAGGCACAGACCTGTCTCGTCCGCTATGCGGTCCCGATGCAAAGCTGGATGGGACGATTCATTCATGGGCAAGAGTAGTACACGCCAGATTCGGGGATGGGAGAAAACCCCAAATATTGGTTCGCCACCGCTCACTAGACGAGCCCTACTCATGGCCAGTGGTCCCCGAGCCGGCATACCATTTCTCGGGGTACGCGGGGGGAGACAGGCGATACAGGATCGCCATCGTCGATGGCAGACGCAGCACTGCGGACCGACTACAGTTGGAAACCCATAGTCATTACGGCCGCGAAGCCTGCAGGGCATGTCGTGGCATGGTCGCCTCCTTTCCCCCCTTAGGCAAGGCTGCACGGGCGAATCCCGGTGCCGCCTGCGAACAACTATTTGCTGGATTCAGGCTGTACGGAAACCGCCATGGCCTCCGTATAGACGGCCTGGACCCGGTCGCCCTTCTTGATCTGCTTGAGACGGTCCGGATCTTCAACCATCAGGTCTACCGTGCGCCCCTTCGGCCCCTTCAGCGTAACGGTCTTGGCCTCGGCGTTCACTGCGACGACATCGGCGGTGACAGTCACTTCCCGCCCGATTGTCCCGCCAGGTTTTGCTCCTGGCGCGGATCTGTCAGAGATCGCGCGCTCATGGCTGGACAATGGGCCGCTGCCCTTCTTGAGGCTGAGCGTCAGCGCTTCCCTGTACTCCACGGTGACGACATCGCCGAGCTTAAGTTGGTCGAAGTTCCTGGCTTCCTCGCCCACGACCAAGTCCAAAACCTTGCCCTGGTCTGTCTTCAGCGAGACTGTTCGTGTTACCGGGACAATCTTGACAATCTTGGCCGTCACCTTGGCGGTGCTCGTGGCGCTCACCTGTCCAGGAGCTTGCGTGACATCCACCTTCGTTTCAGGCTGGGCCCATGCAGCGCCGGCTACTGCCATCATCATGGCCACGCCCAGCAGTGTCTTCCTTCTCATGCCGCTCTCCTTCTTTTTATCGGGTTCGTCGTATATGGGCAGCGCACTGACCGAATCGCTTGCGTTTGCGTCACTTCCAGAACATGTCAGTGCTTCACATTAGTTTGTCCAAAACGCAATTGCAAACCCGACGCGAGCCCCTGGGGCATTGAAACGCGCGGTAGTTCGCGCGCGTCGTACCCGCTTCCGGGTGAACGGCATTACTCCCCGGTCGGAGGGTTCTCCTGAGCCATATCTCGCCTATCCTGATATCGAGCTACAACAAGCTCTGGTGCTGTACACGATGAATTTCAACCATGATGGAGAACAAATCATGCTTAAACGTCTGATATCGATTCTCACAGTCTTGTCATGGCTGTTACCGATTTCTTCTGCCTGGGCGGACGAGTATACGGACACGATCAAGCTGTTCAGGAATGCGGGAGAAAGTGGCGAGCTCCTCAAATCTGCTTACGGCTACGCCGTATTTCCTACGATTGGCAAGGGAGCTGTCGGCATAGGAGGCGCCCATGGCAAAGGCCGTGTGTACGAAAAGGGAAAGTATATCGGCGACACCTCGATGACTCAGGTCACGGTGGGCCTTCAGCTTGGCGGCGAAGCCTATAGCGAGATGATCGTGTTCGAAAATGAACAGGCGCTCAAGGAATTTACCGGCGGTAACTTTGAGTTTGGCGCCGATGCCTCCGCGGTTGCGATCACAGCGGCAGCGGGTGCGCAGACAAGCACAACCGGTACTTCCGCGCGTGCGAGCGCCGGCAAGAAAGACGCCAAAACTGCGGGTGGCTATCACAAGGGCATGGCGACATTTACCGTGACAAAGGGCGGCTTGATGTACGAGGCGAGCATTGGAGGACAGAAATTCAGCTACAAGCCTCGTTGACTCTCGCTACGGAGGGCAAGGATCAATGACTTTGTTCTCCGGGCTCGGCCAGAGTCGACCGAGTTGTCGGCAGCAGCGGCTGGGGCCGTCCGCGGGGCGAAACGGTCGGCAGCCGGCTATAAGGCAAGGGAGCGCGGTACTGCCAAGCTTCATTCGCGCAGCGCCTGCACCCTCCCTGACTTCACCGCCGCCTTCAGGGCCGACCAGTCCATTTCATTGCGCTCGGCGTAGGCAATGGCAAACTGCTGGATGGCTTCGTCGAACGCATCCGACTTGCCCACGTACCCAAGGATCATGGCCGGATCGCCGGCCTTAGCCATCGAATGGGCCAGCGCGTGCCCGCAAGACACCGCATACTCGCTGAGATCCTTCGCATTGAAGGTGTTGAAGTCGAAAGCGCCCTTCATGTCGCGCAACTGGCGCACGTAAAAGTCGTAGCCCGTTGTGCGCACCCTGGACCAACCGAGGAAGATGTCGCTGGACGACTGCAACAGGCGCTGCCCGTTCACGACTCGCTCACCGTGGTTGGGAAACTTGCTCGCTGGCAGGTATTCCTCCAGCACCGATGCACGTGCCTCCTTGACCTGCAGGAAAAGTGGACTTTGGCCATCCGCCATGAAAAGCGCTTCATAGCAGCGCGTGCCAACCGAACCCACGCCGACGACGCGCACCGCCGTGTCGACCAACTCGTAGCGATCAAACAGAGCGCGTACCGAACCCGTCACAGTCAGGCGATACTCGGCAAAGAAGCGCCTGACTGAATCGTCGAACTGCTTCGCTTCCTTCCGGTTCTTTACAGGAAAGTGATAGACCAGAGGCGGCTGCTCCTTGATACGCAGCTTGCCGTTGACAACTTCCGCGGCATGGCTCAGCACGAGCCGCGACGATTGCTGCCTGGCCCTGCTGATCACCGCCTCCTCCTTCTTCCGCTCATCGACTGTGTCCGCAATGGCCAGCATGCTCTCCGCACCGAACTGGTAGTACCAGACATCGAGCGTGTCCATCGCGCTGAACGTGGTCATGCACTCGCGGAAGGTCGCACACAGCCGGCGCACAATGGCGCGCTGCTCTCGCGTGCCAAGGCCGCGTTCGCGTCCGGCAATGACGAAGGATGCAGCCAGCCTGCGCACATCCCAGTCGAAAGGCCCGGGCAACGTTTCATCGAAATCATTCGGCCCGAACAGTACCCTGCGCTCCGGACTGGCGAACAAGCCGAAGTTTGCCAGGTGGGCATCACCGCCTAGCTGCACGATGATTCCCGAATTCGGCAACCGGGCCAGGTCGAAGGCCATCAGCGGCGCGGCCCCACGATAGAAGGCGAATGGACTGGCCACCATGCGGCCGTAGCGGATCGGTATGAGGCTTGGCAACCTGCCTGCATTGGAAGCCTCGAGCAGTGCAATCGGATCGCGGTCGGACAGCGTACATGTTGCAAGCTTGGCCCGCGGCGCAAGCTGACGTGCGGCCCTTCCAGCGTCGATACGCGATGTTGGTGAGCCGCGGCCACCAAACAGTTCGGAGAGATCCTCGTGCGCTTGGGCGGCATGCGGCTCTGCGTGCACCGCCGGCGACCTACCTTGTTGCACCTCGGCAGTCTTTGGCATGGCATGCCCTCGAAAGGCGCGTGACCTTGCGTGTCAACCTGGCCTGCCGGCAGGCTCCGGCCCTGATTCTGGCGGCGGCCGGTCACGCAGGGCCTTGATGGCGTCGTCCACGGTCACGAAAATCTCCTGATGCCCGGTTACACCACTAAAGGTGCGATAGCGCTGAAGTTCGTCCAGTACGCCTTCGGGAATCGCGACAGCGGCGATACCGATGCCGCGCCGCTCCAGTTCACGTCGAAGCTGCTCCAGCGTCTTGCCAGCGCTATAGTCGACGTTGAAGATTTGCGAGGCATCGATGACGACCCAGCTCACTTTCGAATCCGTCTGCTCGACCAGCCTCAGCACCTCCTCCATGAAGCGGCCCGCGTTCGCATAGAACAGATCGGCCTCGAAACGATAGGCGACGATGCCCGGCGACGCGAACAGGTCTGGCGCCACCTCATTTGCCGTCCACTGACCACTCGGGTGGGGTGTCAGCACACGGGTGCGCAGCCGGTAGCTATAGCGCGTATGGTCGATCAGGGACAACAGCACGGCCGCGAGGATGCCGTGCATGACGTCGACGAACACCACCACGCCCGTCGTGATCAGGGCAACGACGAATTCATCCTTCTGCAGATTGTAAAGCTCGGTCATGCCTTTCACGTCGATCAGCTTGACGCCGATCATGAACACGATTGCCGACAGGACGGCAGCCGGGAGGAAGCCTAGCGGCCCGGTCATGAACAGCAGCACCAGCAGCACGATGACGGCGGTTGTCAGGTGGGCGAACTGGGTTCGACCGCCTGCATCGTCGACCATCTCGGTCTTGGTCGGGCTCCCGTTGACCACGAAGGTGCCGGTCAGCGCGGCCACTGCATTGGCGCCGGCAAGGCCAACGATGTCCTGGTTGTCGTCGCCGCGCTCGTTGTAGCGGTTGGCGTAAGCCCGTGCGGTCGCGGCGCTTTGCGCGATGATGACGATGAAGCAGGAGGCGGCGGTTATCAGTACCTGTTCCAGATGGGCGAGATGCAGCGGCGGCAGCGACAGCGATGGCAATCCGCTGGGCACCTTGCCGACCAGCTCGATGCCGTGCTTCCCGAAATCGAATGCCGCACTGCAGGCGATCGCGCCGACCACGGCAATCAGCGGGCCGGGTGCACGCGGCGCGAAGCGTTTGCATCCCAGGATCACTGCCAGCACTGAAAACGACAGGGCAGACGTGACATAACTGGCTTCGCCAATGCGCTGAAAAACCGAGGCGAACTGCATGAGCGGACCATGTCCCTGTTTGGGCAGTCCGATCAGCCCGGCAAGCTCGCCAACAGCGACCTGTACGCCGACACCAGTCAGGAAACCGATCAGGGCGCTGCGGGACAGGAAGTCGGCCAGGAACCCCAGGCGAAGGATGCGCGCCAGAACCAGCATGACGGCAACAGCGAGTGCAACGGCGCTCGTCAGGCCGACATATTCCGGACTGCCAAGCGTCGCCACCGCAACCAGGGAACTGGCGAGGAGGGCTGCGGTTGCGGAATCGGCGGCGACAACCAGATGGCGCGACGCCCCCAGAAGGGCAAAGACCACCAGCGGCAGCAAGATCGTGTAGAGGCCCGTGACGGTCGGCGTGCCCGAGATCTTGGTGTACCCCATCACTTCAGGAATCCCCAGGGCGGCCAGGGTGATGCCAGCGATGATGTCGTGCGGCAGTTGCGCGCGATTTACCGGCAGCAGCCCTTTCAGGAGAGGCATGCGACTGTGGGGTGCCACGGTGGGGGAACTCGGCATGATGTTGTGCACCTCCATCCGAGGTTGCACGATCCGGCGCGTGCGGTCGCAAAGTCACTCGACTGACTGGCCCGCGGGTTCCCCCGCTCGGATCGTAAATGCGGAGGAATACTCTCGCCCCTGCGCTTACATCATAGCGTCACATTTGCGCAGGCATCGAGCAAGTTTGGCACACGCCGACCGGCGGACTCGATCATTGACGTCCGTTTGGCACGCGCCCGTGCGGGCCTTACAACTCGCTGCCCGCTTATCCCCGACTCGGGATCCGCGCAGCGCACGCCTGTGCCGAAAGGAAGGCTCCGACACAAGGTCCCAGCACGCCTATGGCGTGCGACGTTACCGTGGCGAGCTGGAGAATTCACCGACGAGCAGGAACAGCGCTGCCCAGATTGCCGTCTGGATGAGATTGCCAGGCAAGTTCTGCAGCGGTATGGCGCTGGCTCGCGAAGCGCAGCGGAGATTGCCTCGCCGGCAGACTCACTGGCACTGGCTGAGTGCTCCGGCCGCACCGCTGTCGCCGCCGCGGAAGCCCAGCCACGAGCCCGCTCCGGCGGGCGCCGCTCGCACGACGGCGGCTGCACCGCTCGGCGGCTGTTGCCCTGGAACGTAAACATCGAACGCCTGGTTATTGGCGAGCATGTATTGCATCCATACTTGCTGCCCTGAGCTTTGCGCCCACTTTTCCCCGATGCATTGAGCGGCAGCCATTGGCGCGAGTTTGCTTTCGCCAACGGCGCGGGTGTCCTGTGTTGGGGGAGGTGTGTATGGCGATGTTGCGCAACCCGCGACAGCGGTTGCCAACAGAGCGACGATAAGTAGACTTTTCATCTTATTAGCTCCATATCGAATCGCAAAAAGCACCGATGATGCCCGTTTGGGATACGGTTGTCATGCACCGGTGTGAGCAAAGATAGGTCAAGGCTCATGGCCGCACAAGGTGAGAGTCCGGAGACCGGACGAGGCAATCGCCAACCGTCCGGCGCTCCTCAGGGTGAAGCGGGCTTCGAGAGTCCGACTCGCATTCCCGAAGCTGTCAAGCGCTGAGCGCAATCGGCACAAGCCGACGCGCGTCTGATGCACGCTTTCTGGGTTGGCGCCATCGACTATGGCGCGTTCGTTCCCGGAATTCCGCATTTGTCATTCGCCAGTGACAAATGGCCCTCGCCCTGAGCATTCAGCCTGCGACGGTATGACTCTCTCTCTCCTTCTCTCGTCTCGGATGACCGCGTTCTGGCCGAACCGGCCACTATGCTCTAAGCGGTCGGATGTCCAGACGGGTCGTCTTCCGCCCTACGCGGACTGGTCCAGGAGGAACGCTGCGCTGTGCTCGGCGTCGGGCCGCAGCCCGCCAGTTACGGTCATCTGTCGAAGTCAGTCCTATGACCGTTGTGAGTCTGGAATGCGACACACGTCGCTCCCCCAACTGACCCGCACCCGCACCGGGCTTTCGCAGTTGCTCGCCTGCTCGCTCGCCGACGCCATCCATAAACGATCACCGCACACAAATCGGGCATTGCAACTCGTGCCAACGCCTTAGCATTTCATGCCAAATTGATAGTGGTGCCCGCCATGGGGCACATCACCACTCCCAAATACTGTCTCCAATTCGCGGTGATAAAACGGCTTGCTCACATAACAAAACGAGGAGACCGAAGAATGGAAAAATTGCTATACCAAGTCGAGGACCGCCCGCCGATCCTCACGACCACGCTTTTGGCCACACAGCATTTGCTTGCTGCGCTTGGCGGGATCATTGCCGTGCCTCTGGTGCTAGGAGGAGCCCTCAAGTTGCCGCCCGACCAAGTGATCGCGTTGGTGAATGCTGCGCTCCTCGGTTCGGGAATTGTGACTGTCATCCAGTGCAGGGGCGCAGGACCGATCGGCATTCGCCTGCCATGCGTGATGGGAACCAGCTTCACCTTTGTCGGAGCGGGAATCAGCGTCGGACTGGAGCATGGCGTGCCGGGGATTCTCGGTGCATCGCTGGCGGGTTCCTTGGTCATGATTGTCGGCAGCTTCTTCATGCCAACCATCCGCAAGTTATTTCCTCATACCGTGACTGGTGTGGTAGTAGCCATGATCGGCCTATCGCTAACACCCGTTGCCGTGGACTGGGCCGCTGGCGGCTTTGGCAGCAGCAACTACGGCGCCCTTGCAAATCTGTCGATTGCAGGATTCGTGCTGCTGCTGGTCATTGCATTTGTGCAATGGGGCAAAGGCATAGTCTCGGCATCAGCCGTCGTGCTCGGTATTCTCATCGGATACATGGTGTGCGTGTCGCTTGGCATGGTGGATTTCACCCAAGTCCGCAGCGCACCGGTGTTTGCGTTGCCGCAGCCAATGCATTTTGGAATGAGCTTCCCAATCTCCGGCATCGTTGCGATGTCGCTCGCGTTCCTCGTTTCTATTGTGGAAACCACCGGTACCTTCATGGCCCTGGGTGCGGCCACACAAACCTCGATGCCCGGCAAGAAGTTGGCTCGCGGCATCCTGTGTGACGGTATTGGCTCCGCCTTTGCTGCGCTGATGTCGAGCCCGCCTGTCACGACGTTTGCGCAGAACGTTGGTGTGGTGTCCCTGACCGGCGTCGCTAGCCGCGCTGTCGTAGCACTAACCGGCGTGATGCTTTTCTTGGCGGGACTTTTCCCGGTCCTTGGTGCCGTGGTGGTTACGATTCCGCAACCCGTGCTTGGTGGTGCTGGGCTGATGATGTTCGCGATGATCATCTCGGCCGGCATTCAGATGCTCGGCAAGTCGGAGCATACCAAGCGCAACAGCGTAATCGTGGCAGTATCCATTGGCTGCGGTCTCGCCGTTACCATGCGCCCGGAGCTTTTGTCAAAATTGCCGGCTTTCGTCAAGGAAGTGCTTGGCTCTGGCATCACGGTGGGCGCCCTTGTAGCCGTCGCGCTTAACCTCCTCTTGCCCGGTCGGCTGGCTGAGGACCTGGAAGGCGAGGAGGAAGGGAGTATCCACGACCTGGTTCAGCAAGAAGGCTGATCCGATGGCTTCCCACGCCTAGAGCCTACGCATCCCGGCCCAGCACAGCTCAAAACGAGCTTGCGGTATTCAGGCATCTCCAACAGTCACTGAGACCGCAAGCGCTTGCCAAAGCTCAGCATGTCTCACGCGCGGTGTGTACCCCCCCGCCCCGCGCCGGGCCTGACGGCCATGCCAAAGGCGATCGCGCCCCTGCGGAGGGGCCACTACTGGGCTACGCCCCATCCGCCATGGGGTCGACGGTCGACTGAGGGGCTGACTGTCGGACAGACGTTCGCCCTCCCCCTCAACATAACCTTCCCAGGAACCGGCAAAATTTCGATGTTCGGGCGCTATGTTCAATAGCTCCAGCACTTGGCCGAGCGGCGACCAACTACTGATCGCTCGCGTCATCATAAGACCCCAATCTTCGCCCGTCTAAAACACGTACGTTTATCGGCCCGTCTATGCGGTGCGGCAGCGCTTCTCACAGCGGATGCGGTAATGAACACCGGTTCGTCAAAACCCGGTCCCTATTTCTGCCCCAACCCCCGCAGGCCGGACCATGCGCGCTGGCATGTGCGCGGAGGAAGCGGGCTAAACTCATGGGAGTGTGCAGGCGTGTCCTTGCACCCATGTCGGAGAGAACACGACGGCTCGACGAAGCGGGTGCCAAACCGCTCGCCCACGCGTCAATTCGCCACCGAGGGATCCGTCAGCGCTCCGGAGTCCGCCGTGCCGTGAAGAGACTCTTCCGTCAGAATGCGGTCGGCGACAGATCCAAGCCGCCGCTCGAATCGATCGAAATGCGATAACGGATCGTCGAGGCTGGATTGAGCTTTACCTCCCTCTCCTTCAACCCACCGAGACACATTGCCGAAGTCTGAGCGCCAACAATGATCGTCCCCGGCTTGGCGTAGAACCGAGCTACTTCACCCGATCGGAGTCGGCCCACTTCCTTCCCTTCAACTGATAGGACTGTATCGCAAGCGCTGCCGTAAAACCCTTGATCTCGGGTCACGACTAACGTTGCAAACTCGCCGGGCGGCGGGCTTTGCAAACCGCTAAGTCTCTCTGAAGGTACCGGCGTCGCCTCACTCGCCGGTATGGGCGTGGTCGAGCATGCGGAAGCCAGCATTGTCACCACGCAGACAGAAAGGATTCTTGTTGGGATTAACACGTGGCTCTCCAGAATGCTCCACCGCATTGAGTGTAGGAACAAAGCGATGGTTGCGGGTCGGTTTTCCATATTTCCATGAGAATCCGGTTACCCCGCCGTCGTATCTGCGCCACGAATGGTAGGCCTCTTCCCGCGGCGCGTCGTCGCCCGGATGTTTGGCCCGGTGCTGTGTGCCAGTCCCGATTCGCTAGCCGCGCACGGCACGCTGCGCGATCCGTGCTGGCCGGCTGGTCGCAGTTGTTGGCCGTGGCGGTGGCCAGATTTGCCGGTGGCGCTGTATTCGTTCCCCCAGCATCTGGCGTCCCGAGTGCGCGCGATCGTGGATTGGGCGGCGGGCTTTTCGGGGAGCGGTTTGAGCCATTAGCGGGGCGCGACATGAGGCCGACGGCCGCGTTCAACTGGCGCGGACTTCGTTCGTGAGCGACTTGCCGCTTTCGAACTCCGTCACGCTGCGCAAGGTTGTTTCGCAAATGGTCATCACGGCTTCGCGCGTGAGGAAGGCTTGGTGCCCGGTCACGATCACGTTAGGGAACGTGATCAGCTGCTGCAGCACGGAGTCGTCGACGATGGTGCCGGATAGGTCGCGGAAGAACAGACCCGCCTCCTGCTCGTACACGTCGATCGCCAGCCCGCCGAGTTGCCCGCTCCTGAGCGCCGCGATGACTGCTTCCGTGTCGATCAGCCCGCCGCGACTGGTGTTGATCAGCAAGGCGCCTGGCTTGGCGCGAGACAGCGTTTCGGCATTGATGATGTGATGAGTCTCGGGCGTGAGCGGGCAGTGCAGCGAGATGCAGTCCGCGCTTGCGCCGATTTCTCCCTCGTCCGCGTAGCGTCCACCAAGGGCCTCGAATTCCGGGGATGGGTACTTGTCATAGCCGATCACGTTGCAACCGAACCCGACCATGATCTTCGCAAACACGCGGCCGATCTTACCGGTGCCGATCACGGCCACGGTCTTGCCGCACAGGTCGAAGCCCATCAGGCCTTCGAGCGAGAAATTGAAGTCCCGCGTGCGGTTGTAGGCCCGGTGGATCTTGCGGTTGACCGCCATCAGCAGGGCCACCGCGTGCTCGGCGACCGAGTTGGGCGAGTAGTCGACAACGCGCACTACCTTGATCCCGAGCGCCTGCGCGGCTTTCAGGTCGACGTTGTTGAACCCCGTGCAGCGCAGCGCGACCAGCTTGGTGCCGCCGCGTCCGAGCGCTTCCAGCACGGTCGCATCGGCCCGGTCATTGACGAAGATGCACACTGCGCCGTGGCCCGCGGCGAGGCCCACCGTCTCACTGTCCAGGGGAACTTCGAAGTACTTGAGCTGATGGCCTTCAGCCGCATTCGCGGCATCGAGATGTTGACGATCGTAGGACTTTGCGCTGAAGACGGCGATTTCCATGATGTGTCTCCGCGGCGAATCGCATGGCGCGCTTCGCCCAGGTTGCCCTGCACTATCCGCCAGCCAGTGTGGCGGCGACCTGTACGAACAGGATTTTCACGATGGTCATTGACGGGAAGATCATCGAGTAGCCGAGGTCGGGCCGGTCGGTGGGCGCAACGCGGTTGGCAAAGGCAAGGATGGCGGGATTGCCGGTCGCGCCGCAGATCACGCCCACCGCCAGGTCGAACGGCAGCCTGAAGACCCAGAGGCAGAAAATCGCAGTAATCAGCAGCAGGGCAAGCAGGATCACTACGCCATAGATCAGGAAGGACACCCCGGTTACGCCGATGGTGGCGAAGAACTTCGGCCCGGATGCAATGCCCACCTGTGCCAGGAAGATGGTCAGCCCGAAGTTGCGCAGGACCAGGTTGGCCGACAGCGGCATGGTCCAGACGAACGGTCCGAGACGGCGCACCCGGCCGAGCACGAGGGCGACCAGCAGCAGCGCCGCTAGCCCCAGCGCCAGCGTGCCGACGCCGGGAATCGGCACCGGGATCAGCCCCACCAGCAGCCCGAGGGCCGCGCCGATGCCGATCGAGATAAAGCTCAGCTCGGCGGTGCCCTTGATGGAGTCGCCGAACAGCGCGCGAATCGGCTTCATGTGGGCGCGATTGACCAGCAGGCCGACGCGGTCACCGAACTCGAGGGTGAGGTCATCGCGGGGCATCAGGTCCGCATCGCCGCGCCGCACATGGGCGATCGAGCAGACCATGCCCTCGGGAAAACGGATATCGCGCAGCGTGTGCCCGACCACGAGCCTGCTTGAGGCGAACACGCGCATATAGTCTAGGTCTTCGCGATGGCTTGTCATGCGGCCCGGCTGCAGTTCCCCGCACAGCGAAGTGGCTTCACGCAGCACGGCCGGGTCGGTGGCGGTCGCGAGCAGCACGTCGTTGGCCTGCAGGACCAGGTCGTCGGCGGACGGGTGGTTGTGGTGGGCGCGACGCACGGCGGCAATCGCCACCCCGTCCGGTAGGCGCGCTACCACCTCCGACAGCCGCACGCCGATAAACGCCGGGTTTGTCAGCGCAATCTCGGCGGTCTCGATCAGCTTTGGTGGCGGCCGCACGATATTCGGCTTGAGCAGCGCGGTGAGGGCATACAGAAACAGGATCGGCCCCGCCACGCCGACTGGGTATGCGACGCTGTAGCCCACCGCGGCGCCGTCGCTCTTCATCGCCGCCATCGCGGCCTGCAGGCTTGCCGTGCTGGTGCCCGCGCCGGCGAACATGCCTAGCGACTCGTCTAGCTTCACGCCGACCAGTGGCACCAACGCAACCGCGACCAGTCCGGAGCCAACCACGCCAAGGACCGCAGCGGCGTTGGCCTTGATGCCATCGGGGCTGGTCAGACCCTTAAAAAACTGCTCCCCGTACTGGATCCCAATGCCATAGAGAAAGAGCAGTAGACCTAAGGTGCCAAGGATGGCAGGCGGCGCGGACTTCGGCGCGAACCCGCCGATCGCCAGCCCCACGAACAGCACCGCGCCCGAACCGAGCGACACGCCCTTGATATTGATCTCGCCTACGACATACCCCAGTGCAACCGTGAGGAACAGTGTGAGCAGCGGCTGGGTTTCGAGCAATGTCCGGACTGCATCCATGGCAGCTCCTTTCTGATGGGCAGGAGCAAGGGGGCAGCGATAAGCAACTGCGCAGGGTCACGCGCGCACTGCGCGGACGGGGTCGACAGCCCTTGTTCCGGGCATGCGTTATCGAGTGCGGCTTGTATGAACCCGATCATCGTGACAGGCACTGGCCGGCACGGCGGCAACCACCGGAATGCCCCTCGAAAATATACGATGCGCCGCACGAATTCAAGAATTGAAGCGGCGCGGCAGCGGGGCTACCAAACTTCCCAGGATATCCTTCATGTGGGTTTTCATTCCGAACGCGGGCATGGCCATGACCGAGCACCACAGAGACGTCCCCTGACCCGCATGCGAACCAACGCTCGCGGCCACCTCCGCCTGCTGCCGTGCGTCGGTGGCCTGTTCCGCCTCCAGCCGGCGACCCAGTCTCCCGAACGCGCTAAGTTGCCCCCGGGGGGCCGGCGATGACCATGTCGCTCCCTTGGTCAGCGATTGTGGCGGTCATCGCTTCGGCGCCGCGATCGCCTCCCGGGTATGCCTGGCGATCATCAACTCCTCGTTGGTCGGAATTACCCAGACAGGCACCCTTCCGGAGGCCGCGCTGATGCGCGGTCCGTCGCTGGCATTCGTCGCGGGATCGACGCTCACCCCGAGCCATGTCGCCAGCCGGCATACGCGTTCGCGGATTGGCGCATGCTCGCCAATGCCGGCGGTAAAGACCAGCGCATCCAGTCCCTGGGCCGCGGCGGCCAGCGAACCAAGCTCCCGGGCAATACGGTAGGTGTACAACTCGACGGCAAAGTGGGCTTGCGTATCGTTGCTGGCGAGCAGCGCGCGCAGGGCGTGCCCAGGCCCTTCGAGCTGGCGCAGCGCGTCGACCGCGCGGTCCATGGCCACGCCGGAGCGTCGGGCGTGGCGCAGGCCTGCGCAGGTCCGCGCGGCCGTGCTGCTGCTCGCGCTGGATCATCACGTCGCGCAAGCCGTACGGCGTGGCCAGCGCCTGGCGGTGGCTGGGCAGCTCGACGGGGTCATCAACCCTGGGAGCAGGTCAAATCGACGTCACGGCCGCTGCCCTCCGTTGACGAGCCAAACCGCGTGTGCCGATGGTTTGGTGCTCTCTGCTCGCTTAAGCCGTGATGTGGTTATGTTTGGCGGCAGGGCATAGGAACGGTGGCCGTGGCCTTGCCCATGCCGCCCATGCTGATATTCATGTGCCGGTGCTCCTCCAAGATCAGGAGGTTGAGGGTGAAGGTGTAGGTCTTGCCCCGATAGATGACGCTGCTGTATGTGGCGTCTTTCGAAGAGGACATGGGAGATGAGTTCGGCTTCAGCCGCCAAGTATTCGATGGAACGCAATCGGACCTTCCGAAACGGCGTTTCCCGACTCCTTACCCTATGCGTGTCGGCCGATGATTTGCGGGCCGTGACGAAGCGCTGAATGACCGCTGTACTTCGGAAGCTGACGCCTGAGCGGTGCTGGGGCGAATGACGGCAGCGGGTCGTCTTCTACCCTACGCGGACTGGTCCACGAGGAACGCTCGGTGGTGCTCGGCGTCGGGGCCGCACCCGGCCAGGAAGGGTCGTTGCCCTCGCGATCCCTCGGTCGTTCGAACGTCGCTCCCCGCCAAGCTAATGGACTTTCGATTGGCCAGAGATGCATGCCTCATCATCGGCCGTTGCAGCTATTCGACTTGACTGAGACGGGCGGCCGTGAGCATGTTCAGCCAAGATTCCTGCACCTGTTGACACGGCGGACATTTGGCACGCCTGTAGGACGGCACCCGATAACCATCTGCTGCCCGCAGGTGTAAAGATGAATTAGGGGGGCAGGAGGACGCACCATGCCACGGAACATCCACGTGATGCCGCAGGGCGAGGGCTGGGTCGTCACCCGCGAGGGCACGCCGAAGTCGCACTACGACACTCAAGAGGAAGCTATTGCTGCCAGCTTGCGGATCGCTAACCGAGACGGCGTGCAACTCTATATTCACAGCCGGGACGGCAGAATCCAAAGGCACAGCACGTAAGCTACGACCCACCTAACCTCAAGGGCTGACCGTGCCGCCGCAAGGTCTCCACCGTCAGCGCGGTCATAGGCCCGCTCGAAGGCTTGGCCTACGACGAAAACAAACCTGATTCGCCAGTTGTGGGAGCGCTACATGCGCCCCATCCCCCGCTTAAGCTGCACAAGGATGGAGTAGCTTACCCGCCACGCATAGCCAAGACGACGTCTCCACCTTCAATCTGTGCGCTCCTTACGCGGGAAATCTGCGCGCGCAGACGCCGCCGTGACTGCCAAATTCGACGCTCAAGGATACTCAATCGGTGTGTCAGGAGCTGACCAGCTCTTTCTGCATGCACGGCCATACCGCAGTTTGATATGAGCGTACTTTGAATTTGGCTTCGTTTTCTTGGAATCTTCCATAATGCGAACAATCTGGTGGCGCGTGACGCCTCCAATGCCCCTGGACATCTGGCGTTGATATCATCGATACACGGCGAAGTAAGCTCCCCCGAGCTGCCACGGTCACTATCAGCACATTCCGCTGCTCCGACTGTGGCGCGATCTGGCCCTACCGCGAAGCAAAGGACAACGCTCCACAAGGCTGGTCGCGGGTGTTGAGCGAAGAGACAGGCGAAGGTAGCGCCTTGAACGCAAGTCTGTAGTGGATGGGTGCCAACGCCAGCACGATTTTTTCATGCAAGAACGGCGAATCGAATTGGCAAGCACTGAACCACGGCGCATTCCAACCATGTTGTTGAGCAAGCAGGGAGTAACCACCAAATCATGATCGAATCTATCCTGCTGGCCGTCACGCGCGTTGCCACATTCGAGGATCAACAAGCAAAGACAAACGCCACTGGCTTTTTCTTCAAGCGAGGGCAGCGTCTGTTCGTTGTGACAAGCCGGCATGTGCTGATCGACGAGCCGACCAGGCACTTCCCCGACCGGATCGAGATAGAGCTGCATGTCAATCCGGACAACGTGGCAGAGTCTATCGGCTTCTCAATTCCACTGTATCGCGACGGCAAGAGTGTTTGGCGCGATGGGCTCGATGGCGGCGGCGGTATCGACGTGGCCGTGATCGAACTCGACCGCACCGCTCTGCCGTCGAGTATGGTCTACCGGGCCTTTACGCCGACCCACCTTTACCGGCCACGCGACCTCATCGAAGCAGGCACTCCGGTGCTGATCGTCGGCTTCCCGCTGGGTTTCCATGACACGCTTCATCATTTGCCTGTCGTACGCCAGGCAGTCATCTCATCCTCGTTCGGCATGCGCTTTCAGGGGCATGGCTACTTCCTGACCGATGCGAGGACGCATCGCGGCACGAGCGGAGCACCGGTGGTCATGCGCATGCCAAGGACCGATGCATCCACGCGCATTCTGCCGTGGATGCTGCTCGGCACCCATTCGGCTAGACTGGACGTGGGTTCGCGGGACTTTGAACTGGACGAAGCCCTGGGCTTGAATTCCGCCTGGTATGCCGACATCCTGCTGCCTCTGACCGA
>NZ_JBYOJR010000014.1:0-147309 GCF_057798915.1 Cupriavidus sp. 22TCCZM01-5
ACCGTACGTTTCTTCTTCATCGGCATATCCATGGTCATTACCTCTCATGATATGCCTCGTACACAAATTTCCGGATAGGTCCGTAGGATCTCCTGTAGCTGGCCGCAAGCCTGTTATCACTTTCCCGCACAGCAGTCAAAAGGAAGGGTCTGCTCGATGCGCTGCTTGGCTCCCGCTGGCTGTCCGTGAATTCTGTCGTTAGCTGCTTGCCCATGAAACGGGCTTCCGCATTTGCCGACGACGCGATGAAGGTGATTAGCGAGAGAGCGACTGCTGTCTACTGCGGAACGGCCATTTGAGTGCCTGCGGGCACACGCCAACGAGCGGCAGGAGATGGCCGGATTCGGCCCATGTAGTCCTTTCCCGAGTTTAGCCACCGTCGTCAAGGCATGCAGCGGCGAATCCCGCCACTGCATGCCAGTGTCAATGCGCAGCGCCTGTTGAAGCCACTGGGGACGCGTCTGTGACGCCAACAAGCAAACATGTCAGTAGCGCAGCCCCGGCTCCGAACCAGAGCGCACTCGCCACGCCAAGGTGGTCGGCAAGGCCGCCGCCGATCAGTGCACCGAACCCAAGGGCCGCTTGTGCAATCGACACGAACAAAGCAGCAATGCTCTCCATGTGCTCTGGTGCCGCACTGAACAGATAGGTCTGCATCGCGATCGGAAGCATTCCGAACGCAAAGCCCCACGCCACAACTGCGGCGCTTGCCGGCCAGGCATGTTCGCCCATCAGAATCAGCAACAGAATGGCGCTGCCCTGGATCGAACCCATCATCATCACCGCGACACGCCTGTTGCGCGCGGCAGTCCAACCGCCAAACAGATTGCCGCAGAAGCCTGCGATGCCATACCCGAGCAGCACGACACTCAGCGACGTGGCGTCGATGTGGGATACCCGAGTCAGGAAAGGCGCAATATATGTGTACGCGGAAAACTGTCCGAGGAATATCAGCACCGTGGCCAACAGGCCAACACGGGCCAGGGGACGCTTCAGGACCAACGGCACCGCACCTAGTCCGGATGACGCCTGCGGCGTGATGCGTGGTAGCAGGGCGATCAGGCCGATGACGACCAGGATTGCGATGGTCGCCGACCCGGCAAACGCCATGCGCCATCCCCACAGGTTGCCAAGCAGCGCGCCGGCAGGAACGCCTGCTACCGTACCCAGGGACACGCCCGAGAAGATCATGGCCGTTGCTTTTGGGCCTTCCACCGATGTGCGCAGACGCGGTCCGAGTGAGCCGCCGATTGTCCAAAATCCACCGACACCAATCCCGAGCAGTAGCCGGCCTACGAGCAGCATCGGGAAGTTCACGGCCGTTGCGACCAGCACATTGGAGGCTGCGAGCAACCCAAGCATAACCCAGAGGATCTTGCGGCGGTCAAAGCGCCCGGCTACCGCAATCGTCATTAGCGCGGAGAGTGCCGCAACCATGCCGGGCACACTGACCATCAACCCGGCCTGCCCTTCAGTGATGCCGACATCCCGTGCGATTTGCGGCAGCAGTCCCACGGGAAGAAATTCCGTGGTCACCAGCGCAAATGCACCCACGCCGACCGAGGCCACCGCTGCCCACGATGCCAGTGGTTGCTCGTGTCGGCCGCGGGATGCGTCCCGCCCATCGTGTTCGCCCATCATCGTCATGCTCCCTAGCTGAACTTGACGAAGTGGTGCGTGGGCAGGGGACCGCCGGGAAACTGAGCCAGCTTCCCACCTACCGCGAGCGGTCCGAGGTCCAATCCGAAGAAGCCGAGCTGATCCATCAGCGCACCGACATCGGCCTTGGCCGTCTGGTCGTCGCCGGAATAGAACAGGACGCGCCGGCCGCCATCGGCCTGCGGGTCCGAAGAAAGCAGGTGTGGCTGGAGATGGTTAAACGCCTTGACGACGCGTGCGCCAGGTACCAGGTCAGCAAAGATCTCGCTGGACAGCCGCCCAAGCAGGTCCACGGGCTTGAACAGCGGGGCTTCGATCGGATTGTTCGCGTCTATGACAATGCGGCCTCCGAAGTCGGGAAGCCCCGCCAGCGCGGTGGGGAGCTTGGACCAGTTGACGGCCACGATGACGATGTCCTCCGCGGCGGCTTCTTCCCGTGAGCCCGCCCGGATTGTGGGGGACAGGGTGGCGACGATGTCTTTTAGGCTTTCCGCCCCTCGGCTGTTCGCGATCACCGCCTGGATGCCGTGCCCGGCCAGCGCCTGTGCGATGGCCATACCAATGGCGCCCGCACCGACGATGCCGATCGACTTGTGAAATGAACTGGACATGATCTTCTCCTGATTCAGGCGGTAAAGCCGCCATCGGCCAAAATTTCGGCGCCGGTGACGAACGCGCTTTCCGGGCCTGCCAGGAACGCCACGACGCTGGCGATCTCGCTGGATTGGCCGTAGCGGCCCACCGCGATGCCCGGCCCGACGATTTCGCTGACCGGACCGCCATCGGGATTCATGTCCGTGTCGGTCGGGCCCGGATGCACCGTGTTGACGGTGATGCCGCGGGGGCCAAGATCGCGCACCAGGCCACGGCTGAACCCCGAGATGGCGCTCTTGGTCAGCGTGTACAGCGACGCGGTCGGGAAGGCCGCATAGCGCGTCATCGAGGAGCCGATGTGGATCACCCGGCCGCCGGTCTTCATGTGCCGGATGGCCTCCTGGGTGGCTACAAAGACGCCGGTGACGTTGACGGCGATCATCCGTTCGTAGGTCTCGAAGCTGAGTTCTTCGATCGCGCCGCCAGCGCCCAGCCCGGCGTTGTTGACCAGGATGTCGATGCCGCCGAACGTCTCGATGGTCGCCGCAACCGATGCGCGGACGGCGGCCGGATCGCCAGCGTCAGCCTGGATGGCAATGGCGCGGCCGCCATGGGCCTCGATGTCGCGGACCACAGAGGCGGCTTTGTCGGGGGATGCGCTATAGGTCAGCGCCACCTGGGCGCCGTCCGCTGCGAGGCGGCGGGCAATGGCGGCGCCGATGGATCGCGAGCCGCCGGTAACGAGGGCGGTTTTGCCGGCGAGGGGAAGGGTTTGCTGTTGCATGGTGATACTCCGTTGGTTGTGATGCGAAAGGTGTGAACGGAGTATGGTTGGCCTGATCTATTATGATTAGTCGTAAGTGGTTGGAATCATCTTCAAGCAATCGTGCAAACTGACCGTCATGGAAACCCTCGCCAACCTTGAATCATTTGTGCGCAGTGCCGAGACCGGCAGCTTTTCGGCAGCCGGAAGGCGACTGGCGCTGACGCCTTCGGCCGTGAGCCGGAATGTCGGGATGCTTGAGCGAAATCTCGGCGTTCGGCTATTCCAGCGATCGACGCGCAGACTGACGCTGACCGAAGCCGGCGAGCGCTTTCTGGCGGCCATCGGCGGGAATCTCGACAGCCTCCAGGCGGCCATTGCGGCCATGTCCGAGGAGGAGGGCGAACCGTCCGGCGTATTGAAGGTCAGCCTTTCCCCGGCTTTTGGGGTCAGCCACGTTTTGCCGCTGCTTCCTGCATTCCTTGAGCAATATCCGGCGATCCGACCGGAGTGGCACTTCGAGAACCGGCCCGTCGATCTCATCGGTGAGGGATACGACGTCGCGATAGGAGGCGGCTTCGAACTGGCTCCGGGGCTTGTGTCGCGGGCGCTGGCGCCTGCACACGTTGTCCCGGTCGCCTCGCCCGCCTACCTGCATGGCCGGACATTGCCCACGCATCCGTCGATGCTCGATGCCATGGCAGGGATATGCATGCGCGCAGCCCGCACCGGCCGCGTCAGGCAGTGGACGATGCGCAATGTCGCTGGAGACGAAGTCGCGGCCGTGCTGCCAGAGCGCATCGTCGTCAACGATCCGGTTGCCATGCGCGAATCAGCGCTCTTGGGATTGGGCGTGACCATGCTCGCGTTGCCCGACGTGTTGCCGTGGATCGAGCGGGGGCAACTCGTGCGGCTGATGCCTCAGTGGTACGCGGATGCCGGTGTCATCTCGCTTTATTACCCGACGCGGGCGTTGTTACCGGCGAAGACAAGGGCATTTATTGATTACGTGGTCGAAACTTTCCGACGCGAGCGGCTGGCTGAAAGACTGGCCGGCAGCCTCGGCGTATGAACGGGCGGCGTAGGCACTGAAGGAGCGTCGATTTTCGACCGAGGGTGTGTGAAAACGTCTCGATCACCTAGACTGGATCAACGCATTCAGATTGGGGGATCGGATGAAGCGATTCATAGAGGGAGAAGATCGCAAGCAAGCTACGCTGCTTCCAGAATGCCTCGATGACTTCATCGCCGAGGACAACCCCGCCAGGATCGTCGACGCGTTTGTTGAAGAGTTGGATCTCGAGTCGCTCGGGTTCGAAGGTGCCAATCCCTCGACTACAGGTCGCCCCTCATATCATCCGGCCGTCCTGTTGAAGATATACATCTATGGCTACCTGAATCGGGTCCAGTCCAGTCGCCGCCTGGAGCGCGAATGCGAGCGCAATGTTGAACTGATGTGGCTCACCGGCCGTTTGGCGCCGGACTTCAAGACGATTGCAGACTTCCGCCGGGATAACAGCACAGGCATTCGCAATGTCTGCCGTCGTTTCGTAGTTCTGTGCCGCGATTTAAAGTTGTTCTCGCAGTCGCTAGTCGCCATCGACGGCAGCAAGTTCAAAGCCGTCAACACGCGTGACCGCAATTTCACGGCGGGCAAGGTCGACAAGCGCCAGCAGCAAATCGAGGAAAGCATCCAGCGGTATCTCAGCGCCCTGGAGACTGCGGATCGCACGCAGCCGGCGGAACTGGAACTCAAGACAGCTCGACTGCGCGAGAAGATTGCGCAACTGCGCCAGCAGATGCATCGCCTTGACCAGATAAAGGCGTGCGCCGATACTGGCATCGCTGCCATCTTGCCTAAGCCCACGACATCCAGCGCGAAGGCGGGAGGTCGGTTTGATAGGGCGGACTTCATCTACATTGCCCGAGACGACGAGTATCAATGTCCCGCTGGTGAACGCGCGATATACCGCTTCACCAGAGAAGAACATGGACTGCGGCTACGCCGCTATTGGAGCAGTGCTTGTCCTCAGTGCGCCATGAGATCGCAGTGCACGCCAAGTCCCTACCGGCGCATCTCCAGATGGGAGCATGAGGAAGTGCTGGAGGCCGTCCAGCGCCGGCTCGATAAGACGCCGGATGCAATGACGGTTCGCAGGCGAACCGTCGAGCATGTCTTCGGAACCTTCAAACATTGGATGGGCTACACGCACTTCCTGACACGCAGGCTACCGAATGTAGGCACTGAAATGAGCCTGCATGTTCTGGCGTATAACCTCAAGCGCGTGCTTAGAATTCTCGGGTTCTCGAAAACAATGAAGGCAATGCGCCTGGTGGGTGCGTAAGCACCCATTTGCGCCCCAAAATGGGCTGAAGATCGCCCTCAGGGGCCCACTAGCGCTGTTCGCACCCGTTTCGACGTCGTCCCTCGACCGGATTGGCCGAAAATTCGATAAATCAGGCTCCGCCCTGGATGCGCATTGATGCGATTCGAGAGACGTTTCCACACGGCCTCGACCCACTGCCGTCATTCGGGTCGCGGCGAAGGCAACGGCCGCACTCAAAACTTCAGCGGTCACTCATGCTCATCGAACGGTGATCGGCCTATCGTCGCATCCCGTCCCAGAACAACGGGCTTTGTCATAGTCGACAGGGCCACGGGCTGGGTGTCGGTTCAGCGTCAACCGAAGGAAACGGTATTCTTTGGCCCGCCGCTGGCGGGAACTTCTTTTACCGTGGAACATTGCCGGCAACGCCGGCTTTTCCACCCTCTATCTCATCCGCAACAAGATTGCGGTCAACGATCAGCCTGCTCCAACGCGCAAGCTCCTGCTGAATAAACGCCTGGAAATCCGAAGGGCCCGCGTGCACGACTTTGAAACCGTAACCCGAGAGTACCTCGCTCTTCGACAACTCGGAAAGGACCTGCTTCACCGCTACATCAAGTTTCTCGACTCTCTCCTTCGAGGTCCCCTTGGGGGCCAGAATGCCATACCAGCCGGTGACGAACATATTTTGCAATCCGGCCTCTGCAAAGGTGGGCGTCTCGGGCGCTATCGTTAGACGCGCGTCGTTCGCAATCGCCAGTGCCCGCAACTTCCCGGACTTGACGTGTCTGAGGCTATCGGCTCCGGCGAAGACTGCGTCCACATCACCGCTAATCGCTGCCATGACCGCCTGGACGCCGCCGTGGTACGGAACATGTGTCACTCGAATCGAGGCAGATTGCGAGAGCAACTCTATGGCGAGATGGCTGGTATTTCCGTATCCAGACGATGCCACGGTAACCGGATGAGACTTCGCCCGCACGATAAGGTCGGATACAGACGTGATTCTCGAAGTGCCTCCCACATAGAGAACCAATGGTTGCTTTGCTATGAGAGAAACTGGTTGGAAATCGCTGACGGGGTCATAGCCCGCCGACCTACTCACGAGTGGCCCGATCGCGTAGGCAGCAAGGGCGAGCACGAGGGTATAGCCATCGTTCTTGGCGCGCTGTAGGTGTCGCAAGGCGATCTGTCCGCCTGCACCGGGCTTGTATTGAAGCACCACAGGCGTTCCCAAGGCCTTTTGCAGGCCATCGCTAAGTGGGCGCGCCATAAGATCCGCCGGCCCCCCCGGAGGATAAGGTATGACGATGGTGACTGGTTGGTCTGGGTAAGCTGCCCACGCTGGCTGAACGGACGTGATCATTCCTCCCAACAACAGCCATCCGCCAAACGCTGTCGCCCGTCGCACAATGGGCGCACGCTTTGGCTTGGCACGCTCCATCATGCATGTCGAGGTGCGTTCTACGATCGCGAGGACTTCGAATCGCATGATTTCTGCTAGTGTTTGCACAATAAAAAAAGAGACAACTAGGCTAGTTTGCAAGACGATTCTAGCAATCGGATCATACGCGGAAAAATTGACCTGCTCCTGACCATAGCAAATCCCGCCTTTGCCAGTCGCCTTCGTGACAGCAAAAGCATGCTGCCTTTTCAGGGCGTTGGACCGGTAGAGGTATTTAACGTGTTTACTGCGCGGCCCACCGAAGACTGACATGTGATCATGTCCAACCCAACCCAGCAGTCATCAGCCATCCACCATGTTTTGACAGGGGTGATTTGCTAAGATGTAGCCTCCCCGCTGCGCCTGCAAGCTAGGCGTTTTTTTGCACATTTGTTCCCGATAACGGTGCTTTCCATGCTTTTCCCCCAAGCAGGAGTACGCTCAGGCTTTGATTCCACATGGGAGGCAGGCGACCGGCTGTTTGGCCGCGGCTGGCTGATGCAGGACGATGGTCGCAAGGTACCCGTGCTCGGTGTCTGGCCTGCCGACAAGCATTGCACGCCGGCCGCGCTTGACCGGCTTGCTCACGAATATGCTCTTCGTGACGATCTCGATGCTACTTGGGCCGCCCGCCCGTTAAGTCTGCTGTGCGAGCGCGATACGGCAGTGCTTCTACTCGACGATCCGGGAGGTGAGCCACTCGCTCACCTGGTGGGTGGGCCGATCGACCCAGCGACGTTTCTCGACATTGCCGTGGCCATGACCACGGCCGTCAGTCATCTCCATCAACGCGGCTTGGTCCACAAAGATTTGAAGCCTTCCCATGTCCTTGTGGCTCCGGACCGGCGCCACGTCTGGTTGCTAGGCTTTGGCATCGCGTCGCGAGTGCAGCGCAGCGCCAAACCGCGAGCGGAAATCAGTGAGATCTCAGGCACGCTGGCCTATATGTCGCCAGAACAGACAGGCCGGATGAATCGCGCCATCGACGAACGAAGCGACCTGTACGCGCTTGGCGTGACCTTCTACCAGTTGCTTACTGGTGTGCTGCCCTTCGTCGCCAGCGGCCCCCTTGACTGGGTCCATGCACACCTGGCGCGCACGCCGTCCCCGCCGGCAGAGCGCACCCCGGGCGTGCCTGCGATGGTCTCGGCGCTTGTCATGAAGCTTCTGGCGAAAGCTCCTGAGGAACGTTATCAGACTGCCGCAGGGCTGGTGCGCGACCTGCAGCACTGCCGACAGGCGTTGTTGGCGCATGGGCGGATTGCATCGTTCGCGCTAGGGCAGCGCGACTTTTCGGACGCCTTTGTCATACCCGACCGCCTCTATGGTCGCGAGCAAGCCATGGCCACGTTGCTGGCAGCTTACGAGCGTGTGGCCTCCACGGGACGCAGCGAGATCGTGATGGTCTCCGGCCATTCTGGCGTCGGCAAAACGTCGGTCATGCGGACGTTTGCCCGCGCGGTTGCAGGGCGCGGCGGAATCCATGCCGCAGGCAATTCCGATGCGCCGGGTGACGTAGCGTCCGACACGCCCGTCGATGCGGGCGTACGGCTGCCCTATGCGGCGCTCGCCCGAGCGGTCAGCGGCCTGTTGCGGATCGGACTGGCTGATCACGCCGCCGGCATGGCACCTTGGCGCACTGTCATCGCGGAGGCGCTGGGGCCGAACGCCGGTGCGCTTGCGCCATTGCTGCCCGAACTGAAGACGTTACTTGGTCCGGTACCGTGGATCCGCGACACGCCGTCGCGCGAAACGCGTCCCCAAGTGCAGCTCGCGCTGCGCAACCTCGTGGCCGCTCTTGCGAAAACTGCGCGACCGCTGACGCTGTGCCTCGACGACATCCAGTGGCTCGACGACGAAAGCGTCACGCTGCTGCACCAGATGCTCACTGATCCGGGCACAGCAGACCTGCTGGTCGTCTGCGCCTATCGCAGTCACGAGGTCGGGGACGGCCAGGGCGTGATGCAACGCGTCGATGCGTTACGCGCGGATGGCGCCGCAGTGACCCAGGTCGAGCTGGGTTGCCTCGACGAACCCGACCTGCGGCAGCTCGTCGCCGACGCGCTCCATTGCGACACCGACACGGCTGCGCCGCTTGCGCGACTGGTGATGGAGAAGACGGCCGGCAACGCGTTTTTCGCCACGCAGTTCATCAGTGAACTATCCCACGAGGGGCTGCTGCACTTCGATAACGGTGCGGCACGCTGGACCTGGGATCTCGGCCAGATCGCAGCCAAGGCGCTGACCGACAACGTGGTATCGCTGATGGTTGGCCGGATCGACCGGCTGGCGGCCAGCACCCGCTCCGCACTGGCCCTGCTCGCCTGCTTTGGCAACGACACCACCGTCGACACCCTGGCGCGCAGTTGGACCGGCGACGCCGGCGAACTAGAGCCCGCAGTCCGGGAAGCCGTGCAGGCGGGGCTGGTTTCGTGCAGGGAGAATGTGCTGCGCTTCTCCCACGATCGCATCCTCGAAGCGGCCTATTCGCGCATCGCCGAGCCGACGCGGCAGGCGTTCCATTTGCGTGTTGGCCGACTGCTGCTGGAGCGCACGCCGTCCGACGAGGTTGACGCGAACGTCTTTACCATCGTCGGACAGTTGAACCGCGCAACCGACAACATCGAGGCACAGGAAGAGCGCGACAGGCTCGCGGAACTAAACCTGGCCGCTGCCCTGCGCGCCAAGTCCGCATGCGCCAACACCGCGGCGCTGCACTATCTGTCGCTAGGGCTTGCACTGCTCGGCGATGACGGCTTTTCCCGGCACGAGGCGCTCGCCTTCGCATTGACACTGCACATGGCCGAATGCGAGTTTCTCAGCGGGGACTCGGCGCGCGCCGAGCATCGGTTGGAGGCACTGGCCGCGCGCACCTCGTCGATTACCGCGCTGGCAGTCCTCACGCAGCTCCAGCTTGGCTTGCTGATGACCGGCGGGCGCCGTGCCGAAGCGGTCACGGTAGGCCTTGCCTACCTGAAGCGTACCGGGATCGAATGGGCATCGCATCCCAATGCAACGGCATTGGCGCACGAGGAGGCGCTGCTTGCCCGCCAACTCGGCGACCGCGAGATCGCCGAACTGGCCTCGCTGCCCCCGATGACGGACGCTGGCGCGCTCGCCACGATGCGCGTGCTGATTGCGCTCGTGCAGCCGGCCTGGTACACCGACGATCATTTGCGCAGGCTTGTGGTGCTGCGCATGGTCAACTTGAGCGTTTCGCATGGCAATAGCGACGAATCTGCCCTGGCCTATGCATGGGTGGCGATGCTGCGCGTGGCCGCGTCAACCCAGGAGCCGGCCGACGTCGCATTCGCGCGTCTGTCGATAGAGGTTGCGGAACGGCAGGGCATTGATCGGATACGCGCACGCGTATATCAAGTCGTCGGCGGAAATCTTCTGCACTGGTCCAAGCCGCTGCGGGTCGCGCGCTGCCTGCTACGTCAGGCATTGGAGTTGACACAGCAGATCGGCGATCTCACCTATGCCGCGTACATCCGTAGCAACCTGATGACGCATGCGTTGGCGATCGGCGATCCGCTTGGCAGTGTTCAGCGCGATGCCGACTCGGGCAGCGTGTTCGCATGGGGGCCGCGATTCACGCTTGTAGCAGACCGCCTTGCACCACAGCGCCAGCTCATACGTACGCTGCGCGGATTGACGCCGGTCTTCGGCCGCTTCGACGCCAAGGATTTCAGCGAAGCCTCGTTCGAAGCCCGGTTGCGCGGCGACGTGGGCCTGCTTCTGGTGTCATGCTGGTACTGGATACGCAAGCTTCAGGCACGCTATCTTGCTGGCGCCCCCGCAGAGGCGTTGGATGCGGCAGCGCAGGCGCACCCACTTCTGTGGACCTCGCCAGGCTATTTCGAGCAGGCCGAATACCATTTTTATGCCGCGCTCGCGCGCGCGGCGTGCTGCAATCCGGCCGTCGAAGGCGAACTGGCAGCGCACCTTCCCGCCCTAGCCGGGCACCATTGGCAGTTGGCACAATGGGCACGACGCTGTCCGGCGACGTTTGCGCACCGGGCCACGCTGGTCCAGGCGGAAATTGCCCGGCTCGAAGGACGCGACATCGAAGCGATGCATGGGTATGAGTCGGCTATCGCCTCGGCTCGTGAGAGCGACCTGATCCACATGCAGGCCCTGGCAAACGAGCTGGCGGCGCGCTTTTATCTGGATCGGGAACTGGATAACGTGGCGATGGTGTACTTGCGTCAGGCGCGTCACAGTTACATGCGTTGGGGTGCAGACGCCAAGGTCTGGCAGCTCGACATGCAATATCCCCTGCTGGCAGCCGAAGCGGGAGCCTCGCTTGCCTCAACGCCGTCGATGGGCACGATTGGCGCGCCGCTCCAGCATCTGGACCTGGCCACTGTCATCGCGATCTCGGAGGCGATTTCGGGCGAGACCGGGCTGGAGCGGCTCCTGGCGACGCTGATCCGGACCGCGATCGAGCAGGCCGGCGCGACGCGCGGGCTGCTCATCTTGCCCGAAGGCGCTGAACATCACGTGGCAGCCGAAGCTGCCGTTCGTGATGAAGCGGTCATGGTGACATTGTCCGTGCGCCCGCTTGACGCTGCCGATATGCCGATGGCGATGATCGAGCACGTGTTGGATTCTCGCGAGCACGTGGTGATAAACGATGGCTCCGCCAACGGGGCCTTCTCCGCTGACCCGTTTGTTTGCCAACGCCGCGCACGTTCGTTGCTGTGCCTGCCGCTGCTAAATCAAGGCCGGCTGGGCGGGCTGCTTTATCTTGAGAACGCACTTGCGCCAGGGGTATTCGTTCCGGCACGGATCGAAGTGATCAAGCTGCTGGCGTTCCAGGCGGCCAGTGCCATTGAGAACAGCCGGCTTTCCGAGCAACGCCGGCGCGCAGATGAATCCCTCCGCCAGGCGCAGGAGGAGTTGGCTCACGCAAGTCGCGTCATGACACTTAACGCGTTGACAGCGTCAATCGCCCATGAGGTAAGCCAACCCATTGCGGCATTGACCATCGAGGCACGCGCGGCGCTACGGTGGCTCAATCGCAAGCAACCGGACGTCGAGCAGGCGGTCGCAGCGTTTGGTGCCATTGTCGAACAAGGGGAACGTGCGGGCAGCGTTATTGCGGGCATGCGCGCGATGCTGCGCAAGACCGGGCCTCAAGCGCAGCGGATCAATCTTAACGAGATGATCGCCGAGACGCTTCCGCTCTTTGCTGGCGAACTGGAGCGCGCCAAAGTCATCCTGAAAACCGAACTCCCCCTGGTGTGGGCCGATAAGATCCAGCTCCAGCAAGTGTTGCTGAACCTCGTGATCAATGCCGTTCAGGCAATGCGCGAGATCGTCGAGCATTCACGCGAGCTCATTGTACGCACCGCGGTAAGTCCGGCGCGTGAGGTAGTGGTCACGGTCCACGACGTCGGTGTCGGCCTGCCTGGCGATACGGAGCAGGTTTTCCAGCCCTTCTATACGACCAAAGCCGAAGGTTTGGGCATGGGCCTGTCGATCTGTCGCTCGATCCTCGAGGCGCATGGCGGGCGCCTGCACGCCTGGCCGAACCGGCCGAGGGGCGCGGTATTCGGGTTCGTTTTAAAGGTCGCGGAAACTGCGCCCGAAGATAGTTGCGGAGCTTAGTCTTCCTAAAGAAATACCAATCCGGCCACTCGCTTTGAACCTTTCAGCCTTCGCCTCTTGCATCAAGGCGTGTGAGGCGACGCTCGACGCGCGGAAGGGCTGGTCGACCGGGTGAGCCAGGGCCTCGGTAGGCGCCCGCTACGCCTACAACCGCGTGTCGCCAGAGGGCCAGACAAGGTCCGACGGCGGTGAGTGGGGCGCTGCGCAGACCGTTCTGGTAAAAGAGGAGTTTGCCAGGAACTGGACAATGAACGGCATCGCCAGCTAGAACTTCGAGCCTAAGGCCGACTTACCGTAAGCGGTAGATCTCTGTTGTTCATTCCCCAAAGATGGCAGCGTTGCGGCCATCGTCGGACAATCGTACATCTGAAGAGTCTGAAACAAGCGGTGTCCGTCGATCGAACGTCCGTTTGCTGAACGATGCCGTCATGCGAATGTCTCTCGGACGCATCGGGTCAAGGTCCCTTCGTGGCCGGCAAGCGACCGCTGGCCGGCCAAGCTCACTCAGCTACACTTCCGTCTGTTCTGCCATTTCGAGCGCGTCGTCCACTTCGATACCAAGATAGCGCACAGTGCTTTCAAGCTTGGTATGCCCGAGAAGCAGTTGAACTGCACGCAGGTTCTTCGTGCGTCGATAGATCAGAGAGGCATTGGTACGCCGGATCGAATGCGTTCCATAGGCTGAATCATCCAGGCCGATAGAGGCGACCCACCGGTGGACGATCCGTGCATATTGTCGTGTCGAAAGATGCGGGGATGAATGCAGGCGACTCGGAAAGAGATAATCGGCGAGCTTCAGCCCTCGCGTTCGAATCCAGCATTGAACGCTTTCCCGTGTCTGTTCGGTGATCTCAAACTGTACGGGATGGTGCGTTTTCTGCTGCATCACCGTTGCACGGGCACCAACTTGGTTGCCGACGCAGATGTCCTGTACGCGCAGGCGAGTCAAGTCACGCGCGCGCAGCTTACTATCAATGGCAAGGTTGAACATCGCCAGCTCCCGAATGTTTGACGTGAACTGAAGTCGGGTTCGTATTGCCCATATCTCGTTCAACTTCAGCGGAGGTTTCTGGCCCGTCAACCGTCCCTTGTTCCAAGGGATCTGGCGCGTAGATTGGAGGGTGGTTTCCATGATGGCCTCCTTCCGGGTGAAGGGAAACCAAGTCTGCGCTGTCAGGTAGGGGGCCTTCCTGCCGTCGAAGAAGGTACGCCAGAGTTGGAATTGGGCAGAGCGGTCATTCGACGGTCTTCGCTCGACCCTTCTCAGGCATTGGAGGTGCCAGATCGAACATCCGCGCTGGCCGAAAAAGGGTCATTCGCCTCGGCCGCGCGTGGCGGCCCCACCGAACTCAATCGGATCGTACTTTGGTTGGCCCCCGTGATGGACATATTACGAGACGAAGCAGTTCGACCGAGGCCAAGATCAGTGAGGCAGCAGAGACCCTCAACTTTTCTAGACCAAGCCGCGAAGGTCGACGCAGCAGAAACATCAATCCCGGGTGAATCGTGGCGCACGCCGCTCTACAAAAGCCCGCACGCCTTCCTGTGCATCAGCGCTACTGGCCCGGGCTGTGAGTAGCTGATGCTCAAGTGCAAGGTGTGCCTGCAAGTCACGGGCAGGCAGGCCGCTGCACAAGGTCTTGATTCCGGCCAATGACGCGGTCGCGGCCTGCGCCAGGCGCAACGCAAGATTCTCGGCCGCACCGGCAAGCTCGGCATCAGGGTGCAGCGCATCTACCACACCATGTGCGAGGCAGCGTTGCGCGTCGATCGTTTCGCTGAGCATGAACCACTGTTGGGCCCGCACAGCGCCAACGCGGCGGGCCAGGAAGTAGGAGGTGCCGGCGCTGGCCAGCGCCGCCGGCTCATTCGGTCTCGTCGTCGTCCGCCGGCAGGATGCGGCCGCGCCGCGGCATTTCGGAGTCGAGCACCAGGCGGCCATGCACGCGGCCGTTCATGCGCGTGACGTAGTGCGTGCATTCTTCCATGTGGGCCGACATCAGCGCACGTACCGTCCCGGCGTCGCGCTGGCGCGCTGCCTCGACAATGCGCTTGTGGAAGACGACGTTGGCCGCGCCGAACTTCTCGTGCTCGCAGGCGGGGGTGTCGTTGCCGAACACCACCAGCTGGCGAATCATCTCGTTGATCAGCTCGCAGGAGAACCGCAGCATCGGGTTGGGATTGGCCGCCGCCAGGATGTCGTGGAAGGTCAGGTCTTCCTGGCGCTGGTCGAGCAACGGCGTCGCGGCCGCGGCCGATGCCGGGTCGCACAGGTCGATGGTGCGTTCCAGCGCCCTGAAGTCGTCCTCGGTCAGGTGCGGCACCGCGCCGGCCGCCAGCTCGGGTTCCAGCAGGCGGCGCACGGTATAGATGTCGGCAATGCCGACGTCCTTGAAGAACAGGTAGTTCTGCATCAGCTGGAAGGTGCGGTCCAGCGGCACTTCGACAATCGTGCCCCCGCCCGACGGCCCGGTGCTGACGCTGATCAGGCCCTGCACCTCCAGCGATTTGAGCGCCTCGCGGATCGTGCTCTTGCTGACCGAGAACATCTGCTGCAGCTTGAGCTCGTGCGGCAGCTTGTCGCCCGGGCGCAGGTTGCGCTGGGTAATCAGCCGCTTGAGTTCTTCCGCCACCAGGTCCGCGCGCTTCTGCTTGCGGATCTCGATGGCGCCGGTCTTGCCCTCCCGAAACGTCGCCATTGCCTCTTTCCTTGTCTTTCGCCACGCAGCCTGCCGGCCCGTGGGCGCCGCCATTCTAACCAGCGCCGTTGATTCCATCCGCATTGTGCGCGCACGCGGTGCCAGCGCGCTTCGCAAGCCGCCACCGGCTTGCCCCGGCTCGGTGCGTGCCGCCCGGCAACAACGCGTGCCTGCACCGTTCCTGTTACGCGTGAGCGCCGGTCCCGTACAGCGAAATACCCCGTCAGGCGCCGGTCCGGAGCGTGCGTAAACCCTGACTTTCCGTTTGTTGACAATGGTTCCGGCCGACTCCTAAGATAATTCTATTCTATTTATCATCATAAATAGAATAAACAGGTTCGATTCTTGCTCGGTCGGTATCGGAGCCGGGCGAAAGTCACCAGCATGTCGGGGAGACGGTGGAGCGCCGATGACATGGCGTTGTCCAGACTTTCGCCCCGTGCAGCCCGATCCCCACATACCGAGGAGTGAGCCTTGAATCGTCGTGACCTGCTGAAACTGGCGGCGCTGTCTGCCGTCCCCACTTCCCTGATCCATGCCCGCAGCGCCTTTGCCGCCGGCGAGGCCCTGGAGTTCGGCTGCCCCGTCCCCATGTCCGGAGCCTTTGCCGCCAACGGGAAATTCGCGGACCTGGGCATGCGTCTGGCCCTGGAGCAGTACGGCCAGGTGCTGGGCCGGCCGCTGAAGTACAGCGTGCTCGATACCGAAGGCAAGCCTGCCACCGCAGTGCGCAAGGTGCAGGAACTGGCCCAGCAGAAGTCCGCGCGCTACTTTGCCGGCGGCATCCTGTCGTCCGAGTCGCTCGCCATGGGCAAGGAGGCCGAGAAGTTCGGCGGCGTGTTCGTGACCACGGCCGGCGCTGACGAGATCACGGGCAAGGACTGTAACCGCGCCACGTTCCGCTGGTCGGTACCGACCTTCGGCGCGATCGAGCGCACCGTGCGGCCGCTGATCGAGTCGATGCCGAAGGCCAAGCGCTGGTACACGATCACGCCGCAATACGTGTTTGGCGAGGGCCTGTTATCGGCGGCGAAGACGATCTTCAAGGAAAAAGGCATCGAGCATGTCGGCAACAGCTACCACGCGCTGACCGAGAAGGAGTTCAGCGGCTATCTCACCAATGCGCTGGCGGCCAAGCCGGACGTCCTGCTGATCCTGAACTTCGGTTCGCAGTCCGCCGACACGCTGCGCCAGGCCGTCAGCTTCGGCATGAAGAAGAACACCACCATCCTGCTGGCGTGGGCGTCGGGCCTGGAGCAGTTTGAGTCGCTCGGCGCCGACCTGTGCGAGGGCGTCTACTTCGGCGCGCAGTACTGGCACGGCGTGGATACCCCGCTGAACCGCGAGCTGGTCAAGCGCAGCCAAGACAAGTTCAAGGCCAATCCCAACTACAGCCTGGCGGGCTCGTACATCTGCACCAAGATCCTGGTGGACGGCATGATCAAGGCCGGCAGCGCCGATCCGAAGGCCGTGGTCGCGGCGCTCGAAGGCATGAAGTACGAGGGCCTGACCGGTCCCGAGGAAATCCGCGCCGCCGACCACCAGGTGCTGAAGAACTACTACCTGCTCAAGGGCAAGGCCAGGTCGCGCATGAAGGACAAGGACGACTACGCCGACGTCGTCAGCGTCGGCAAGGCCTTCCTGCCGGTCGACCAGACCCAGTGCAAGATGGCCTGATGTCCTGAGGCCGTGCGGGGCAGCCGCCCCGGCGGACAGCACACCGAAGCACACAGAAGCACCATGCCGCGCGGCCGCGCGCGGCGTGGCGGCTTCCCACATTCGTACGACTCATGAACGTCTATCTGTTGCAGGTGATCAACGGCGTCGGGATCGGCATGCTCTACTTCCTGCTGGCGGTAGGGCTGTCGATCGTGTTCGGCTTGTTGCGCTTCGTCAATTTCGCCCATGGCGCGTTCTATGCGCTGGGCGCCTATCTCTGTTTCCAGGCGCTGCAGATCGGGCTGAACTTCTGGGTGGCGCTGGTCGTCGCGCCGATCGTGATCGGCGCGCTGGCCTGGCTCACCGAAAAGGTCATGCTGCGCCATGTCTATGCGCAGCCGCACGAGTTCCACATCCTGGTCACGGTCGGCCTGGCGCTGGCCGTGCAGGAACTCATCATCGTCGGCTGGGGTCCGCTCGGCGTCGACGTGCCGCCGCCGGACGCGCTGCAGGGTGTGGTGATGTGGGGCGACTTCATCTATCCCAAGTACCGCCTGTTCGTGATCGGCTTCACCGGGCTGCTGGCCATCGGCCTGTGGTGGCTGCTGGAAGGCACGCGCCTGGGCAGCGCGGTGCGCGCTGGCAGCGAATCCACCGAGATGGTGTCGCTGCTCGGCATCAATGTGTTCCGCCTGTTCAGCCTGATGTTCGCGCTGGGCGCCGCCACCGCGGCGATTGCCGGGGTGCTGGCCGCGCCGATCCGCGGCGCCGAACCCTTCATGGGGGTCGAGGCGCTGGGCGTGGCCTTCATCGTGGTCGTGGTGGGAGGCATGGGCAGCTTTACCGGGGCGCTGGTGGGCGGCCTGCTCGTCGGCGTCGTGCAGAGCCTGATGAGCACGCTGTGGCCGGAAGGCGCGCGGCTGATGATCTACGTCGCCATGGCCGCGGTGCTGCTGCTGCGTCCGCATGGCTTGCTGGGGAGGGGATGATGGCAATGGATAAACAAGGGCTCGTGCGTTACCGCTTCTGGTGGCTGGCACTCGGCGTCACGCTGCTGCTGCCGTTGACGATGCGCTCCGGCACGCTTGCCACCGAAGTGCTGGTCTACGCGATGGCGGCCATGGCGTGCAACCTGCTGCTCGGCTACACCGGCCTGCTGTCGTTCGGCCAGGGCATCTTCTTCGGCCTGGGCAGCTATGCGGTGGGGCTGGCGCTGACGCGCGCCGGACTGCCGATGCCGCTGGCGTTGCTGCTGGCGATCGTGATCGGCGCGGCCGCCGCCGCGCTGGTCGGCTGGTTCGCGATCCGGCAGCGCGGCACGTACTTCGTGATGCTGACGCTGGCGTTCGCGCAGATGTTCTACTTCCTGGCCTACACCGCGCCCGGCATTACCGGCGGCGACAACGGCCTGCTGGATATCCCGCGTCCGCCGCTGTCGGTGGCCGGTCAGGACCTGGTCTCGCTGGCCTCGCCGTGGCAGTTCTATGGCTTTGTCGCGGTGGTGTTCCTGGCTGTGTTCTTCCTGGTGCTGCGCGTGACCGAGTCCGTACTCGGCCGCACGCTGCTGGCGATCCGCGACAACGAGGAGCGCGCGCTCGCGGTCGGCTACAACATCAAGGCGTTCAAGCTGCTGGCCTTCATGGTCTCCGGCGCGGTCACCGGGCTGGCCGGCGCGCTGCACGCCATGCTGACCGGCATCGCGCCGCTGACCAATATCGACTACCACGCCAGCGAGATGATCCTGGTGATGACCGTGATCGGCGGCACCAGCAACATCTTTGCCTCGGTGCTCGGCGCCGCCTTCTATGTGCTGCTGGCGGATTGGCTGTCCACGCTCTGGCCGCGCTGGCTGATGCTGCTCGGCTTCCTGCTGATCGCGGTCAGCCTGTTCATGCAGCGCGGGCTGTGGGGGCTGGGCGCCTCGGTGTGGAATCGTCTGCGCGGCGTGCGCCGCGCTCCCGTCACGCAGGAGGAACGCGCATGAACCCCGGAAAAAAAACGCCCATTCTCGAAGCTACCGGCATCGTCAAGCAATATGGCAAGTTCATGGCCCTGGGCGGCGTCGACCTGCGCGTGATGTCCGGCACGATCCATTCGGTCATCGGCCCGAACGGCGCCGGCAAGACCACGCTGTTCCACATGCTGACCGGCACCAAGGCAGTCAGCGCCGGCCGCATCGTGTTCGACGGCAAGGACGTCACCGGCGAAACCGACTACCAGCGGGTCCAGCGCGGCATCGCCCGTTCGTTCCAGGTGACCAGTCTGTTCCCGAACCTGGCCGTGCGCGAGAACCTGCGCCTGGCCGCGCTGGGCACGTCGCCGCGCAAGGCGATGAACGGGTGGCGCCTGCCGGCCGGCGATCTGGCCTGCGCCGACGTCGTCGACCAGGTGCTGGAGCGGCTGGAGCTGACCCGGGTCGCCGACAACCCAGCGGGCGTGCTTTCGCACGGCCAGCAGCGGCGCCTGGAAGTCGGCATGGCGATTGCGGCGCGGCCGCGCGCGATTTTCCTGGACGAGCCGACTTCGGGCATGGGCGTCGACGACCTCGGCGCGATGAAGCGTTTGATCCGCGGACTCGCGCAGGACCACACCGTGGTCCTGATCGAACACAACATGGACATCGTGATGGACATCTCCGACACCGTCACCGTGATGCAGCAAGGCAAGGTGCTGATGGAAGGCGCGCCCGCGGTCGTGCGCAGCGACCCGCGCGTGCGTGCCGCCTATCTCGGCAACATGATTACCGGAGGCAAGGGATGATGCTCGACGTACAGGACATTCATGGCTATTACGACAAGAGCCATGTGCTGCAAGGCGTTTCGCTGGCGGTTGGCGAAGGCGAAGTGGTGACGCTGCTCGGCCGCAACGGCGCCGGCAAGTCGACCACGCTCAAGGCCATCGCCGGCGTGGTCCGGCCCCGGGGCGGCCGCGTCGTCTTCCGCGGCAAGGATGTCGCCGGCATGGCGCCGCACCGGATCGCCGCAGAGGGGCTGTGCCTGGTGCCCGAGCACCGCGGCATCTTCAAGCTGCTGACGGTCGAGGAAAACCTCAGGCTTGCGGCGCGCCGCGATTCGCCCTGGCAGCTGCAGGACATCTACCGCATCTTCCCGCGCCTGCGCGAGCGGCGCACCAATGGCGGCGCCCAGCTGTCCGGCGGCGAGCAGCAGATGCTGGCCATCGGCCGCGCCATGATGAACCATCCGCGCCTGCTGATGCTCGACGAGCCGGTCGAAGGCCTGGCGCCGGTGATCGTGGAAGAGATCGTCGCGCAGCTCAAGGTCATCAAGGCGGCAGGCGTGCCGATCCTGCTGGTGGAGCAGAACCTGGAGGTGTGCACGCAGCTGGCCGACCGCCACGTGATCATCGAACAGGGCAGGGTGGTCTACACCGGCAGCAACGACGCGTTCCGCGCCGATGAGGCGGTCAAGGATCGCTATCTCGGCGTCGGCCTTGCGGCCTGAACCCAATCTTGCAGGCCGGCGTGCCGGCCAACCGAATACGAGGGATTTCATGACTACCATGCAAGCCGCCCGCACGGCAGCTGCCACTGCCGGTGCGCGGGCCGACCTGCGCGTCGACGGGGACCGCCTGTGGGACACGCTGATGCGCCTGGCCACCATCGGCGCCACGCCCAAGGGCGGTGTATGCCGCCTGGCGCTGACCGACCTGGACCGGCAGGGGCGCGACTTCTTCGTCGCCGAAGCCAAAGCCGCGGGATGCGCGATCCGGGTCGATGCCATCGGCAATATCTTCGCGCGTCGCGCCGGGCGCGACGACACGCTGCCGCCGGTCATGACCGGCAGCCATATCGACACGCAGCCGACCGGCGGCAAGTTCGACGGCAACTATGGCGTGTTCGCCGGCATCGAGGTGCTGCGCACGCTGGATGACGCCGGCATTGTCACCGATGCGCCGCTCGAGGTCGCGGTGTGGACCAACGAGGAGGGCTCGCGCTTTGTCCCGGTCATGATGGGCTCGGGCGCGTTCATCGGCGAATTCGCGCTGCCCGACGTGCTGCAGCAGCTTGACCGCGACGGTATCTCCGTCGGACAGGCGCTGCAGTCCATCGGCTATGCCGGACCGGAGCCGGTCGGCGCGCGCCCCGTGGGGGCATACTTTGAAGCCCATATCGAGCAGGGCCCGGTGCTGGAAGCGAACGACACCACCATCGGCATAGTGACCGGTGCCCTCGGCCAGCGCTGGTACGACGTGGTGCTGACCGGCATGGAAGCGCATGCCGGGCCCACGCCGATGCACTTGCGCAAGGACGCGCTGCTGGCCGCATCGGAACTTGTCGGCATGGTCAACCGCATCGCGCTGGACCATCCGCCGCATGGTCGCAGCACCGTGGGCTGTCTGAGCGTGCATCCCGATTCGCGCAACGTGATTCCGGGCCGGGTCACGATGACGGTCGACCTGCGCGCCGCTGACGACACCGTGCTGTCCGCCATGGACACGGCGTTCCGTGCCGCCGCCGCGGCCCTGTCGGCACGCAGCGGTATCGCCATCGATCTGCAGCAGGTAGTGTATTTCCCGCCCCAGCCGTTCGAAGCCCGTCTGGTCGAAGCGGTACGGGACGGCGCACGCCGCCTCGGGCATTCCGCCATGGACGTGATCAGCGGTGCCGGGCACGACGCGGTCTACCTGGCCCGCGTCGCCCCGGCGGCGATGATCTTCGTGCCGTGCAAGGACGGCATCAGCCACAACGAAATCGAAGACGCACGGCCCGAGCACCTCGAAGCCGGCTGCAATGTGCTGCTGCACGCGATGCTCGATGCCGCCACGCTGCCCTGAACCCGAACGGACTGCCCCGATGAAGATCCTGATTGCCCGTCTCAACCACGAGACCAATACCTTTTCGCCGGTGCCGACGCCGCTGGCGTCGTTCGAGCCTAGCTACGGCGAAGCCGCCTATCGCGCCGCCAAAGGCACCCGTACCGCTGCGGCGGCCTTTATCGACCTGGCCGAGGCCGCAGGCGCCGAGATCGTGGTGCCGGTGATTGCCGCGGCCAACCCGAGCGGCCGCGTTGCCGCCGACGCCTACACCCACCTGTGCGACACCATCGTCGCGGCCGCAGCCGGCTGTGACGCCGTGATGCTCGACCTGCACGGCGCGATGGTGGCGGAGAACAGCGACGACGGCGAAGGGGACCTGCTGCGCCGCTTGCGCGGCGTGCTGCCGCATGCGCCGGTTGCGGTGGCCCTGGACCTGCACGGGAACATCACGCAGGCGCTGATCGACCATGCGGACATCGCGGTCAGCTTCAAGACCTACCCGCACGTCGACATGTACGAAACCGGCGCGCATGCCGGCCGCCTGCTGCTGGAGATGGTCGCCGGGCTCGTGCGGCCGGTGATGGCATGGCGGCGTCCGCCGCTGATCACGCATACCCTGCGCAGCCGGACCGACGAAGGCGCGATGCAGCGCGCCGTCGCGCTGGCGCGCGAGGCGGAGCGGGACGGCATGCTGGCGGTATCCGTGCTGGCCGGCTTTGGCCTGGCCGATATCGCCGCCCCATGCCTGAGCGTGATCGTAGTCGGCGACGGCGACCCGGCAAAGGCCGACGAGATTGCCAGCCGGATCGCGGCGCAGGCGTGGGGCGAGCGCGATGGCTTTTCGTACGAAGCGGAGCCGCTGGCCAGTTCCATCGCGCGTGCCGCGCAACTTGCCGAACGCGCTGGCGAAGGGCCGGTGCTGCTGCTCGATCACGGCGACAACTGCATGTCCGGCGGCACCTGCGACAACATGGCGGTGCTGCATGAAGCGCTGGCGCAGGGCTTGACCGGCATTGCGGTCGGGCCGGTCTGCGATCCGGAGGCGGTGGCGGCGCTGCTGGACGCGGGGGTCGGCGCCAGCATCACGCTGCCCGTGGGCGACAAGGTACCGTTGCCGCAGCTGGACGTCTATCCGCGACCGAAGCTGCTGACCGGCAAGGTGGCCGCCGTGAGCGATGGGGAGTACGTCATCAGCGGCCCCACGTACACCGGGCAGCGCATTCGCATGGGACGGACGGTGCTGCTCGATATCGGCGCGGCGCAGGTGATCGTGACCGAGACGCCGCAAGAGCACTGGGACGCGGGGATCTTCACCCACATCGGCATCGATCCGCACCGGGCGAGGTTCCTGCTGCTGAAATCGCGCATGTACTGCCGCCCGGTCTTCGTGCCGATGGCCAGGGCGGTGGTCGAGTGCGATGGGGAGGGCGTCACCAGTTCACGCTATGAGCGCTTCCCGTTCCGTCAGGTCGCGAGGCCGGTGTACCCGCTTGACGACAACACGTCCTGGGCAAGTTGATGTCCTGCGGCCGCGCCTTCGCGGGAAGGCGCGGCCCCGCGCAAACGCCACGCCGCCGGCTCACGCCTTGCCGTGCGCCTCCTGCAGGCATTGCTCGAACAGCAGCGCGACGCGCGACGGCTCCGGCGAGCGGCGCAGCAGGCTCACGAACCGGCACGCATACTGGAAGCGCCCGGGCTCGATGGCCTGCATCAGCTTCTGGCTTTCGAAATACGCCGCGTAGTGATCGGGCAGGAAGCCCAGGAACTGGCCGGACAGGATCAGTGTGGCAATCGACTCCTGGTCGAAGCCGGTCGCCTTGCGCAGCAGCTTGGCCCGATGGCTCAGTTCCATATTGGGCGAGTGATAGCCAAGCCCGGCAAACGGATACGCGCGCAGCTGGGCCCACGACAGCTTGCCGGTTGGCTTGCCGAACAGCGGATGGCGGGCGCCGCAGTAGAGCAGCATGGTCTCGTCGAACAGCTCGGTATAGGCCAGGCTGCGCGAGCTGCGGTGCACGGGGATGATGCCCACATGGAAGCGGCCTTCCATGACGCCCCGTTCCACTGCGCCAATGGTTGCCACATGCAGGTTCAGCGAGACGTCCGGCGCGGCTTCGCAGAACCGCGCGATCGCATCGCCCAGCCGCGCTTGCGGGTTGGTGGCGGTCTTGTCGAACACGGCCACGTGCAGTTCGCCGCCCATGCGGCTGTGGATGTCGTCAACGCTGCTGCGGAACGCTTCCACCGAAGCCAGCAGCCGCAACGTTTCCTCGTAGATGCCCTGGCCCTCCGGCGTCAGCGTGAAGCCGGCGCGGCCCCGGCGGCACAGCGTCAGGCCCAGCCGGGTCTCCAGGTCCTTGACGTGGCGGCTGATCGTCGAGATGCCGATATTCAGTTCCAGTTCCGCCGCGGCCATGCCGCCGCATTCGACCACCGCCTTGAAGACGCGCAGCAGCCGCAGGTCCATGTCGCTCAACTGCCCGAGCAGGGCACGGCTCTTCCGGGAGCGTGGCCCGGATACTTGCGCATTCATACAAGTAAAGATGGATATTTGAATATTCAAAAGACTAACGCCGTTGCCAATAATCGGCAACACACAAAGTTTCCTCCGCGCCCGGCGCAAAACCAGGGCGAAACCAACGCAGATCCACGCGAACACCATGACCACCTCGACGCTCCCATCTTCGCAAGACCCGGACATCCGCACCGATGCCGCCTGGCTCGATGCCCACTGGATGCCGTTCACGGGGAACCGCAAGTTCAAGGCTGACCCGCGCATGATCGTGGCGGCCAGCGGCGCCTATTACACCGATGCCGACGGGCGCAAGGTCTTCGACGGCTTGTCCGGCCTCTGGTGCTCGGGGCTGGGCCATGGGCGTCAGGAGATCACCGAGGCCATCAGCCGCCAGGCGGCGCAGCTCGACTACGCCCCGGCCTTCCAGCACGGGCACCCGCTGTCTTTCACGCTGGCCAACAAGCTGCGCGATATGACGCCGGCCGGGCTCGACTATGTGTTCTTCACCGGCTCAGGCTCCGAGGCGGCCGACACCTCGCTGAAAATGGCCCGCGCCTACTGGCGGGCCAAAGGTCAGGCCGGCAAGACCCGGCTGATCGGCCGCGAGAAGGGCTACCACGGCGTGAACTTCGGCGGCATCTCGGTAGGCGGCATCGCGCCGAACCGGAAGCTGTTCGGCCAGGGGATCGAAGCGGACTTCCTGCCCCATACGCAACTGGCGCAGAACGCGTTCTCGCGCGGCCTGCCGCCGCATGGCGCCGAGCTGGCCGACCGCCTGCTCGACCTGATCGCACTGCATGACGCCTCGACCATTGCCGCAGTGATCGTCGAGCCGTTCTCCGGATCGGCGGGCGTGGTGATCCCGCCGGCCGGCTATCTGGCGCGCCTGCGCGAGATCTGCACGGCCTACAACATCCTGCTGATCTTCGACGAGGTCATCACTGGCTTCGGCCGTGTCGGCGCGACCACCGCGGCGGAAGCGTTCGGCGTGGTGCCGGACATCATGAACGTGGCCAAGCAGGTTACCAACGGCGCGCAGCCGCTTGGCGCGGTGATCGCCAGCAAGGAGATCTACGACACTTTCATGCAGTCGGGCGGCCCCGACTACATGCTGGAGTTCCCGCACGGCTACACCTACTCCGCGCACCCGGTCGCCTGCGCCGCCGGCATCGCCGCGCTGGATGTACTGCAGAAGGAGGACATGGTCGGACGCGTGCGCGCGCTCGCGCCGATGTTCGAGGAAAGCGTGCACAGCCTGAAGGGCAGCAAGCATGTGCTGGACATCCGCAACTACGGCCTGGCCGCCGGCCTGACCATCGCGCACGCGCCCGGCGAACCGGGCCGCCGCCCTTACGAGATTGCCCAGCACTGCTGGAAGAAGGGCTTCTATGTGCGCTACGGCGGCGACACCATCCAGCTCGCGCCGCCGTTCATTGCCGACCCGCGCGAGATCGACGACCTGATTAATGCGCTGGGCGAAGCCCTGAACGCCGTCGACTGAAGCCGCTTCCAGGGCGATCGGTCGTCAACGGCCCTGACGCGGGGCTTCCGCCACCTCGAGCAGCGCATCCAACACCACCACACCGTCGGGGTTCGCCATGACCGGGTTGAGGTCGACGGAGTGAATGGCGCCACCGGCCTCGTGGACCAGCTCGCCCACCTGTACGGCCAGCCGGCACAGGGCTGCAATGTCCACGGCCGGCTCGTTGCGCACGCCCAGCAGCAGCGGGGCGATGCGCAGACCGGCCAGCGCCCGTTCTACGTCCGCCTCGCGGCAGGGGGCGAGCAGCACGGCAGTGTCGCGCAGCACCTCGACATACTTGCCGCCGTCGCCGACCACCAGCACCGCGCCGAACACCGGGTCCCAATGCGCGCCGATCATGCATTCGCGCTGGCCGCGCGCCATGCGCGCGACCACGACGCCTTCACACGTCACGCCCATCGACTGCAGCTTGCGGGTCTGTGCCGTGAAGGCGCCGGCAACCGCTTCCGGATCGTTGCAATGCAGGGCCACCAGCCCGTGCTCGCTCTTGTGCGGCACCTGCGGGGAGCTTGCCTTGACCGCCACGGGCGCGCCGATGCGTTGCCAGGCGGCCACCGCGGCATCGACGTCATGGCAGACGTAGTGCTCGACCACCGGCATGCCGGCCGCCACCAGCCGGGCGAGACTTGCGGCCTCGCTCATCGTCGTGCCTGCAGCAGCGATCGGCTGCGCGTGGCGCGCCGGCACCGGCGGCTCGCCTTCGGCGGCGATCTGCCGCAGGCGTTGCTGGTGCGAGACCAGTTGCGAGAACGCCGACAGCGCTTCGGCGCCGCTGGCGTAGGTCGGTACGCCGGCTTCGCGGAATGCCTCGGCCACCGGCGCCTGCCAGGCCGCGACCGCGATGGGCTTGCCCGCGGTGTCGGCAAACGCCGCGGCGTCGCGCGCGAAGCGCGACACGTCGTAGCCCATGCCGGAGACCGGGATGTCGAGCAGGAAAAGGTCGGCCGAAGGGTCACGCGCCACTACGGGCAGCACCTCGCCAAACAGTGCGCTGTTGGTGAGCAGCGCCGCGGTGACGTCGACCGGGTTCGTGGTCGTGGCAAAGCCGGGCAGGCGTTCGGCGAGCGCGGCCCGGGTAGTGCCGGACAGCGGCGCCAGCGTCAGTCCGAATGACTGCGCCGCGTCGGCCGCCATGACGCAGCTTGCGCCCGAGTTGCTTATCACCACCAGCCGGCGCCCGCCGGCATCCCAGCCACGCAGGTACATTGGCGCGCAGCGCGCCAGTGTGTGCGCATCGTCCACGCGCCAGATGCCATGGCGGGCAAGGAAGGCATCGACGGCGCGGTCTTCGTTGGCGATCGCGCCGGTATGCGAGGCCGCGGCGCGCTGGCCGTCCTGCGATCGTCCCGCCTTGACCGCCACGACCGGCACGTTGCGGGCCCGCGCCACGCGCGCGGCTTCGGCCAGCACCTCGGGATCGGTCAGGCTCTCCAGGTACAGCAGCACCAGCCGCACGCCGGGATCATGCGCGACGGCCAGCGCCAGTTCGCTGACCGTGACATCGGCCTGGTTGCCGGTGGCGTGCATATGTCGCACGCCGATGCCCTGTCCGCGCAGCAGCCCGTAGACCATGGCCGCCACGCCGCCGCTCTGGCTGACCACGGCCACCGGACCATCCTGCGGCGGCACCTCGATGAACATGGTGGAGAAGCTGGCGATCGCGCCGCTGCCGAAGCTGGCCAGGCCCTGGCTGTTCGGGCCCACCAGCCGCAGGCCGGCAGCGCGCGCGGCGCGCACCATCTCGTCCTGCTGGCGGAGGCCTTCCGGGCCCGCCTCGCCGAAACCGGAGGCGATCACGATGGCCGCCGCCACGCCGAGCCGCGCGCAGTCGTGCACGGCCTGCACCGCGGCCTCGCCGGCCACGATGATGATGGCCAGCTCCGGGACTTCCGGCAGCGCATCCAGCGTGGGGTAGGCGCGCAGGCCCTGGATAGCATCGCGCTGCGGATTGACGGGGTAGAGGGTACCGGCGTAGCCGTGCGTCTTCATGTAGTGGATGGGCCGGCCGCCGATCTTGTGGATATTGTCGGAGGCACCGATCACGGCAATCGAGCGAGGGGAGAGCAGGGGTTGGAGTGGGGCGGTCATGAGCAAGGCAATAAGCGGGATTCGTGAGAGTTCAGTCGATGGTGGCGCCCGAGGTCTTCACGACCCGGGCCCACTTGTCGATCTCCTGCCCGATGAAGCGGGCGGTGGCGGGGGGCTCGGTCCATTCGGCGGCGAAGCCCTGCGAGGCAAAGCGCGCGCGGACGTCCGGATCCTGCAGGACGGCCTTGAGTGCGCCGTTGAGCGTGCCGAGGACCGCGGGCGGCGTGCTGGCCGGGGCCAGCAGCGCATTCCAGGCGCTCGCCTCGTAGCCAGGCAGTCCGGCCTGCGCGATGGTCGGTGTGTCTGGCGCGGCCGGCGAGCGCGTGGCACCCGTGATGGCGAGCGCCTTGAGCTTGCCGTCGCGCACGAAGGGCATGGCCGAGAGCATGGTGTCGAACATCACCGTGGCCTGGCCGCCCATCACGTCGGTCAGTGCGGGAGCGCTACCCTTGTACGGTACGTGCGTCATGTGGATGCCCGCCATGCTGTTGAACAGTTCCGCGGCGAGATGGGTCGACTGACCGTTGCCGGAGCTGGCGAAGGTGACCTGTCCCGGCCTGGACTTGGCCAGCGCGATCAGCTCGGCCACGTTGCCGGCCGGCGTGGCTGGCGCGGTCACCAGCACCAGCGGGCCGCGCGTGAGCATGCTGACCGGCGCGAAGTCCTTGCGCGTGTCATAGCCGGGCTTGCTGAACAGCGTCATGTTGATGGCGTGCGCGGTGGTGGCGACCAGCAGCGTGTAGCCGTCCGGCGCGGCCTTGGCCACGGCTTCGGCGCCGATATTGCCGCCGGCGCCCGGCCGGTTCTCCACCACCAGCGGCTGGCCGAGTTTGTCGGTCAGCTTCTGCCCGACCACGCGGGCGACGATATCGGTGGGACCGCCGGGCGGATAGGGCACCACCAGCCGGATGGGCTTGTTCGGGAACGTTTGTGCGTGCGCCGCCGGCAAGGCCGTAGCGGACAGGGCCAGACAGGAAAGCAAGGCGAGCGCGTGCCGCCGGGATCGTTTCGGTGCCAAGGAGTACTCCGGTTGTGGATGCCGGTTGGGACGGGGCGGGCGCTTGCCGGCAAGGCGCCAAAGGTGGCGCTATTCGCGCCGGAAACGCAGCAGCGTGCCCTCGCCGAAGCGCAGGAACCTCGCCCGCACCCGGTCGCCGATGGCCACGCCGGGCTCGGCATGGCCCATCACGCGCGGGCCTTCGTCGAGCGTGGCCAGCACCAGCGTGTAGGGCGCGAGCGCGCGGAAAGCTTCGTCCGGCGCACGGCTGATCTCGGTCACGGCGTGGACTGTCGCCAGTCCGACGGCATCGCGCCAGCGTAGTTGCACGCCGCCGCAGGCGCGGCACGCGTGGCGCTCCAGCGGCTGCCATGCCCCGCAGTCGTCGCAGCACTGGTAGCGCACGACGCCGGCGTCCAGGCCGGCGGTGTAGGGATGGGTCATGGCATGGCCTCCAGCACCAGGCTGACGTGGGACGACAGCACACCGCCATCGGCGTGGAACAGCGCGCGCCGGCGTGTGCCCGCCTGGCGTGCGCCGGCACGGCCCGCGAGCTGGCGCGCGGCTTCGGCCAGGTGCATCAGGCCGCCGGCCACGCCCGAGTGCCCGAAGGCCAGCAAGCCGCCATGCGTATTGAGCGCCAGCGCGCCGTCGGAGCCGAAGTCGCCGGCGCGCAGCCGCGCATGCGCCTGCCCGCGTCCTGCCAGCCCGAGTTCTTCCAGCAGCATGACCAGCGTGATGGTGAACGAGTCGTAGATCGCCAGGTAATCGATGCCTTCCACACCGCCGCCCGCCTCGGCAAACGCGCGCCGCGCGGCGTCCGCGGCGCCAGTCTGCATGACGTCGTCGATCGCACTCAGGTGCTGGTGCCGGTGCGCCTGCCCCGCGCCGGCGATGCGCACCGGCGTGCCGGGGCCGGGCTCGGCCGACACGATCACAGCGACCGCGCCATCGGAGATCGGACAGCAATCCGACAGGCGCAGCGGCGTGGCGATGGCACGCGCTGCACGTGCATCGGCCAGCGACAACGGTTCGCGCAGATGCGCATCCGGATGGCTGGCGGCGTGCTCGCGCATCAGCACGGCAAAGTCCGACAGCGCATCGGCATCCATGCCGGCTTCATGCAGGTAGCGTGAGGCCAGCAGCGCGTAGTAGGCCGGCACCGATGCGCCATTGGGCACCTCGGCATGTGGTTCGCCGACCTGCGCCAGCGTCTGGATCGACTGGTCGCGGCTCTGGCCGCTGAGCCGGTTTTCACCGGCCGCCACCAGCACGTGGCGGCAGCGGCCGGCGTGCACCAGCTCGTGCGCGAGCATCGCCATCACGCCGCCGGTGGCGCCGCCCGCAGCCACGCCGTGCGCATAGGCCGGCGTCAGCGAGGCGTACTCGCAGAAGCGGTCGGCCAGCATCAGGTGCGGCACCGTGGTGGCATAGCCGCACAGCACGCCGTCGATGTCGGCGCGCGACAGGCCGCTGTCGGCCAGCGCGGCATCAGTGGCCTGCGCCATCAGCGTCAGCGGCGTGCTGCCCTCGATGCGGCCGAAGCGCGTGTTGCCGGTGCCGCGTACGTAGCTCTTGTTCGCCATGTCAGCGCTTGAGCAGCGGGCACTGCGACTTCGACACCGGCATGAAGGCCTGCTCTCCGGGCACCGTTGCCAGCACCTTGTAGTAGTCCCACGGATATTTCGATTCGGCCGGGCTCTTCACTTCGAACAGGTACATGTCGTGGATCATGCGGCCGTCTTCGCGGATGCGGCCATTCTTCGCAAAGAAGTCGTTGATCGGCATGGACTTCATCTTCTTCATCACCGCGGCGGTTTCGTCGGTGCCCGCGGCCTGCACGGCTTTCAGGTAGTGCATGACCGATGAATAGGCGCCCGCCTGGCTCATGTTCGGCATCTTCTTCACCTTCTCGAAGTAGCGCCGCGACCAGGCCCGCGTGGCGTCGTTCATGTCCCAGTAGAAGGCCTCGGTCAGCACCAGCCCGGCGGCCGTCTTCAGGCCGATCGCATGGATATCGTTGATGTAGAGCAGCAGGCCGGCCATGCGCTGCGCGCCGTTGCGGGTCAGGCCGAATTCAGATGCAGCCTTGATCGCGTTGACGGTGTCGCCGCCCGCATTGGCCAGGCCTACCACCTGCGCCTTGCTGGCCTGTGCCTGCAGCAGGTAGGACGCGAAGTCGCTCGCGCCGATGGGGTGGCGCGCGGCGCCCAGCACCTTGCCGCCGGCTTCGTTGATCACCGCGGTGGCCGACTCCTGCAGCGTGTGCCCGAAGGCATAGTCGGCGGTCAGGAAGAACCAGGTCTTGCCGCCACGCTGCACCATGGCGCGCGCGGTGGTATTGGCGAGCGCATAGGTGTCGTAAGCATAGTGCACCGACACCGGCGTGCACAGGTCGTTGGTGATGCGCTCGCTGCCGGGGCCTGAGAACACCACGATGTGGTTTTTCTGCTTGGCTACGTCGAGCACGGCCAGCGCCGGCGCGGATGCCGCCACGTCGAGGATGGCATCGACATGGCCCGTGTCGAACCATTCGCGCGCCTTGTTGGCGGCGATGTCCGCCTTGTTCTGGTGGTCGACCACCACCAGCTCGATCTTCTTGCCCAGCACCTTGCCGCCGAAGTCGTCGATGGCCATCTGCGCCGCGGTGGCGCTGCCGCGGCCGGTGACGTCGGCGTACAGGCCGCTCATGTCGAGCAGCATGCCGATCTTGACCATGTCGTCAGAGATTACTGCCGCTGGCTGGGCCTGCGCGGCGCCGCAGGCAAGCGCGGCAGCCATGGCGAGCGTGCCGGCGGCCTTGCGGAACATCGAATGGCGTAGCTTCATGTCGTCTCCCTGGCTCGTTGTGTAGTGTCGTGTGATGTGGTCAGACCGCGGCGATCGGTGTCACCGGCGAGCCCACCGCCCCCGGCAGGCGCAGCGGCGGCGCGGTGAGCTGGAAGCGGGTGCGGCCATTGGCGCGCAGCCAGTCGGCAAGTTCGCGCAGGTACCACAGCTCGCCCAGCGGCAGGCCCAGCTTGAACAGGCAGTGGTGGTGCAGCGGCAGCAGCGGGTGGTGCTTGTCGCCATCGGGCGCGGGGCGGGCCGGGTAGCGCTCGACCGCGTAGTTGTCGGCGGCCAGCGCGGCAATGCCGGCATCGGTGATCCATTGCAGCAGCTTGTCGTCGCGCCCGTCGAGCGCGCAGCAGCTGTGGTGCAGCACCGCTTCGTCGGGCTCGCGCTGCATCGACAGCACGATTTCGGCAAAGCCGGTGCGCAGCAGCAGCATGTCGCCGGGCTCGACCTCGGCCTTGGTGGCGTCCATGGCCTGCATCAGGTCGTCATAGCCGACGTTGCGGAAGTCCATGCCAAAGGTGTGGGCCAGGTCCACCAGCACGCCGCGGCCCTGCATGCCACTGACCGCGAAGTTCTCAATGCCCAGCGCCTGTGCAGCGCTGTGATCGTGGCCGCAGGGGTGGGCCGCGAAGTGGTCGTCCTCGGCGTAGTCAACGGGGCCGACGATATGCTCGTTGGCGCGGTAGCCGTTGTAGTAGACGCGCTCGGGCCTGCCGTCGCCGTCGGCATCGAACAGCGCGCCCACGTGTGCCAGCGAATCCCATTGCGTGCTGTACTGCAGGCACATCAGCACCTGGTCGTCGCTGAGGACATCGATGGCGGCCGGATCGATCTTCGCCAGCGGGAAATTCACATACGGGATGTCATCGCGGAAGGTCGAGCGCAGCACCGGCGGGTGGCGGCGCGGGTTGAGCTTGTTGCCGCCCGGGTAGTCGAGCGGCAGCGACAGGCAGAAGCTGAGTCCGGCCTGCACCTCGCGCGCGCCTTTCACGACCTGCTCGGGGCCGATCAGGTTGATGCGGCCGAGCTGGTCGTCGGGCCCGAAATCGCCCCAGTTGGAACCTTGCGGACGTTGCTTCCAGCGCATGTCATGCCTCCTCTCGGGCGCGTGGCCGGGCGGCCGGCCGTTCTCGTTCTGTGTCGGGGGAAGCGCCGGTGTGCGGGCGCCAGGTCTGGTCGAAGGCTTCGGCTTCACGCCGCAGCGCGCGCGCCATGGCGGCTTCGCGGTCGGTGATGCGCTCATCGAGTGCGGCGATGCTGATCGCGCCGAGCGGGTAGCCGTCGGGGCCGCGCAGCGCGATGGCGATGCCGCCCATGCGCTCTACCACCACATCCAGCAGCACCGCGTAGCCGCGTTCGCGCGTGGCCTGTATATGGCCGAGCAGCATGGGCCGGCTGAAACGCGGATAGCGGCGCATGGCCGGCGCGATGCCGTCGAGCACGGCCTCTACCTCCGCATCGGGCAGGGCGGCCAGCAGCGCCAGGCTGCCGGCGCCGATGCCCAGTGGCCGGCGGCTGCCGATCTCCAGGTAATTGGCGCGGATCGGGAAGGTGCCCAGGCGCAGCTCGATGCAGACCGATTCGCAGCCGCTGGGCACGGACAGGATGGCGCTGTCCTGGAAGGCATTGGCCAGCCGGATCAGCGCGGGCCGGACCAGCGGGCGCAGGTCGGTGCGCTGCACGGTGGTGGCATGCAGCGTCAGCCATTCCGGGCCGGGCATGAACGCCTTGGTGGCCGGGTCGCGTTGCACCATGCCTTCCGCCACCAGCGTTTCCAGCAGGCGCAGCGCCGACGCCTTGTCGACGCCGGCGGCGTTCGCGAGGTCGGTCAGGCGGCTGTTGCGGGCATCGGTCAGCGCGCGCAGCAGGCGGCAGGCCTTCTGCAGCGAGGTGCTGGGAGTGGTCACGCCGGTTGTCTCCTTTGTCAGGCTTTCATTTAGTGAAACCTGTAGGAGGGGTTATAGGCCAGGCAGCAAGGCTGGTCATTCTGCGGCGCGGAAAAATTTCGCCGGCTGAAACTGCGGGCCGGGCTGCTTCTGCTGGGAATGCGGGTATGCCGCGGAATCCGCGCGATGCGGCGGCGTGCCGGGGTGCGCGGGAAGAATTTGCTCTTTGGGAAGCGAAGGACTGAGATACCGTTTGGACGCATCGCAGCCTGATATTGCTGTCCAGCGGCACTGATTAGTGCTCATCAACGCACCTGAAGGACAGATATCATGTCGCAAACGCCTCCCTTCGGAAGGATCGAGGCAGCGTCAAATTATGTTTGACATTTTGTCAATGGCCTTTGGGATTGTATAGCCAGCTTATCGAGGCAAAATGCCGGGTTGACCTCAATCGGAGACAACCATGACCAACGAAGCTTCCGTCGTTCGCGCTCTTCGCCACGGCGACGTGCAGGTGATCAGCCTCTGCAACCCGCCGGTCAATGCGCTGGGCGTGGCGGTGCGCCAGGGCTTGAAGCAGGCGATCGAGCAGGCGCAGGCCGATGCCGGCGTGCGCGCCGTGCTGGTCGTGGGGGAAGGCAAGGCCTTCATCGCCGGCGCCGATATCCGTGAATTCGGCAAGCCGCCGATGCCGCCGTCGCTGCCCGAGGTCTGCAATCGGATCGAAGCGAGCGGCAAGCTCATGGTCGCCGCCATCCATGGCCCGGCGCTTGGTGGCGGACTGGAAGTCGCCATGTCGGCGCACTATCGACTGGCGCTGCCGGCCGCCAAGCTGGGCCTGCCCGAAGTCAACCTGGGCCTGCTGCCCGGTGCCGGCGGCACGCAGCGCGCGCCGCGCCTGATGGGCGCGAAGGCCGCTGCCGAACTGATGCTCAGCGGCAAGCACCTGTCGGCCAAGGCCGCGCAGGCCGCCGGGCTGGTCGATCGCCTGGCTGACGGGGATGATCCCGTGGCAGCCGGCCTGGCCTACGTCAACGAACTGCTCGGCCAAGGCGCGCCGCTGCGCCGCACGCGCGACCTGGCCATTGCCGATAAGGCGGCCGCTCTGGCCGAACTCGATGCGCTGCAAGCCGATACCGCGAAGAAGAGCCGCGGCCTGTTCTCGCCGCTGAAGATCGTCGAGTGCGTGCGCGCGGCGGTGGAACTGCCGTTCGACGAAGGCCTGGCGCGCGAACGTGCGCTGTTTGTCGAATGCCTGAACAGCCCGCAGCGCGCGGGCCTGGTCCACGCTTTCTTCGCCGAGCGCGAAACCGCCAAGGTGCCCGAGGCGCAAGGCGCCGCGCCGCGCGCGCTCAACCGCGTCGCCGTGATCGGCGGCGGCACCATGGGCGCGGGCATCACCGTGGCCGCGCTGGACGCGGGCCTGCCAGTGGTGATGATCGAGCGCGACGCCGAGTCGATCGCGCGCGGCCAGGCCAACGTCGAGAAGGTGTACAACGGCCTGATCGCCAAGGGCCGCATGACCGAAGAGGGCAAGGCCGCGATCCTGGCGCGCTACACGCCGAGCACGTCGTATGACGCCATTGCCGACGTGGACCTGGTGATCGAAGCCGTGTTCGAGGACATCGAGGTCAAGAAGGCCGTATTCCAGCAGCTGGACCGCGTGTGCAAGCCCGGCGCCGTGCTGGCCACCAATACTTCGTATCTCGATATCGACGCGATTGCCGGCAGCATCTCGCGCCCGCAGGACGTGATCGGCCTGCATTTCTTCAGCCCGGCCAACATCATGAAGCTGCTGGAGATCGTCGTGCCGGCGAAGGTCAGCCCCGATGTCGTGGTCACCGCGTTCGAGCTCGCCAAGCGCATGAAGAAGATCCCGGTGCGCGCGGGCGTGTGCGACGGCTTCATCGGCAACCGCATCCTGGCCGTCTACAAGCAGGCCGCCGACTACATCATGGAAGACGGCGCCAGCCCCTACGAGATCGACGAGGCCGTGCGCGGCTTCGGCTACCCGATGGGCCCGTTCCAGGTGACCGACCTGGCCGGCGGCGACATCGGCTGGGCCACCCGCAAGCGCCGCGCCGCGACGCGCGACCCGAAGGCGCGCTATGTCGAGGTCGCCGACCGCATCTGCGAGCGCGGCTGGTTCGGCCAGAAGACCGGCCGCGGCTTCTACCTCTACCCGCAGGGCGCGCGTGTCGGCCAGCCCGACCCGGAAGTGCTTGCCATCGTCGATGCCGAGCGCCAGAAGAAGGGCATCGTGCCGCGCAAGTTCACGGCCGAGGAAATCATGCGCCGCTATATGGCGGCCATGGTCAACGAAGGCGCCAAGGTGGTGGAAGAGGGCATCGCGCTGCGTCCGCTGGATGTCGACGTGACGTTCCTGTCCGGCTATGGCTTTCCGCGCTTCCGCGGCGGCCCGATGAAGTACGCGGACATGGTCGGCCTGCCGAAGATCCTGGAAGATATCCGGACCTTCGCCAAGGAAGACCCGCTGTTCTGGAAGCCGGCGCCGCTGCTGGAAAAGCTGGTGGCGGAAGGCAAGGATTTCGCCAGCCTCAACCAGGCACGCTGATATGCGCGGCGCATGACGCCCGCCTGGCCACAGTAGTTCATTGCGACGAGGCCGACCCTGCCTCGTCGCAGCCCATGGAGACGAGCAATGCAAACTACAACGGAACAATCCCAGGGCATCGACTTCCCGCTGGAAGGGGTGCGTGTGCTGGACCTGTCGCGCGTGTTCGCGGGGCCGCTGTGCGGCCAGGTCCTGGCCGACTTCGGTGCCGAAGTAGTCAAGGTCGAACACCCGGGCCGCGGCGACGATACGCGCGACTGGGGCATGCGCATCGGCAAGACCGAGACCACGTACTTCAACAGCATGAACCGCAACAAGCGGTCCATCACGCTGGACCTGCAGAGCAAGGAAGGCGTGCAGATCGTCTATGACCTGCTGCCGCAGTTCGACGTGGTCATCCACAACTTCAAGACCGGCGGCGCCGAGAAGCTGGGCCTGGGCTATGAACAGCTCAAGGCGATCAAGCCCGAGCTGATCTACTGCGCGGTGTCTGGCTACAACACCAGCGGCCCAGAGGCCAAGCGCCCCGGCTACGACCTGGTGATCCAGGGCGAGGCCGGCCTGATGGCGCTCAACGGCGAAGCCGACACGCCGCCGCTGAAGTTCGGCGTGGCCGTGGTGGACCTGATGACCGGCATGTACGCGGCGCAGGCGGTGCTGGCCGCGCTGTTCCGCCGCGAACGCAAGGGCAAGGGCCAGCTGATCGAAATGGCGCTGTACGACTGCGGCCTGATGGTCACGGGCTACTATGGCCTGGACGCCATGCTGCTGGGCCGCGACCCGGCACGCTATGGCAATGCCCATCCGTCGATCGTGCCCTACGGTATGTTCGAGTCCGCCGACGGCCCGCTGATCATCGCGGTGGGCAACAACAGCCAGTTCGACAAGTTCTGCCGCCAGGTCATCGAGCGCCCGGACATCGTCGAGGATCCGCGCTATGCGACCAATGTCGAGCGGGCGAAGAACCGCGAGACGCTGACCCCGCTTATCACCGGCCTGATCCGCAGCTTTAAGCGCGACCTGCTGCTCGAGCGCATGACGGCCTGCGGCATCCCTTGTGGCAAAGTGGCCGGCCTGCACGAGGCGCTGACCAGCGAGCGGACCCGCCAGGGCGGCCTGCTGCGCGAGATGCCGCATCCGGTGGCCGGCAGCACGCATGTGTTCGCGCCGCCGTACCGCCTCGACGGCCAGCGCCTGCCGATCCGCAGCGCGCCGCCCACGCTGGGCGAAGGCACGCGCGCCGTGCTGCAGAACCTGCTTCAGCTGAGCGATGAGCAATTGCAGGACCTGCAGGCGCGTGGCGTGCTGACGCTGCCGGAGACCCCGGGCAACGCCTGAGTATTTGCGCCGCGCGGACGTCATGACCGTTGGCGCGGCCAGGCCCGGCAAGGGGGCCCAATGGAGACCTTGCACTGACTCAAACCGGAACAATAAAGTGCGCATTCGAAATTTCACCCGTATGGTCCACTCCCGCCGCCGCGCCATCCTGGCACTGGCCGCGGCACCGCTGCTGGTCAGCAGCGCGTTCGCGCAGGCGTGGCCGAGCAAGCCGATCAAGCTGGTCGTGCCGTTCCCGCCGGGCGGCCCCACGGACACCGCGTCGCGCATCGTCGGCCTGAAGCTAGGCGAGGCCCTCAAGCAGCCCGTGATCGTGGAGAACCGCGCCGGTGCGTCGGGTTCGATCGCGGCCGCGCAGGTGGCCAAGAGCCCGGCCGACGGCTACACGCTCATGATGCTGGCCACGCCGACGCTGCTGGCCCCGCATCTGTACCGGAAGGCCGGTTACGACACGATCAAGGACTTCACGCCGGTGGCCACGGTCTATGACCTGCCCATCGTGGTCGTGGTGAACCCCACGCTGCTGCCGAACGTGACGGACCTGCCGAAGCTGATCGCGCAGGCCAAGGCCCAGCCCGGCAAGCTCAACTACACCAGCTCGGGTGCCGGCAGCTTCGGCCACCTGAGCATGGAACTGCTCAAGCAGATGGGCGGCTTCGAGATGCAGCACGTGCCGTACAAGGGCGGCGTGCCGGCCATCAGCGACACCATCGGCGGCCAGGTGCCCATCATGTATGCCGACCTCGTCGCCGCGCTGCCGCACATCCAGGCTGGCAAGCTGCGCGCCATCGCGGTCGGTTCGCCGCAGCGCGTGGCCATGCTGCCGGACGTCAAGACCATCGCCGAGCAAGGCTTCAAGGGCTATGACGCGGTGTCGTGGGGCGGCTTGCTGGCGCCGCCGGGAACGCCGAAGGATGTCGTGGATCGCGTCTCGACCGAAGTCGGAAAGATCCTGGCTGACAAGGATGTCCAGGACAAGCTGCTGAAGGCCGGCGCCATCGCCAACTATCAGGCGCCGGCGCAGATGGGCCAGCGTATCCGCCAGGATTACGCCAAGTGGGGCAAGGTGATCCGCGAGAAGGGGATCGCGGTCGAGTAAGCGCGGTTGGGAGCGTTCTCCCACAACGCGACAGAGGTTGCCCGCATGTTTGCGCCCGTCTCCCGCTTGCGGGGGACGGGCGCGCTATCGGTCGTGGAGTCATTCACGATCGCGGTCGGCCTTCAGCAGTTTGAGCCGCGTCTGTCCGTCAGGTGTGAAGTGCGTGCCGAACCGCACCAGCCCGGCCTGGTGCAGGTGGCAGCTCATGGTGAAGCTGAGCAGCATGCCCGGCTCGGTCTCCTCGATCGTGAGGTCGACCGCCTTCAGCCTCGGTTCATAGCGCAGCAGCGTGGTCTCGATTTCGCGCTTGAGCGTGTGCGCCGAGGCCGGCAGGTGCCGGTAGATGCGGGACAGATCGCCGAGGCCATAGTCCGGCAAGTGGGCCAGGCCACCGCGGCGGCTGTTGAGGATGCGCTGGATGTTGTCCTGTATCGACAGGAAGGTCTGCGTGGCAGCGTCGAACTCGTCGATCGCGAACCCGTTCGCAAAGAATCCGGTCACCGCCTCGAAGAGGCCCGGCCCGCCCCTTGTCACGCGCTCGCCTCCGTGGTGACGGATGCTTCCTCGAAGATCAAGCCGATGCCGTCTTCCTCGGAGAACGACAGATGGATCGGCGCCGGCGCCTGCCTGTCGGCCATACGCACCAGCAGCTCGCGCGACAGTACCGGCAGGATCTGCTGGTCGAGCAGGCTGTCAATGTTGCGCGCGCCCGAATCGGGCAGCAGACAGGCCCGCACCAGTTCGGCCACCAGGGAATCATCACACCGTAACGGCACGCCATAGCGACGCGCGATCCGGTCGGCCACCTTGCCAAGCTTCATCCGCACGATCGTGCCCATGGCCTCGGCCGACAGCGGGCGGTACACGATGGTCTGGAAACGTGCGAGCAGCGCTGGCTGGAAATGGTCGACCAGCAGCGGACGGATCGCTTCCATCAGGGTGCCGGCCGGGAGTTCGGCAGCGGCCTGCGCCGCGGCATCGGCCGCTGCCAGAAGCTGTTCGCTGCCCAGGTTCGAGGTCATCAGGATGACGGTATTGCGGAAGTCGATCACCCGGCCTTCGCCGTCGCGCATGAAGCCGCGGTCGAAGACCTGGTAGAACAGGTTCAGTACGTCGCGGTGGGCTTTCTCGACTTCATCCAGGAGAACGATGCTGTAAGGGCGCTGACGGACCGCCTCGGTCAGCACGCCGCCTTCTCCGTATCCGACGTACCCCGGCGGCGAACCCTTCAACTGCGAGACCGTGTGCGCTTCCTGGTATTCCGACAGGTTGATGGTGATCAGCGAGCGCTCGCCGCCAAACATCAGATCCGCCAGTGCACGGGCTGTTTCCGTCTTGCCGACGCCGGAAGGCCCGACCAGCAGGAACACGCCCAGCGGCGCATCCCCGGATTTGAGTCCCGCCTTGGCCGCCCGCAGGCTCTTGCCAAGCGCGGCCAGCGCCTCGTCCTGGCCGACCACTACCCGGCCCAGACGCGCTTCCAGCTCCAACAGGTTGGCCAGCTCGCTGGACAGCAGACTATCGACCGGTACCCCAGTCCAATCGGCAATCACCTGGGCAATGGCCGTCTCGTCGACCTCCGCGTGCAGCAGCGCGGGGTGGCCCTGCCTGGCTAGCGCCTGGTGCGCGGCCTGGATCGACGGCACCAGATCCCGGCGGACCGACTCATCGGTGGCCGCGTGCCATTGAGCGCGCAATGCGATCAGGTTCCCGGCGGCGCGTTTCTGTTCGGTGAAGGCGTGCGAGAACGCGTTCAACTCGCTGGCCAGCGCGGCCAGCCGGGCATCGATGGCCGCCAGCCTTGCGCCGGCCTCGGCACCGGTGGCGTCGCGGTCCTGCAGCAGGGCAGTGCGCTCGACCTCGAGGGCCGCGCGCTCGGCTTCGCAGGCGGAAATGGCGACCGGTGTGGCCTCCAGGCTCATGCGCACGCGCGCGGCGGCGGTGTCGAGCAGGTCGACGGCCTTGTCCGGTAACTGGCGCCCGGTGAGGTAGCGGTGCGACAGCCGGACGGCTGCGGCGACGGCCGCATCGGTGATGTGTACGCCGTGGTGTCGGGCATACCGCTCCTTCAGGCCGCGCAGCATCAGGCAGGCGTTCTCCTCATCGGGCTCGTCGACCTTGACCATCTGGAAACGACGTTCGAGCGCGGCGTCGCGCTCGAAATACTGCTTGTATTCGGACCAGGTGGTGGCCGCAATGGTGCGCAGTTCACCCCGCGCGAGCGCGGGCTTGAGCAGATTCGCGGCATCGGCGCCACCGGCGGTATTGCCCGCGCCGATTAGGGTGTGGGCCTCATCGATGAAGAGCAAGGTCGGGGTCGGGGATTGCTGCACGGCCTCAATCACATTCTTGAGGCGCTGCTCGAATTCGCCCTTGACGCCTGCACCGGCCTGCAACAGCGCCAGGTCCAGCGTCAGCACGCTGACGTCCCGGATGACGGCGGGCACATCCCCTTCGGCGATCTTGAGCGCCAGCCCTTCCACGAGCGCGGTCTTGCCCACCCCCGGCTCGCCAACCAGGATCGGGTTGTTCTTGCGCCGCCGTGCCAGGATATCGACCATCTGGCGAATTTCGACATCGCGGCCAAACACAGGGTCGATCTTGCCGTCGCGCGCCTTCTGCGTGATATCGGTGGTGAAGCGGGCCAGCGCGGAGGTGTCAGCCTGACCCGGCATCGGCCTCGGCGGGGCTGGCTCCGGCATTGGCGAATCGGAAGCTTTCCCATCGGCACCATGGGCAACGGGCGTAACCGCCTCGACGGAGATCTTGTTCAGTTCGTGCGTCAGGCGCTCGATCTGCGCGGCCGACACGGACAGGAGCGGCCACGCATCGGGTGCGCGCAGCAAGTACGGCGACTCGGCCAGCGCGGCGAGCAAGTGCGCGGAACGGATGGATTTCGACTCGCCGGGTGCCGTCGCTTCGAGCGATGCGCGCATCCAGGCGATCTCGAGCCACTGGCCGACGCGCTGCGAGAGGCCGGGCTTGCCGCGCAGATCGTGTGGCAGCCGGTCGATGGCGGCCAGCAGCGCGTTCCAGATGCCGTCGACATCCAGTTCATAGCGCCGCAGGATCGCTAGCAGGTCGCCATCGCCCAGCTCCAGCAGCTTGATCAGCCAGTGCTCGACCTCGATATCCCGGTGGGCACGGGCTTCGCAAAGGCTGGCGGCATCGGTGAGGGCGCGGGCGCAGTGGTCATTCAGGCGACGCAGGAACGGGGATAGATCGCGGGCAGTCATGGGCGAAGCGGGGAGAGGACTGGGGGCGCGCGGACCACGACATGTCGTCCGCGCGAGATGACCAGCCGGTTGCAGGCACCGGCAGCAGCGTCTTACGAGCGCTCGTTCCAGCTGTCGGCGTGGATGATGTTGCCGTCCTTGTATGACCAGGTGATTTTTTCGTAGCGCAGTTCGATGTCTTCGAGGTGGTTGTGCTTCTCGTAGGCCGGGTTCTTGATGTCCAGCATCTTGGGCGTGACGCCGACCACCTTCACGTTTTCCAGCTTGGTGTTGAAGTACTCCTTTTCCTTGCCCGCGTCGTCGATCTTGTACCACTTGATCTCGATCGACTTCAGGGTCTGGCCGCTGGTGACCGCCTTGTACAGGTAGGGGGTCGAGGCGTCGGTTTCCTTGGTGAACACGATCGGCTTGTGTACGCGGGTGCCGGTCAGCTTGCCGGTGTTGGAATCGGTCGGGATGTTGACAGCGTGGTCGAACGCGACCACTTCGACGCTGCCTTCGCGGCCGGACACGGTGACCGAACCCTTGACATCGGCGCCGCCATCGTCCTTGATCCACATGTATGCGGGAATTGCCATTGCTTTCTACTCCTTTTGCTGGAATGAACAGGCCGACTGGCCAGAGGTTGTCCGATTGTCGCGATGACCATCGCGGCAATCGGGGATAAGCGTGATCTCGACCCGGCGGTTCGCGGCGCGCCCCGCTTCGGTGTCGTTGGCGGCCGTGGGACGAGTGTCGCCATAGCCTTGAATTGCAAAGTGGGTGAGCGGCAGGTCGGCTGCATCCGCCAGCCAGTCGCGCACCGAGGCGGCACGTGCCTCGGACAATTTGAGGTTGCTGTGCGGGTTGCCGATGGTGTCAGTGTGTCCGGCCACCAGCACGCGCTTGTCCGGGTGAGCCTTGATCATCTCGAGCGCGCCGATCAGTACCCGGTTCGATCCGGGGTTCAGCACGGCGCTGCCGCTCCTGAAGAGCGACAGGCTGTCGAGCTCGATGGTTGCAGGCGGCGGCGCTGGCGGCTGATATGCGGCGATCAGGGCATTGAGCGGGGACAGCAACGGGGCGCCGCGATAAAAGCCCAGGCCCAGACGCGGTGGTACACCGGCGTGGCCATACTGCTCGAGCTCGTCACGATCGCGCTTGATGGCCTGCAGCGCATCGACCCGCGCGGCGTCGTGCTCGGGGCCGATCGCGCGATAGCGGGCCATATCGGCCATGACGCGCGCGACCAGTGCCCGGTTCTGCCAGGCCGAGGCCGCGCAGGCGGCGCAGAAGGCCACCGACAGCCAGGCAAAGGCATGCGCCAGGGCGCGCGGAAATGTCCGCCGCACTGGCTGCAGGGCGATGCCCTGGATCAGGGGCGCTGGCAGCGGGTAAGCGGCACGGCTGCCGTCCCTGGGGAGCCGGGCAAGCGCTGTCGTTTGTTCGCTGAAGCGGGCAAGCAGCGAGTCCGCAGCGGGGACGCCGGCGACGCAGGTCACGCCGAAGGCCGTGACGTGCACCGGGCGCCCGTATCGAATCCCATTGCGGAAGCTATTGCGCTGGCTGTCGACAAGGGCCGGCAGCAGCGCGCCAGCGGCCCAACGTGCCAGGGCATCAAGTCGCGCGGCGCGGTGCATTCGGGCCTCGCGGTCGGCAGGCCCTGCGGCCTGCGCATACAGCAGAGCGTGCGCGGCGACGAAGTCCGGCAGGGCATCCCCCGGCACCGCCTCCGTGCCCGACATTCCGAACCAGGGACAGTCGTCAGGCGTGCAGTTGGCCTCCTCGGCATACACGGCGAGGCAGACCGGCAACGCATGGCCGAGCGCACGGCTGGCCTCGTCGACGGCCGAGCGCCAGCGCCTGAGGCCGGCGTTCAGCGCACCCGCATCGTTCGCCTGGTCGGCGCCAATCAGGCAGGCGACGGCATCCGGGCCCTGCCCCTCGCGCCATCGCTTGAGGGCATCCGCCACGTGTGCCAGCCGGGTCGGGTCGTCAACACGCACCCAGATCGCGGTGTCGGTGATGCGAACCAGAGCCTCGCCGAAGGCCAGCGCCGGGGCGCCGGCCGCATCTCCCACGGCCAAAACCAGTGGCGTATTGCGCCGGGTGTCTCCCGGCAGCGCGTCCAGTGAAGCCCTGACAGAATGCAGGACCGGCTCCGCGGCGCGGCGCCGTGCACGCCGCCGCCGGGTGGCCGCAAGGATCGCCAACAACGCCATGACGATTGTGAAGGCGGCGAGCAGCAGATTCCATTTCGACGCCCAAGGCGAACTGAATGCCAGCCAGGCGAGCGCCAGTGCCGCGAGCCAGGCAAACAGCGTACGGTAGGGGTAGCCGGTCACGAATGCCCTCTCAGCCTGCAAGGCGGGCGATCGCCGCGGCCAGCCACCGGTCCAGAGCAACATAGACAAGGCCCGAGCCAACGCATGCGATGGCCACCCAGGCAAGCGGCGACAGGTGGCGCCACCGGGACGTCTTGCCGACGGTCACCAGCACCGGGCCGGATGCCTCCTGCACGCCGGCGTAACCAAGGCGCTCATCGATGGCGCGCATGAGCGCGGCGCGGGCACTGGCTCCCTTCAGCGCAAACCGGCCTTGAAAACCCAGCCCGAGGACGGCGTGGAACACGGCGAGCAATGGCAGCACCGGCTGCGGCTCGGCCAGGCGCCGCTCGATGCGGGTGATCAGCGCTTCACCGGCGTCATGGCTCTGGAACTGCGCCACTTGCAGGGGCTCGCGCTCCCAGGCGTCGCGGTCGGTGCCTTGCAGCCAACGCAGCGCGACCTCGTCCAGCAAGGCGCACTGGGCATAGGCGGCATCCTCGACGACATCGGCTGGCTGGCCCTTCGCCGAGAATTCCTCGCGCAGACGGGACACTTGTTCCAGACACCTCGTACGGAACGTCTCGAAGCCAGGTGCTGGCCTGGCAGCGTCGGCGAGCGCCGTCACGGTCAGCGCAGTGTCGCGCAGGGCGAGCGGGAGCATCATGGCGGAAGATCTCATGCCGGCAATACCGCGAAGAGTTCGAGCGACACGTCCGGCAGGGAGGCCGGCACGTAGAACTGGCAGGCCCGCGCGTCCAGCATGCGCTGGAAGGCCGGGTGGCCGCTGTCGAGTGCAAAGTACTGGTTCTCGATGCGCACGGGGATCGCAGCCGGCAGGCGCGACATCGCGCGCAGCGGGATACCCGGCAGGGCGGAGTTGACGATCTGTGCCACCTCGTCCGGCGCCCCAGCCTTGCACAGCCGAGGCAGTTGTTCGAGCAGCGCGTGGGCGGGCAGCCCGGCTTGCACGGACAGGTAGTACTCGGCACCTTCGACCAGGCGCTCGTCAAGGATCTTGCCGACCCAGACCGTGGGCCGGGTGCGCTCCAGAGCCACTGGCACCACGCGTGACGGGATCACCGTGTCAAGCAGCGCGCGGATCAGCGATTCCAGTTCCGAGAAAACCGGCTCGGGGGCGAGGTGATCATAGGCCGGGATGGCCTGCAGCGTCTCGGTGGTGGAGAAGGTCAGCAGCGCCCCGGCCAGGCGCGCCAGGACGCCGTAAAGCCGTTCGGGATGCTGCTGTGGCGCGGTGCACAGGCGCGCCAGCTCCGGCCAGCTGCTGTTCACGCTGTGCAACAGCCAGAAGAGGGCCACATCGGCGACCGCGTAGTCGGCGATCTGGTCGGAGCGCTCGCGCCGGCGCACGGCCAGGCTCGCGCTTTTGGCGATCAGGATTTCTGACAGCCGGCTCATCCGCTCTGTAAGCCGGTCGCTGGCCGACAGGAAGAGGCAGGGCGGTACAAAAGCCGGATCGACTTCGAAGCGCCCCTGCGGGGTGCGCACCAGCCGCGCAATCGGGCAGGTCACATAATCGCCGTGTTCCTCGAAGTCGAAGAGAAGCGCGAGCGCATGCCGCTCGACGCTGATTTCTTCCTTGCCTTCCCCGTGCAAGTCGGAGACTTCCAGGTATTCGCGCACGAAACGCCGCGGCCGGGCGGGCCGTTCCCGCGCCTCCACGCAGTTGCCGCCTTGTGCGTCAACGAGTGCCAGGCCGACCAGCACCACCACGGCGTCGACGGTAGCCGGGACATCGCCCAGGTCACGCGCCGGGGGCGTCAGGTCGGCAGTTTCCGTATCGATGACGGTGCCGTCCGGCAGCCGCAGGACGAGAGAATTTGCCGACAGCCGATGGATGGGCAAAGCCTCTCGGTCGAACGCGATGCGGACAATGCCCCACGGGTCGGGACTCGCCATGCGTGCGACTTGCTCGTCGGCATACCGGTCCCACAGCGCCTGTTGCTGGAAATGCTGCGGGGTCATGAAAATGCCCTGTGCCCACAGCGGTCTTGTTATCTTCATCGTGCTCGGCTGGTACGCGGAAAGGAACCCTTTCCGCATGGGAGGTGCCGCACGGTGGCTGTAGAGCCAGCGTGCGTCGGAACGTCGTCATGTCAGCGTTTCAGGAACGGCCGCGGCCGTTCAGTTCTTCGCCTTGGGCATCTGCGATACGAGCGACAGATTGATGTCCATGCCCTCGATCTGGAAGTGCGGCACGATGAAGAGCTTCACGCGGAAGAAGCCGGGGTTGTCCTCGATATCCTCGACCAGAACCTTGGCCTCGCGCAGCGGGTGCGAGGCCTGCAGCTCGTCGCCGGGATCGGTCATCTCGGTGACGAGCGTCTTGATCCAGGTGTTGAGTTCCAGTTCCAGCAGGCGGCGATCCTTGGTGGTGCCGATGTTCTCGCGCTGAATCAGCTTCAGGTAGTGCGCGATCCGCGACAGCAGGAAGATGTATGGCAGGCGCGCATTGACGCGGCTGTTGGCGGTCGCTTCCCTGGTGTCGTAGAGCGCCGGCTTCTGGGCCGAATGGGCGGAGAAGAAGCACGCGAAGTCGTGATTCTTGTAGTACGACAGCGGAATGAAACCCAGATTGGCGAACTCGAACTCGCGCGTTTCCGGGATCAGCACCTCGGTCGGGATCTTGGCCTGGTTGCCGGTACCCAGGTCATAGAGGTGAATCGGCAGGTCCTCGACCAGGCCGCCGGCCTGCGGGCCGCGGATCTGCACGCACCAGCCGTTCTTGAGAAAGCTCTGCACCATGTTCGCGGCAAAGGCGAACGAGGCATTGGCCCACAGGTAGCGGTTGTGATCCGGACCCTTGACGGCTTCGGTGTAATTGAAGGCGCGCACCGGCACGGTCTCGGGACCGTAGGGCAGGCGGGCCAGGAAGTTTGGCAGCGTCAGGCCAATATAGCGCGCGTCGTCCGACTCGCGGAAGCTCTTCCACTTCAGGTATTCGGCGCGATCGAAGTAGTTGCCGATGTCGCGGATGCTGGCGACTTCTTCCATCGACTCCTTGCCGAAGAATGCCGGCGAGACCGAGCCGATGAACGGCATGTGGGCTGCGGCCGAGACCTTGGAGAGGTTGCGCAGCAGGGCGATATCCTGGGCGCTGCGGTCGAACGCATAGTTCGAGATGATCGAGCCGATTGGCTCGCCGCCCGGCGTGTCGTATTCCTGGATGTAGGTGTGCAGGTACAGGCCGCTCTGGATGACCTCGGGGGTGTCTTCGAAGTCCTGGCGCAGCGCGTCCTTCGAGACATCCAGCACTTCGATCTTGACGTTCTTGCGGAAGTCGGTGCGATCGACCAGGAACTTGAGACCGCGCCAGGCCGATTCGATCTGCTGGAACGTGTCGTTGTGCATGATCGCGTCCAGCTGGCGGCTGATCTGCTGGTCCAGATGCGCGATATGGAAATCGAGCAGGCTCTTGTCGAGGCGGTCCACTTGCTGCGACGAGTCCTGGATCATCTTCAGGAAGACGTTCATCGCCTGGGCGACGCGTTCATCCAGCGACGATTCGGAGAGCGCATCGGCGCTCTGGAACGACTCCATCGGACGCGTGGTCGTGACCGGCATCAGGTGGATCTTCTCGCACAGGGACTCGTAGACGCTCTTGCCTGGCGCATCCAGGACGACGGTGCCGGTTTCGCCATGGGCGCTCGCGGCGATTTCATGCTTGGTCATGGGGCTGATTCCTCAAGGAAGACGGTGACAGTTACTGGGCGGACGGGGAAGCCGGAGCGGCCTGGCCGATCTTCTGCAGGTCGGCGCGCAGCCGCTCGGACAGGGTCGGGTCCTTGAGGATTTTTTCGAGTTCGCGGCGGAACATTGCGTTGTCGAGCAGGTTCGACTTCAGGTCGCGCAGCAGATTACGTGCGGCCATCAGGGCGCGCAGTTCGGGCACCTTCCCCGCCACCACCTCCGGCCTGAAGTCGTCCATCGACTTGAAGTCGAGATCGACCGGCAGTTCGGTGCCATCGCCAACGAGGGTGTTCTCGACTGCGATCTTCGCCCTGGGGTTGAAGTCGGCGAGGACCGAATTGAAATTGTTCTTGTTGATGGACACCTTCTCGCGCTCCGCGAGCGCCCGCGTGTCCTGACCGTTGCTGTAGTCGCCCATCACCAGCAGCTTGAGCGGCAGTTCGACCTTCTTCTGCGCACCGCCGGTATGCAAGTCCAGCTTGATATTGACGCGTGCCTTGGGCACTTCATTCTGAAAACTTTCAGCCATTCTTCGGATCCTTTTTAATTCTGACTCTAACGATTGCTAAGGCCTCAACAACGGACAGTACGGCGAATTTTTTCGATTAGTACCACGCTGTGTGCTGCGGAAATATAGGACTTTTTCCAATCTGCGCGGAATGTTGATTTAGATCGAGAATTTGTGCGAGGACGATGGCAAATGGATTTCCGCTGTAAGCAAAAGCGTTTACCGTGCGTCGCGAGGCGTTGTGTTTCGAGCGATGCACGGCCCGTGCAGTAAGTTCGACCACGCTGATAACGGAGCGTAACCTATGGCCGATCTGGGAAAGGAACTGAAGAGCTACGGCGATCCCCTGCTCAAGGGACTGACCGGGCGGCAGGCTTACTTTCTGGAGGTGCCCGGCACGGCCAGCGCCGCGGCTATTTCGGTGGTGTCATTCGCGGCGGTGGAGCGGATGGGCGAGCCTTATACCGTCACTGTCCAACTGACGCACCCGCTGGCACTCGACCGCGCCGATTATCTGGGCAGGGAAGCGACTTTTCTGATCGATCCCGCCGACGGCAGCGAGCCGCGCAAGTTTGCCGGCTGCATCACGCACTTCAGCGAAACCAAGCAGACCCGCGACTTCTGCAGCTACGAGATGGTGGTCGAGCCGCTCATCGCGCGGATGCGCCTCACACGCGCGAGCCGCATCTACCAGCAGCAGACCGCGCCGCAGATCATCGAAGCGATCCTGCGCCGGCATGGGTTGAAAGGCCACCAGTTCGTCTTCAAGCTTTGCCGAAAGTACCCGCAGCACAAGTTCCGGTTCCAGTATCAGATGACTGATCTGGCATACGTTCGGCTGCTGTGCGAGCAGGAGGGCCTATATTTTTACTTCGCGCCGGGCAAGTTTGGCGAGATGGTGGTGTTTGGCGACGACATCGACCACTACCTCTACCAGCCGGAACTGCGCGTGCCGTATCGCGAGACGGCGGGACTCGAGTCGGGCCAGGAGACGGTCTTCTCGATCAAGACCCATGCCAGGACGATCCCCGAATCGTTCCGGGTGGCGGACTTCAATCCAGACAAGGCGTGGGAACGCCCCACTGGCGAAGCCAATGTCGCGCGCAAGGAGAAGACGACCTACGGTCAGTCCTATGTGTATGGCACCCACCATCTGGAATTCGACGACGCCAAGTGGGAGGCGCAATTGCGCCATGAGGCAGAGTTTGCCGGCCAACTTGTCTATGCGGGGGAGAGCAATGTCCTCGCACTGTGTCCGGCGCGCATCCTGCGTTTGGACCTGGCGCTGCCCGACGCGCCAAACGGGCAGGTCATCACGCAGGTCATCCATCGCGGCGCGCGCGACGCGGCCCGCAACACCTACAAGGCCATTCCTTCGGACCGGCGCTTCCGCCTGCCGCTGGACGAAGACAAGTGGCCGAAGATCCAGGGGACGCTGAGCGCCCGCATTACCTCGCCGGGCCAGTACAAGTATGCCTACCTGACCCAGGACGGCCACTATGTCGTCCGCTTTGATTTTGACTTTGACGCCTGGCCGAACGGCGGCGAGAGCGTTCCACTACGACTGGCCAAGCCGTTTGCCGGGGCGCTGCAGATGGGGTTCCACTTTCCGCTGATCGACGGCACTTATGTGGACGTGGCCTTTCGTGATGGCAATCCGAACAAGCCGTACATCGCCAGCGTGCAGCACAACAGCCAGCACCCTGACTTGATTACCAATGAGGACCGGTGGCTGTCGCGCAACGTGATTCGCACGCAGAGCAATAACAAGCTGCGCATGGAGGACTGGGAGGGGCAGGAGGGGATCAAGCTTTCGACGGAGTATGGCGGCAAGTCACAGCTCAACTTGGGATACCTCGTTGACCATCAGAAGAAGAAACGGGGAGACGGCTTCGAACTGCGCACCTCGGGCTGGGGTGCGATCCGGGGTGGCAAGGGGCTGTTCCTGTCGGCCGATGATCAGCCGAATGCAGGGGGGCAGCAACTTGATATGGACGCCGCACAGGGATTGCTGCAGCGGGCGCTCCAGCAAAGCGAAGCGCTGGCGTCTGCCGCGAAAGCCGCACAAGCCATCGCAGCCGACTACGACAGGCAGAAGGTCCTGCTCGACGACACGCTGAAGGAACTCAAGAAGGCCGGGATCCTTGTCAGCGCACCGGCTGGCATGGCGCTGGCATCGGGCGCCGACTTGCAGTTAAGCGCGGCAGGGAATTTGATCGCCACATCGGGCGGCAACGCCGATCTCAGCATACTCAAGCGCTTCACAGTCGCGGCAGGCGAGCTGGTGTCCATCTTTGCGCAGAAGATGGGCATCAGATTGTTTGCAGCAAGAGGGAAGATCGAGATCGAGGCACAGAGCGACGAGATGCGGCTGCTTGCAGACAAGAATATGACCATCACCAGTGCAAACGGGCGTGTCGTTATCGAGGCCAAGGAAGAACTGCTGTTCAAGTGTGGCGGCTCTTATCTTCGCATGTCATCGACGGGGATCGAGGATGGCACGCGAGGGGAGCGGACGATCAAATCCGTTGCATTCAGCCGCCAAGGGCCGAGTTCACTGGCCCAGGAAATGAATACGTGGAAGCACGCGAACTTCCATGACAGCTACGTGATTCGCAACCCTTCCACGGGGGAGCCGCTTGCCAATACGCGTGTCGAGATCCTGCGTGGTGACGGCATCAAACTCAAGATGATGACGGACTCGGCTGGGAAAACGCCGCTCCAGAAGAGTTTGTTTGTCGAACCCCTTCGTATCAGACAGATGGACTGATCCGCCTAACCGTACACCCGAACAACACCATGGCCGAAGCGAGTCCCGTTTTTATCCATAGCGTCGTCGACGACAATGGCGACCTGTACAGTTCAGTAACCCTGACGCCGGCAGAGGATCAGCGCGAAAAGATCATTCTTGCCAAACCTTACGTGATCCCCGTCCTCTTCCTGCCCGGCATCATGGGAACCAATCTCAGAAAGAGGAAAGGGAAGAACATCGCCTGGCGACCACCCAATGCAGACCTGCGGGGAGCGGCCGATCTGATTTGCCAGCTTTTCAGCTATGTATTCAAGAATACGAAGGATCGGGCCAATGATCTGGCCACTGAGACCGTTGAGGTTGACCCCAGTGGTCCAATTGATGCGGGGCAGAGCGGACTACCAAAGAATGTGCTGGTGGCGCGCGGCTGGGGTGCGTTGATGCGTTCGTCCTATCACCCGTTCATGGGGCAACTGCAACACCTCCTGAACTCGCTGGCGGAGTATGACTTCACGCGTTGCCAGGCCGACTTGAAAAACTGGGCAGCGGAGTTTGGGCAGGACCCACCTGGGGACTGGGGCGCGGAGGGTGGCGAGGCGTTGACCCGCGAGGAAATCCTCCATGCCGCCAACTACCAGTTCGACGTGTGGGCCGGTGGCTATAACTGGCTGCAAAGCAACCGCGACTCTGGTGCGGCCATCAAGGATCTGATCGAGAACACGATCCTGCCGTACTACAACGAAGGTAAGACGGTTGTGGTCGAAGACACCCCGGATGGCCAAGGGAACAATCAGTGCAGCATCCGACGCAAGAGGCCAAATCGCGCGATGGCGGAACAGGTCATCGTCGTCACGCATTCGATGGGCGGGCTGGTGAGCCGCTCGCTCACTGAAATCCACCAGTGCGACAAGGTACTCGGTGTTTCGCACGGCGTGCAGCCAGCTACGGGTGCGCCGGCCACGTACAAGCGCATGCGTTCTGGCTTCGAAGGAGCGGAACAGCTCTTTCTCGGCCGGAACGCGGCGGATGTGGTTGCCATCCTTTCGCAAGCACCCGGGGGATTGGAACTGTTGCCCACTGCGGACTACAACGATGGCAAGCCGTGGCTCAGGTTGCGTGACAAGAGGACCGGTGCAGATCTCATGCGGCCGCTGCCGATCAATGGTGATCCCTATAGCGAGATTTATCTCTCGCCGGAATGGTATGGGTTGGTGCCGGAGGGGAATCTCGGACTGATGAATCCAGACGGCAAGAACGCGGAGTTACGGTCGGCGAATGGCATTAAGTCAGAGAGAGAGACGCCCCGCGAGGCCCTGAGTCGGACAATCGTTAAGTTGAGAGAATTTCATGAGTCTATCGATAAACGATACAAGGTACCTACCTATGCTCACTATGGCGTACAAGGTCGGCGCGATGCCGACAGCGACAAGGGCGGCCTGTTCGGGACGGGCGTGATGGCGAGTAAGGATCGGTTCACCTGGGGCGAGGTGGCCTGGGAAGGGGCAGGCATTGGTGCTCTGGAACCGAGCGGAGTCATCATCGCCAGCGACGATGGCAATGGAACATTGAGGACATCAAGCGGGCTTACCCTGACGATTGGCGGGCCCGATTGCCCAGGCGACGGTACCGTGCCGAGGTACTCCGGCGCGGCCCCAGGCAAGGCGGGGATTGCGATGAGTTTTGCACATGGGCAGGGTAGCCCTGGGCTGCACAACTCAGATTTTTGTTATGACCACCAGGGCAGCTACGGAGACAAACATCAGCGTTCGCTTTATGCAACGATGTTTGCCATCGTCAAGATCGCTCAGCAAGCGCAATGGCACAAGAAGGAGTCGGCATGAAAGCGGGATGGAGAACACGGGCGATTGGCCGGCACCTGGTTGACTTGCAGGGCGACGCGCGAACGATTGAAAGCTATAGGTTTAACAAGGTGCCGATTGAACTGCTGCCGGCAATCCGGACAGGTCAACACTTCAATGATTTGGTTGCTCGAAGGGAGCAGGAACTTCGAGCAATGCGAAAGAAATCGGGAGGCAGCCTGTTCATTGAGCGTGTGACCCACGCGAATGGATCGGTGACGCTTGTCTCTTGGCTGGACTTGGGCGTGGAGTACTACCATTTCGATTCCTACATTCGAGCAGGGTCGAGAGCGTTGCAGTACTCGGGAGACGTGTCGCCGAGCCGCAAGATATCTGCATTGTCAGCCTGTGACGAGTTGGCGCGGGAATGGCGAGAAGTCGCGCCCGGAGAGATGCCAACGGGCCTTGGTTACGTGGCGGATGACACGATTCTGATGGACAGGGACATGAACCGGGAAAGCTGGGAGATGGTCATTCAGTTGGCCGGTAAGCCCGATGTGTCATTCAAGATTTCCGCCTACGCGCAGTATCAGGTGGAGCCAGGCCTGCGACAGCGTGCCGGTGGCATCCTGGCCGGATTGCTGGGCGCGGTGGCCGGCGTCTCGCAACTACGAAACCGAGAGCGTCCGGTTGGCCCAATACAAGGCGATGAGATCCTGGTGGCGGGAACGCAGGATGGCAAGCGGACCTATGGGTTCAAATGGGAGGCGCCAGGCAAGGCAAATTCCCTGGCCGAACCTAATCTGAATGCGTCGTTGCAGGTCGGTGAAAGCGCCTACCTTACCAATAAAGAATCGTTTGCCAGTGACGATGAAGCACTGGAATTGTGGGATGCCGTGGTGGGCTCCCTGCGTTTGCGCCCGGGGGCCGTATGAGCAAGTTCTTCTCTCGCCGCCGCATGCTTTTGTCCATGGCAGCCGCGTCGGTTTCGATGGCGGCTTCGGAACTATCGCTTGCGTCGTCTCCTAACCTATCAGTTGGGGAGGCCATGCGCTATTTGTGTGAGGATGTCTTCCCATCGATTCACCAGAAGCGCCACGAATCCAGTGATGGTGCTGCAGGCTGGAGCCACCGCGCTCGTGCCACCACACATCCTCTCGTCTTGTGGAGGACGGAATGATCGGAGCGAGGCATGGCGGTTGATTTCTCGCTTCTGCCGGCAGAAGAGCAGGAGATTGCCGAGCGGCCGTCACGGGTGGCATGGGCGATCGCGTTCCTGGTCATGGTGCTGGGAGGCGTATTGGCGGTCCTCCTGTCATGGCCGAAGCATTTGCCGACCCACACCTGGAAATTCTGGGCAACGTTGATCGTCTTTCCTGTGGGAGTACCGGTCTGGATCGTGCTGCGCAGGTATGGCCATCACGAAGGCCGCAAGCTCGACGTTCTAATGCGCAACGAGGCGATTCGCAAGTACAACGAGCACGTGTTTGCTGTCGCGGCGCGTCCGTTGGCAGTGCTCGGTGTGGCTCATCGGATCTCGTCAGATCGGAATGTGAACGCCCTGGCCAGCATACAGGCTGGTACTGTCAGGATCGGTACTCAGGAGCCTATCGCCAACGAAGGTGATCCAGTGAGGGCCCGCTGGTTGGAAGTGCCTGGCGTAGAGCTTGTGCCCGGTGGAAAAGAGAAAGATGATGATCGTCAGCGCAAGGCGATGCAATGGCTGTATTCAGAGTTGCTTGACGACCTTGCAGAACGAATTCGAGCGTTGCCTTTGCAAACAGGTTTCGGCGTTAGCCTATGGATCTCAGGTGGATTGCATAGGCAGGACCATGTGGCGCTCTGGGAGAAAGCCTGGCAAGAACGTCAGTTCCGAGCCATGGACCTCATTGAGGAGGCTGAGCCAGCCGGTCTTCATGTCGTTGATGGCTGGCTTGACGAGATTGCTGGCCAAGGCAAGCGCGACGCGAGGCTGATCGTGGCCATTCAACTGCATCCGGTGCTGAGCGACACGCCGCCCCCTGATACGGCCGAAGCCGGTGTGGCGGTTCTGCTCATGCCGGATGAAGCGGCAAGCAGGCTGGCCGTGGAGCGTGAGGCCAGCCTCCATCGTCCAGTGCGCGGTCCTGTTGACCAGTCGAACGGCGCCCTGTTACATGCCCTCAAGTGGGGCGATACCAAGGCCTCGGACATAACGAAGGGTTGGCAGACCGGCTTTGATGCCGCAATGGCTGGAGTTCTGCACAGGGCAGCTATGCAGATTGGACTCGAAACACAGCCGATAGACCTCGATCAGACTGTCGGGCATGCCGGGGTTGCGGCATCTTGGCTGGCAGTCGCGTGCGCTGCTGGATCGTTGTCCGGCGATGCCCCAAGTCAGATCATTCTTGTCGGCGGGCCGGACGGCGTGGACGCCGCGGTCATTCGGCGGCAATCACATGAGACGCGGCCCGTCTAGGCAGACGGTGTGGGTCCGGATCTACCGCTGCGGGCCAACTCAGTTGGTACAGCCGAGCCCGAGACTGATACCGTCACAGCACTCGTCGTACATGGATGCTTAAGTTCATAAGGACGGTTGACATCCACGTCGGCCACTCCAAATAGGCTCGATTCACGGGCATATAGGTTTTTCCCGAACAATGAAGAAGCTGAGGATCGACCTGGCCTCAATACTCGTTCTTGCACTAGTGTTTGCCGGTGCCATCGGGTTATGGGGCGAGACCATCGGTATTAAGACGCCAGAAGCACGAAGCTATTGGTCATCGGCAATAGCTGTTGGCGCGCTTGTGCTAGCCATATTCGCGTCGTTTGATCGCCTGAGCCGCTGGTGGGACGCATTGAATGCGCTGAGGAAGTGGCTGGGATTCCGTACATCAGAGATGGCTGGCACAACGCAAGGCAGCATTGTTGCCGTCGATGCTCGACCAGGTGTGGCATCGGAGCCCCTGGAGCGACTCCGTCGGACAGCAAGGCAGCAAAATGGCTTTCGTTGGCACTACCGCCAACCTTGGCTACTTCTGACCGGCGATGACCATGCCATCGCCAAACTCCTTCCTGGTCTCGCCGAGTCAGGTTGGCTGATCACCCCCGACGTCGTACTCCTGTGGAGCAGGACCGACAAGAGCGGACAGCCGGATGCCACTTGGCTTAGGCAGCTCTACAAACTGCGCCGCCGCCGTCCGGTCGATGCGATAGTTCTCGTGTCTGACGGCGATGCGAAGGTTTCGTCGCAGCGGGGAAGTCATCTGCACGGCCTCCGCCTGGCCCGCATTGCCGAGGTATTGCACTGGTCCGCGCCGGTATATCTGCTGGATGTCGCGCAGACCAATGCAGCCGCCAATGGCCATACGCCGGTGATCGGCTGCGAGCTGCCACGTCCTGCAGATGCCGAAGTCATCGACCATGTCCTGCAAACCTTGCGCGACCAGTTGTCGGATCGCAGCGTCGAGCAGCTGATCCAGAACGGGCGCGATTGCTACATGGGCGAACTCTCGCAGCGGCTCGATACCCGCGGACCGGCGCTGGCTGACTGGATCGCGGGACTGCACGGCACCCAACGCCGGCGTCTTCCGCTGCACGGCACCATGTTCGCCCCATATCCAACCTCTACTGCCAATGCGAACGCCGAACCCAGCGCCGACCTGCCGCTCTGGCAATACCTTGGCGAGGCCGCGAGGCGTCAGCCGGGTCGGCGCATCGGCTGGCACCCGGTCACCGTGTGCTCCATCCTGGCGCTGACAGCCATTGGCCTATGGAGCGCCGGCATGCTGGTATCGGGGGCGCTGAACGCGGGGGACGTGCATGCCGCCCAGCAGGCCGTGACCGAGATCCAATCGGCCCCCGATCCCGCCGCCCGCCTGCGCGCGCTGCTGGCCTTGCAGCAGCAGATCGAACGCTACGAGTACCGCAAGCAGCATCATGCGCCGCTGCTGACCCGCTTCGGGTTGAACCGCGACTCCGAGGTGCTGGCCGCTCTGTGGCGACCCTACGCACAGGCTAGCCGCCCGCTGCTGACCACGCCCGTACAGCAGGACCTCGAAGCCTCGCTCGTCGATCTCACACAGATGCGCACCGACACGCTGGATAAACAGACCAGCCGCTGGGCGCTGGGCGGTCACCAGGGCCTCAAGACCTACCTGATGCTGGCCCAACCCGAGCGCGCCGAGCCTGGCTTCCTGGCCCAGCAACTGGTGCAGCACTGGTCCACCGACGCCCGGATTACGCCGGGCGAGAAGCAGGACCTGGCCGAACGTCTGCTGAAGTTCTACGCCCAGCACCTCAAGGCCAACCCTGCCTGGCGCATCGAGCCTCGGCCCGAACTGGTGACCGGCGCGCGCCAGACCCTGCTGGCGGTCATAGGCGAGCGCAATGCCGAAGACACGATCTACCAGGGCATCATCAACGCCTTCGGCGACAACGGCGGCAACAAGTACCCGGACGCGACCCTGGTGTCGCTGACAGCCGGCACCGATCCCCGCGGGCTGGTGCGCACTGCGGCGAACGTGCCCGGCGTCTTCACCCGCCAGGCCTACGAAGGGTACATCGCTCCCGCCATCGAGGCCGCCGCCAGGCGCACGGAGATTGCCAGCGACTGGGTGCTGACCGACGGCAAGCCGCAGGGCGCTCAACAGACGACCAGCCGCTCCGCCGAAGCCCTGCAGGCCGCCCTGACCGCGCAGTACTTTGCCGATTATGCGGACCGCTGGCAGGGCTTCATGAACAGCCTGCAATGGGAACCGGCGCCGACGCTGCCGGCCGCCATTGACCAGCTCAAGCTGATGGCCGACGCGCGCCAGTCGCCGGTGATCGCGTTGATGAAATCGCTCGAGTACCAGGGCGGCGCCGGCGCCCGCAAGGACTCCCTGTCCGATACGCTGGTGGCCAAGGCCCAGGATTTGCTGGGCAAGAAGGCGCAGGGGCCGGAGGGCCTCAGGCCGGATGCGGCCGGACCGCTGGGCGCCGCCTTCGGCCCGGTGCTGCGGCTGTTGGCTCAGACCCAGGCAGGGCAGGGCACCAGTGGTGACCTGAGCCTGCAACGCTTCCTCGACCGCGCGACGGCGCTGCGCCTGCGCCTGCAGCAGGTCAGCAACAGCGCCGACGCCGACGCACAGGCCCGCCAGATGGCGCAGGCGCTATTCCAGGGCAAGGGTTCGGAGCTGGCCGATACCCAGGCCTATGCCCAACTGATGTCCGCCAGCCTCGGCAACCAGTGGGCGGGCATGGGAGAGACCTTGTTCGTGCGGCCGATCGCCCAGGCGACACAGACCGTGCTGCAACCCGCGCAGGCGAGCCTGAACGACGCGTGGCGGCAGGGTATTGCCATGGCGTGGGGCAGGTCGTTCGCCGGGCGCTATCCGTTCGCTGACAGCGCCAACGATGCCTCGCTGCCCGAGCTGGCGCGCTTCCTGCGCCCGCAGACCGGGCTGATCGGATCGTTCCTTGGCACGCAGCTGGCCGGCGTGCTGGAGCTGCAGGGCGATCGATGGGTGCCGGCGGCCACCGGCGGCCAGGCACTGGCCTTCGACCCGGCCTTCCTCAAGGCGGTCAATGCCCTGCAACGTATCGCCACCCACCTGCTGGCCGAGGGGGAGCCCCAGTACCGCTTCGAGGTCAAGCCGATTCCCACCCCGGGCCTGACCGACACGGTACTGACGCTCGACGGCCAGAAGCTGCACTACTACAACCAGCGCGAGACCTGGCAGGCAATGACCTGGCCGGCCAACAACCTGCAGGACCTGGGCACCCGGCTGCAATGGCAGACCGAGCGCGCGGGTACCAACAAGAGCTATGAGTTCGGCGGCCGCTGGGGACTGGTGCGGATGCTGGAGCGGGCGCACATCGAGCCGCTTGACAGCGCTACCTATCAACTGACGTGGCGAGGCATAGCGGACGGCAAGGGGCCGGAAGGCGTGGCCGAGGCGAACGGTCTGTCCGCCGGCGCGATCGACAGCGATCCCGACAGACTGACGGCCCGCGCCGCGAAGCTCCCGCCACCGCCGGAGGTGACATATCCGCTCAGCTATCAGATGCGCACCGAGGTCGGCCAGGGGCCGCTGGAGATGCTGGCGCTACGGGGCTTCGTGCTGCCGTCACGCATTTTCGTGGGCCGGGAGCGGCAGGCCGTGGCATACACCGCGCCCGGGCCGCACCAATAGCGCCATCGCCAATGGAGAACGAATCCATGTTCAGCAAGCTTCTCAATGCGCTGTTCGGCTCGCGCGCACCCGCGGACCTCGCGCGTTCGACACAGGCCCTCTGGGAGCCGTGGCTGCTGCCGATCCGCCCGGAGGCTCCGGTGGGCGACGATCCCGGCTACCACGACGACTTCCTGGCCATCAAGGAGGAAGTCGCCAGGCTGTCCAACATCAACGATACGCTAATCGTGGAGTCCGCAAGCGAACTGCTGAAGAACGTCACAAAAGATGTGCGTGTGGCCGTTTACTATGCCTACGGACGTATGCGGCGCGACGGCGCGGAAGGGGTCGCGTGCGGCTTCGAATTGCTGTCGGCGCTCATCGACCGCTTTGGCCCCCAGTTGCTGCCCGCCCGCGCCGAGAGCCGCAAGGCTGCGCTCGAATGGCTGGCTGGCGCCACCTTCACCGACCGGCTCGACCGGGTACCGGACCTGACTGGCGCGCCCCTGGAGCGCACGCTGTCCGCGCTCGCCCTGATCCAGGAGCGCACCGGGCAGTGGCCGGAGCCGGCGCGCCCGGCGCTCGACGGGCTCTTCCGCCGGTTTGAGGACCGTTTGGAAGGGCGGCTCGCGTCACCATCGGCTGACGAGGGTGCTGGCATCGCCGAACGATCAAGACCGTCCCCCGCCTCGTCGGCGGTCCTGCCGGCCGGCGAGGTGGCCTCTGCGCGCGACCTGCTCGAGCGGGCACGCCAGATGGCGCTCTTCCTGCGCGAGCAACCCCACGGTTATCTCGCCGCCTATCGCCTGATGCGCTGCGTGCGCTGGGATACCCTGACCGACGTGCCGCCGCATGAGGCGAGCGGCAAGACCCGCCTGGTGGCGCCCCGCGCCGAACTGCGCGCCCAGCTCAAGCGCCTGCTGCTGCAAAAGCAGTGGCCGGAATTGCTCGACCGCGTTGAACAGGCCTTCGCCGAAGGGGCAAACCACTTCTGGCTGGACTTGCAGTACTACGCTTTCACCGCCCAGGACCAGGCGGGCGGCGAGTACGCGCGCGTGCGCGACCTGCTGGCGACGGATTGCGCGCTGATGCTGGAGCGCCTGCCCGGCCTCGATCAGCTGGCCTTCACGGACGGCACGCCGTTCGCGGACGACACCACGCTGGCGTGGATCGCCCGACATGCCACCGTGCGAGACGTCGAGCGCGGCGAGGCGGTTGCGCCGGTGTCGGTTGCCTCCGCCAGCACCGACTGGGCGGAGACGGAAGCCCAGGCGGCCGACCTGGCCGCCCAGCAAGGCCTCGATGCCGCCTTCGCCTGGCTGCAGGGACTGCCCCTGCCCGACGGCGAACGCGACCGCTTTGTCCGGCATCTGGTGATGGCGCGCGTCGCGCAAAGCGCTGGCCGGGCCGATACGGCCCTGCACCTGCTGTCCGCCCTCGACCTCTGCGCCCAGCGCTTCCTGCTGGCGACCTGGGAGCCGTCGCTCGCGTTCGAAGCCAAGCAGCAACTGCTGCGGCTGCTCAAGGCCCGCCTGGCCCGCAAGGACGTGGACAAGGCCGTACTGGCCCAGCGTATTGATGGGCTGGCGGGCGACCTGACCGCCATCGACCCGGCCCGCGCCGTGTCCCTTGCCTGACTGCCCTCGCCTGACTCCCTCGCCAAACTGCCGAGCCAACTGCAACCTTCATGAATCACCCCACCCAAGACAACGATATCCTGCGCTACTACGAGGCGGAAATGCGCTACCTGCGCGAGGCCGGCAAGGAATTCGCCCAGGCCTTCCCGGACCGCGCACGGATGCTCAACATCGACCGCATTGGCGAGCGCGATCCCCACGTCGAACGGTTATTTGAGGGCTTCGCCTTCCTGATGGGGCGGCTGCGCCATAAGCTCGACGACGAATTGCCCGAATTGACCGAAGGGCTGGTCAGCATGCTGTGGCCGCACTATCTGCGCATGATTCCGTCGCTGGCGATCCTAGAACTGACCCCAACCGCCGGCGCGCTGCAATGCCACGAGACGTTGCCGGCCGGACTGGAGGTCACGTCCGACCCGATTGCGCTGGGCATTCAGGCGGCCCATGGAGGCGACAGCGTCGAGTGCATCTACCGGACCACGCAGCCGGTCGATCTGTACCCGCTGCGGCTTACTGAAGCCAATGCCTATGCACGCGAGGATGGCCGCTCGGTGATCCGGCTGCGGCTTGCCCTGCAGATGCAGGGGCGCCGCGAGCGACTGGCGGTGCCGCGCCTGCGCCTCTATCTCCATGCCGACCGGCCATTGGCGCTGGCGCTTTACGCGGCGCTCACCGCCGAGCCCGTGGCCATGCAGGTGCGAGTTCCGGGCTACCCGGCCGACCGTGCTGGTGCACCCCAGCCGATGGCGAGCCTGCGCCTGGAACCAGCCGGATTTGCCGCCGGGGAGCGCCTGTGGCCGAAGCCTGACAATGCCTTTGGCGGCTACCAGTTGCTGCTGGAGTACTTCACCTTTCCCGAGAAGTTCATGTTCGTGGACCTGGTGGGGCTGGACCTGGACGCCATCCCTGAAGGTACCGGGCACTTTGACGTAGAGGTGGTGCTCAAGCAGCCGTTCCCGGAGGACATGCGCTTCTCGGCCGTGAATGTGCGGCTCTTCTGCACCCCGATCATCAACCTGTTTGACCTGGAGGCCGATCCGGTCACGGTCACCCACTTCGAGACCGAGTACCGGGTGCGGGCGATGGAGCAGCACGGGCAGCATGTGGAGGCGTACTCGGTCGATACGGTGCGGGGCTTCGAAGCCGGCAGTGGCAAGCGCTTCGAATACGCGCCGTTTGCGGCTTTCCGCCACCGGGGCGGCATGTTGCGTCACGAGATGCCGGAGCGCTACTTCCACACCCGCGTGCGTCGCGGCCCCTCGGGCAGGTTCGACACCTGGGTCGTGCTCGGGGGGCATGCCTGGGACCAACAGCAGATCTTGCCCGAGGAAACGCTGTCGCTGTCGGTGACCGGCACCAATGGCATGCTGCCGCGCAAGGGCCTGCGCGAGGCGGGCATCACCCGCATGCGCGGCGGCTTCACCAATATCGGTACGGTGCGCAACCTGACAGCGCCGTCCCTGCCGGTGTATCCGCCCACCGGCGACCGCTTTCACTGGCGCGTGCTGTCGCACCTGGCGCCCAACTACCTGTCGCTGCTTGACGCCGAGGTCTTGCGCGGCAGCCTGGCGCTGTATGACTGGACAGACGGAGAACTGAACCGCCGGCGCATCGACGCCATCACGGACGTGCGGCACCGGCCGCTCCAGAAGCTCGTCAAGGGTGGCCTGCTGCGTGGCGTGGAGATTACCGTGACACTGGACAGCACGCGCTTTGCCGGGGAGGGCGACGTGGAACTGTTCGGCGAGATGCTCAACCGGTTCCTGTCGCTGTACGCCACCGTGAATCTCTATACGCGGCTGGTGATCGTGTCGCAGCCGACGGGCAAGCGGCTCGCATGGGCCGACAGCAAAGCGGAGGGAACACCGTTTTGAGCATGCCAGACCAGGCTAACAAGTCCTCCCCGGCCGGTGCCTTGCTGCCGGCCCTGCTACACCCCCGAGCCGATGCCGCTCGGGGAAAACTGCGTACTGGGACGCGGCTTCTACGACCGTGCCAACGCTGTGCGCGTTGTGATTACGCCGCAAACACGCGAATCGGTGCTGGGGCTGATGCCTGGCAGGAACATGCATGGAGAGCTGATGGCGTTGCTGCGCTTCTATCTCGGCTTCACCGCGCATGCCCGGCTGGAGATGGAGGTACGACCCGAGCTGATGCCGGCCCCGGCCCTGAACTCGGAGCAGGTGAGCCTCGGCTACACCACGCAACTGAAGCCTCCGGCGGCAGGAGCCGACGCCGACGGCAGCGGCATGCCGCGCATGACGCGCGTGCAACTTGGAACATGGAACGGAACCGGCGCAGCTTAGCGGCAGCAGGGCTGCGATTTCCAAATGCAAGACGAATGCCACACAGAAACTTGTTATCGCGGGAGGATCAACACCATGAGGCGACAGCTTCAAAACGGAGCCGGACTGCTGGTCGCCACCCTTATAGCCGGCTGCGGCGTTGGGCAGGCGGTAAAGGACAGCACGGTGGAGGCGGCCAAGTGGGCCTTTACGACGCAGGTCAAGACCATGAACCTCGACCTCATCAGCCGGTCGTCGTTGAATACAAACGGCGCCGGACAATCGCTGTCGACGGTGGTGAGGGTCTACCAGCTGAAGACGCCGCAGGCCTTCGAGCAACTGAGCTACGTGCAATTGCAGACGAATGATCTGGAGTCGCTCAAGCCGGATCTGCTGTCCACCCGGGACGTCATCTTGCGCCCCGATGTGAGCGTGAGCCTCAGTGAGCCGATGCACGCCGATGCCGAATATGTCGGCGTGGTGGCGTTATTCCGGAATGCCGGCAAGGAGACGGTCTGGAAGCTGGTGGTGCCGAAGAAGCAGTGGAAGAAGACAGATCCGGTGAAGATCGAAGTCCGGGACAGCACGCTGCAGTTGGCGGGCGTTGCCGGTAGCGCGCAAGCACGATGAAGACGGCCATGCCAGATCACCGCCCCGGCCCGCGCTCCAGAATCTTGTACAGATGCGAGCGCGAGATCCGCAGTTGCTCGGCAGCACGCTTCTTGTTGCCGCCATGGCGCGCAATCGCGTCGACCACCGCCGCGTAGGCAAGCTCGCTCATACCCGCAGCCGTTTCGCTAACCGGCAACGCGGCCGCCGAGGCAGGCACGCTGCCCGCGCCAGCCTCTTCATGCGGATAGGCCCGCGCCAGCGGATGCACCGGCGCTTCACTCTCCACCCCCACCAGCCCGCGCGCCGCTTCCCCGCGCGCGAAATCCGCGACGCGCAGCATGCGGCCATCGCAGAACACCAGCGCTTCCTCGATGCGCTGGCGCAACTGCCGCACGTTGCCGGGCCAGGGCTGGCCCGCAAGGTGACGCGCCACATCAAGATCGATCTTCGGCAAAGGCACGCCGTTGCGCGTGCAGAATGCGCTGACGAAGTGCTGCAGCAGCGCGGGAATGTCCTCGCGCCGCTGTCGTAGCGCGGGAATGCGCAGCACCACGCCACTGAGCCGGTAGTAAAGATCGAGCCGGAATCTTCCGGCATCGATCAACGCCGGTATATCGCGGTTGGTCGCTGAAATCAGCCTGAAGTCCACCCGCTGCGCGCGCCGGCTGCCAAGGCGTTCGACCATGTGGTCTTCCAGCACGCGCAGCAGCTTGACCTGCATCTCCATCGGGATGTCCGCAACCTCGTCGAGGAAGACGGTGCCGCCGGCCGCGAGTTCGAGCTTGCCGGCCTGCCCCTGCCGCTGGCTTCCGGTGAAGGCGCCGGGCGCGTGGCCGAACAGTTCCGACTCGATCAGCGTCGCCGGCAGCGCGGCCAGGTTGAGGCTGACCAGCGGCCGTTCGCTCGCCGGTTCGCGTCCCGCGCCGTGGATCGCGTTGGCCACCAGTTCCTTGCCCGTGCCGCTTTCGCCGAGGATCAGCACCGGTACATCCAGCCGTGCCACGGTCTGGATCTCGCGGCGCAGGCGCTGCATCGGCGCGCTATCGCCAATCAGGCCTGACGCCGGCTGATGCTCGCGCAAGCCGTCCAGCTCGCGCTGATAGCGCGCGACCTGCGAGCGCAGTTCGCTCAGCTCGTCGTGCATGCGGACCATGGCCTCCGGCCCCTTGAACAGGATCTGGCCGATGGCCCCGACCACCTCGCCGTCCTGGCGGATCGGAATGCGGTTGACCACGCGCGTGACGCCGTTCATCTGCTGCAGTTGCCCGATCTCCGCCTTGCCGCTCGCCACGACCTGCGGCAGACGGGAATTCGGAATGACCCTGGCGGCGGGGCGCCCGATGCCTTCACCGGTATCCAGGCCCAGGAACTTCTCGTGCACGGGACTGATGAAGCGGACGCGGCCGTCCCGGTCGGCCACGGTGATGGCCTGGTACGGGTCGGTCAGGAAGTGATCGAGGATCGCGCTGGCGAAAGGAACCGTGCCAAGGAAGTCGAACAGCACCGTGTGCGTGTCCGCGCGGTGCAGCAGGATCAGTTGGTTGCCCTCGTCTTCCAGGCAGAGACCGATGTAGCGGCGCGCGCCGGCCTCGACCGGAAAAAGCCGGCTGCCATTGGCGCGGTCGGTGGCCTGGTCGCAGGCGGCTTCCGCCGCATCGGCCGTGATGGGATCGGTACAGACGCCGACTGTTGCTGCGCGGCTCCCATCGGGTCCGCGCACCACGGCGCCTACGTGGCTTGTTCTTTGTGTTGCTGCTGAGGACACAAACTGTCTCCACGTGTGTCCTTGTGGTGGACACATCCTGTCTTTATTGCGGACATCATAGAGGCGAATACAAGAATCCTCAATCAAATCAAGGGGAAGTCAGCTGTCTTCCACATGGCATGGCTTGTGCGGTGATGAACCCGACTCATAGCCCGAAGACAGCCGGAGACACGCCATGACCTGGCAACCCGAAATCGATGAACTGGCCTACCGGCGGCGTCTTGCCGAGCGCATGGGCGGCGAAGACAAAGTGGGCCGCCACCGCGAGGCCGGCAAGCTGACGGTGCGCGAGCGCATCGCCGCGATTGCCGACCCGGGATCGTTCCGCGAAGTTGGCGGCCTCAGCGGCAGCGGCCGCTATGACAGCAATGGCCGCCTGATGGACCTGGTGCCGTCGAACCTGGTGATGGGCCGCGCGCAGGTCGGCGGCCGCCCGGTCGTACTGGTCGGCGATGATTTCACCGTGCGCGGCGGTGCCAATGACGGCGCCGTGGGCGACAAGCTGATCCACGCCGAGAAGATGGCGCACGACCTGCGCCTGCCGATGATCCGCCTGGTGGACGGCACCGGCGGCGGCGGCTCGGTGCGCAATATCGAGATCAAGGGCCACACGCTGATCCCCACCATGAGGGTCTGGCAGCACGTGGTGGAGAACATGTCGGTGGTGCCGGTGGTATCGCTGGCACTCGGATCCGTAGCGGGCATGGGCGCGGCGCGCGTGGCCGCGAGCCACTACTCGGTGATGGTGAAGGAGACCTCGCAGCTCTTCACCGAAGGTCCGCCCGTGGTGGCGCGCATCGGCCAGCAGCTCACCAAGAACGAGCTGGGCGGCAGCCACATCCACACGCGCAACGGCGTGGTGGACGACGAAGTCGCCACCGAGCAGGAGGCCTTCGACCATGCGCGCCGCTTCCTGTCCTACCTGCCCGCTTCGGTCCACGAGCTGCCGCCGCGCAGCGCGCCGGCCGATGATGCCGCGCGCCGCGACGAGTGGCTGCTCGCCGCCATTCCGCGCGACAGCCGGGCGGTCTACAAGATCCGCCCGATCGTGCAGGCGCTGGTGGACGCCGGTTCCTTCTTCGAGACCGGCCGGCAGTGGGGCTGCGCCATCGTCACCGGGCTAGCCCGGCTGGACGGCTGGCCGGTGGTCGTGATCGCGAGCGATCCGTACTTTCATGGCGGCGGCTGGGACAGCGAGAGCGCCGAGAAATTCACGCGCTTCGTCGACCTGGCGCAGGCCTTCCACCTGCCGGTGGTCAACCTCGTCGATACCGCCGGCTTCCAGATCGGCCTGGAGGCCGAGCAGGCGGGAATCATGCGCCATGGCGTGCGCGCGCTGGCCGCGGTGTACCAGGCGACCGTGCCCTGGTGCTCGGTCATCCTGCGCCGGGCGTATGGCATGTCCGCCGCCGCGCACCAGCATATGGGCCGGTTCAATTGCCGCTACGCGTGGCCTTCGGCCAACTGGGGCGCGATGCCGATCGAAGGCGGCCTTGAGGTCGCCTACAAGGCGGAGATCGAAGGTGCCGACGATCCGGTGCAGAGGCGCGCCGAGATCGAACAGCGCGTGCGCAGCCTGACGTCGCCGTTTCGCAGCGCCGAGGCCTTCGCCATCGAGGACATCATCGACCCGCGCGAGACCCGCACGCTGCTGTGCGAGTTCGCCAACCTGGCGGCGCCGCTGCGCGAAGCCGGCATCAGCCGTTTCGGCATCAGGCCCTGAACACGATGCAACGAGCAACGACATGCCGTGGCGACGGCCACGGCATGACCCGAACCTTTGGACTGGCCGCAGAAGCCAGACCACCGCAATCTGAACGAGGAGACTGAATTGAAGAAGCTGCTGATCGCCAACCGGGGAGAGATCGCGCTGCGCGTCCTGCGTGCCGCACGCGACCTGGAGATCACCACCGTGGCGGTGTATTCGCAGGACGACGCGAGCGCGCGGCACCGCCTGCTGGCCGACGAAGCGATTGCCCTCGACGGTTCCGGGCCGGCCGCGTACATCGATATTGCGGCGATCATCGCCGCGGCGAAGGCCTCCGGTTGCGATGCGATCCACCCGGGCTACGGCTTCCTGAGCGAGCGCGCGGATTTCGCGCACGCATGTCTCGATGCCGGCATCACGTTTGTCGGACCGGCGATCGAGCAGCTTGCCCTGTTCGGCGACAAGGGCAGGGCGCTCGAACTGGCGATGGACAGCGACGTGCCGGTCATGCCGGCAACAGGCGGCGGTGCGTCGCTCGAAGAGATCACTCGCTTCTTTGATGCGCAGGGCGATGCCGGCGTGGTCATCAAGGCCGTCGGCGGTGGCGGTGGCCGCGGCATGCGCGTGGTGCGCCGGCGCGAGGACCTGGCCGAAGCCTATGCGCGCTGCCGGTCCGAAGCGGCGTCCGCGTTCGGTGTCGACGCGCTCTATGCCGAGCGGCTCGTCGGCCGTGCTCGCCATATCGAAGTGCAGATTGCCGGCGACGGTGTCCATGTCATCGCACTTGGCGAGCGTGACTGCACGGTGCAGCGGCGCTTCCAGAAGCTCGTGGAGATCGCGCCAAGCCCGGTGCTGCGGCCGCAGTTGCGCGAGCAGATCATCAAGGCCGCGCTGCGGCTCGCGCGCCGCGTGAACTACCAGAGCCTGGGGACGTTCGAGTTCCTGGTCGAGGAAACGGCATCGGGCGAGCAGAAGGACTTTGTCTTTATCGAGGCCAATCCGCGCCTGCAGGTCGAGCACACCATCACCGAGCAGGTCACCGGCGTGGATCTCGTCGCGCTGCAGATCGGCCTGGCGGCGGGGCGCACGCTCGGCGAGCTTGGCCTTGACGCCGCCGCGCCGCCGCAACCGAAGGGATTCGCGATTCAGGTTCGCGTCAACGCGGAGATCACCGATGCGCAAGGACTTGCGCGGCCGGCGTATGGCCGCCTGGAGCGCTTCGACCCGCCGTCCGGGCCCGATGTGCGCGTCGACTCGCACGGTTATACCGGCTACGAGCCGTCGCCGAACTTCGACACGCTGCTGGCCAAGCTGATCGTGACCAGCGCCACGCCGAAATTCGACGCCGCCGTGCGGCGCATGCAACGCAGCCTGGCGGAGTTCCGGATCGTCGGCGTGCCGACCAATATCGATCTGCTACGTGCGCTGGTGCAGCGTGACGATTTCCTCCGGCAGGACGTCCATACGCGGCACTTCGAAGCGATTCTGCCCGAGCTGGCGGCGTCGGCCGGCGCGATTGCGGAAGCCGGCCGAGCGCAGGAGGCGATGCTCGGCGGTGCGGCGCGGCCCTCGGCGGCGCACGCGCAGCGCTCATCCGAGCCCGAGGAGGAGATGGAAGAAGGACTGGTAGCGATCCGCGCACCTCTGACAGGCCGCGTGGTGGAGATCTCCGTCGGACTCGATGACGTCGTCAGGCCGGGGCAGACGGTAGCGGTACTTGATGCGATGAAGATGGAACACGCGATTTCCGCTGAATGCGGCGGGCGCGTGGTCGACCTGCGGCTGGAGAAGGGCGCGCTGGCGTCCGAAAGCCAGATCCTGATCGTGCTGGAGCAGGCCGAGGCCGATGGCGTATCGGTCGCGGCGGCCCAGAAGGTCGACCCGCACGCCATTCGCGCGGACCTGCAGCGCGTGCTGGACCGGCATGCCATCCTGGAAGACGCCGCACGTCCCGACGCCGTCGCCCGGCGCCGCTCGCGCGGCCAGCGCACGGCGCGCGAGAACGTTGCCGACCTGTGCGATGCCGATACCTTCGTGGAATACGGCGCGCTGGCGCTAGCCGCGCAGTCGACCCGCCGCACGAAAGAAGACCTGATCGCGAATACGCCCGCGGACGGCCTGATCACAGGCATTGGCGACATCAATGGCACCCTGGTCGGCAAGGACCGCGCACGCAGCGCGGTGATGGCCTACGACGCGACGGTGCTAGCGGGTACGCAGGGCAAGCGCAACCATATCAAGACCGACCGCATCGTCGAGGTGGCGCTGCGCGATGAACTGCCGCTGGTACTGTTTGCCGAAGGCGGCGGCGGCCGGCCCGGCGACGTGGATTTCCCGTCGGTGTCCGGGCTATACCAGCCATCGTTTGCCGCGTTTGCGGAGCTGAGCGGCGAGGTGCCGGTGGTCGGCATCGTGTCGGGCCGCTGCTTCGCCGGCAATGCGGCGTTCTTGGGCTGCTGCGATGTGATCATTGCCGACAAGTCCGCGAACATCGGCATGGCCGGGCCGGCGATGATCGAAGGCGGCGGTCTCGGTATATTCCGCCCTGAAGAGGTAGGACCCGCGCCCGTGCAATTTGCCAATGGCGTGATCGACGTGCTGGTCGAGAACGAGGCCGAAGCCGTGCAGGTCGCGAAGCACTACCTGTCGATGTTCCAGGGACGCGTCGAGCACTGGAGCGCGCCGGATGCGCTGGCCCTGCGCCATGTCGTGCCAGAGAACCGCCTGCGCGTATACGACACGCGCAAGGCCATCGAGGGCATTGCCGATGCCGGCAGCGTGCTGATGCTGCGCGGCGGCTTCGGCGCCGGCATCCACACGGCGCTGGCGCGCGTGGAAGGCCGGCCCGTGGGCATCATGGCCAACAACCCCTATCACCTCGGTGGCGCCATCGACGCGGATGCCGCGGACAAGGCCTCGCGCTTCATGCAGCTGTGCGACGCGCACGGCCTGCCGATCGTCTCGCTGATCGATACCCCGGGGTTCATGGTCGGGCCCGAGTGCGAAGCGCGCGCGCAGGTGCGCCATGTGTCGCGCATGTTCCTGACCGCGGCCAAGCTGCGCGTGGCGCTGCTGGCGGTGACCTTGCGCAAGGGCTATGGCCTGGGCGCGATGGCCATGGCGGGCGGAGGCTTCCGCTCGGCGAACTTCACCGTATCGTGGCCGACCGGCGAATTCGGGCCGATGGGGCTGGAAGGCGCGGTCCGGCTCGGCTTCAAGAAGGAACTCGAAGCGGTGCCGGACGGCCCCGAACGCAAGGCGCTGTTCGAGCAACTGGTCGCGCAGTCCTATGAGCGCGGCCATGCCATCAACACGGCCGCGGCGGTGGAGATCGACGCCGTGGTCGACCCGGCCCAGACGCGCAAATGGATCGCCCAGGGCATTGCGTCGGCCGGGGTGCGCAGCCGCCGCGAGCGCCGCGCGTTCGTCGATGCGTGGTAAGCGCCCGCGCAGGGAATCCGTCCATCACAGCAGGGAGTATCCATGATCACGAAGGATCCTGACCCGGCGCAGCTCGCGCTCGGTGGGCTGCGCGTACTCGAAATCGGCACCGGTCCGGCGCTGGCGTACGCGGGCAAGCTGTTTTCCGACTTCGGCGCTGAAGTCATCAAGGTCGAAGATCCGGCGGGCGATGCATGGCGGCAGATGCCGCCCTTGGTCAGCGCGCCTGGCGCTGCGCAGCCGGAAAGCGCGCTGTTCGCATGGCTGAACACCAACAAGCGCAGCGTCACTGCCGATGCGGAGAATGTCGACGACCGCGCATGGCTCGCACAGCTCGCGCGCACTTGCGACGTAGTACTCGACGCCCGCGCGCTGAACGGGGGGCCGGGCAAGGCCGCCACGCCGGTCTGGTCCGGCGCGGCCGGCGCGCACGAACCGATCGAGGTGGTGCTGACCTGGTTCGGGGAGAGTGGTCCCTACAGCGAGTATGCCGGCGCGGAGGCGGTGTGCCGGGGGCTTGCGGGCGCGGTTCACGGCAGTGGCCCGGCGGATGGCGCCCCCCATATGCCGCATGACGTGCAGACGGCGATCGTCGTCGGGCTCAGCGCATTCTCGGCCGCGGTCGCGGGCCTGACCGGCAGCCGGCAGGGCAGCCGCCGCTATGTGCTGAGCGAGCACGAGTGCGTCTTCAGCGTGGTCGAGATGGAAGCCGGCATGGTGCCCGACAAGCGCCACCCGCTGCGGCGCCTTGGCGTCAACCGCTTCTGCGGCACGCATCCGGCCGGCATCTTCGAGACCGCGCAGGGCTGGATCGGCATCTTCACGCACACGCTGCCGCAGTGGAAGGCCCTGTGCGACGCGATCGGGCGTCCCGAGCTGGGCAGCGATCCGCGCTTCGCGAACGGGCAGGAACGCATGGCGCGCGCGGACGAGATCGACGCGCTGCTGATCCCCGCATTCCGGACGCGCACGGCGAAAGAGTGGTTCGAGATACTTGGAGACAAGAAGCATCCGACGGTCATCGTGCCGACCATGGCGGAGCTGCTGCGCCAGGACGTGCATCGCCAGCGCGATGCGTTCGTGCCCGTTGAGGCCGGCGGCGTTGCGTTCGAAGGCCCGGTCGTGCCGCTGCGCCTCGACGCGGCGGGCCCGATGCTCGGTGGTCCGGCGCCGGAGAAGGGCGCCCATGATGCCTTCTATCGGGCCGCCGGGCTCGATCACCAGCCCCACCGGCAACTCGCAAGAACATCGTCCCCGGAGCTTCCGCTGCAGGGCATCCGCGTCGTCGACCTGACGATGGGGTGGGCGGGGCCGCTCGCGTCCCGGACGCTGGCCGATTTTGGCGCGGAAATCATCAAGGTCGAAAGCACCGGCTATCCCGACTGGTGGCGCGGCGCCAACTTCACCGAGGAGTTTTACCGGGATCGGCTGTACGAGAAGAACTCCAACTTCCACCTGATGAACCGCAACAAGTTCGGCATCACGCTGGACCTGACGCGGCCGGAAGGCAAGCAGTTGCTGCTCGATGTGGTGGCACGCGCCGATGCGGTGATCGAGAACTACTCGGCCGAGGTCCTGCCGAAGCTCGGCCTGGACTACGAGGCACTGCGCGCCGTCAACGAGCGCCTGGTCATGGTGTCGATGCCGGCCTTCGGGCTGGGCAACGCGTGGAGCAATACGCGCGCCTATGGCGGCACGCTGGAGCAGGCCAGCGGACTGCCGCTCCATACCGGGCATCCGGACGGGCCGCCGGCCATGACGTCATACGCCTATGGCGATCCGGTCGGCGGACTGAATGCCGGTGCGGCGATGCTGTTGGCCCTGTACGTGCAGCAGGCGACCGGCAAGGGCCGGCATCTCAACCTGTCGCAGGTCGAGGCCATGCTGCCGATGGCCGCGCCGTTCATCATCGAGCAATCGGTTTGCGGCACGGTCGCGCCGCGCCGGGGCAACCGCCATCCCGTGAACGTCCCGCACGGCTGTTTCCGCTGCGCAGGGGACGATGCCTGGATCGTGCTGACCGCCACGGACGCGGAGTGGCGCGGCCTGTGCCGCGCAATCGGCAGGGAAGATCTTGGTGCGGAACCGCAGCTTGCCCACGCTACGGGGCGCCGCGCGCAGCAGGAGAGGATCGAAGCAGCGATCGCGTCGTGGAGCGCCGGCCTCGATGCGGAAGATGCCATGCGCCTGCTGCAGCGGGCCGGAGTTGCCGCCGGCGTGGTGCGTCCGATGTCGCAGGTGCTGCAGGATGCCCACCTGCGCGCACGTGGCTTCTGGCGTGAACTGGACCGTGACCACAGCGGCCCCTACACCGCCAGCACACCGTGGTTCCGCACCAGCCGCGACGCTATGCCGATCCGCAGCCCGTCGCCGACGCTCGGCGAGCACACCGAAGACGTGCTGGCACGCGTGCTCGGACTCAGCGCGGCGCGGATCGCGGAACTCGAACGGATGGGCATCACCGGCAAGACGGCACAGCCCAAGTCCTCGGGCAAGGCCGCATAGGTCTACAAGGCTTTCACGAACTATCAGCAGGAACAGGAGACAAGCATGCAGGAACGCAACATTGCTTCGCGCCGACAACGGACCGCGGGCCGGTTCGGACTCGCCGCCGCCGCGCTGGTCGCGCTGGCTTGCGCCATCTCGGGTCCGGCCGCCGCGCAGAGCGCAAACTGGCCGAACAAGCCGATCCGGATGATCGTGCCGTTCCCGGCGGGGTCGTTCACTGACACGGTGGCACGCGTCTTGTCCGAGCACCTGAGCAAGTCGCTCGGACAGTCCGTGATCGTGGACAACAAGGCCGGTGCGAACGGACTGATCGGCGTGGCCGAGGCCGCCAGGGCGGCGCCGGATGGCTACACGCTGCTGGTCACCAATTCGAGCAGCATCACCATCAACCATCAGGTCTACAAGAAGAGCAATTACAAGCCGAAGGACTTCACGCCGGTCACGCTCGTGCTCGAGGCGCCATTCATACTCGTGACGAACCCGGAGTGGTCGCAGAAAAATGGCGTCGGCACGGTGCCGGACCTCGTGAAGTTCGCGACGCAGAATCCCGGCAAGATCAGCTACGGCTCGGCGGGCCCCGGCAATATCGCGCACCTGAGCTTCGCCATGCTGAACAACCGGACCAGGATCAAGACGACGCATATTCCGTACAAGTCCGCCGCGCAGGCGGAGATGGCCGTGATGAGCGGCGAACTGGAAACCGCCTTCGACACCTGGAGCGCGCTGCCGCAGATCAGGGTCGGCAAGCTCAAGGCGCTCGCCGTCAGCTCGCCGAAGCGCATGGCGCAGTTGCCGGATGTGCCAACGCTCGAGGAACTCGGCATCGCGCCGTTCAACGTGTCGTTCTGGATCGGCATGCTCGCGCCGGCCGGCACGCCGCCACAGATCGTCCAGAAGCTGGATTCGATCACGCGTGGGGTGCTCGATGACAGCAAGGCGAAGGCGGCGCTCGGGCAGCAGGGCGACGTGGTGATGATCGATTCCGCCACGTTCGCGAAGCGCATCGAGAAGGAGGATGCGAGCTGGGGGACCGTGATCCAGCGCGAGGGGATTACGCTGGATTGAGGCGCGCAGTGTTTGGCCCGGCCCGGCACCGGCGACGACCGGTGCCGCTACTTGCGCGTCCTCGTGCGAACGACTTTCTTCACCACGCCGGCGCGCGGCGCTTCCTTGACGGGCGCCGTGCCGCTGCCATTCATCTGTTCCAGCCACGTCAGCGCGTCCACGTAGGACAGGAACTGCTCGAAGTACGCCGGCGACATCTCGCGCATCAGCGTCAGCGAGCGATGCACGAGATGGCTGGAATTGAGCGGCCCCGCATGCTCGGGCACCCGCTCGAGCGACTGCTGCAGCTGCTGGCTGGCGCTGACGCGCGTCCAGGTATCCCGAAAATAGTCGATCAGCTTCGGCTCGACGCATGGCGTGCTGCGCGGCGTGCCGCGTGGCACCGGTGCACCGGGGGCAGGAGCGGCATCAGGCGGCGGCGCCTGCCTCGCGATGTAGTCGACCACCTCGGCCAGTGCACCGCGCGCGGACTGGCGTGGCCGCGGCGCCGTGCCGGCGGCGTCCTGGGGGGCGGCGGCGCGCGCCACGGCATCGCCGTAGGCGCTGAGCAGCGCCGACAGCCTGTCGTCGAGCAGGCGGCGCGCATCGCCCCCGTGGCCCGCCGCGCGCCGGGCCATCGCTTCGATCAGGCGAAACCGGACCGGGTCGATGCGGTCGGCGCCGCTCTCGCGCCAGGCGGCCAGCGTGTCGTGCACGGCGTCGCTAGCCACGGGGTTTCACCGTCCCCGTGGACACGCGCGGCACCGGGGCGATCTCCACGCGCCGGTTGCGGGCCCGCCCGGCTTCGTCGGTGTTCGATGTGACCGGCTGCTCGGCACCGAACGCGGCCGAGAATACGGACGCGGCCGGGATCCCCGCATCGATCAGCGCACGGGTCACCGTCAGCGCGCGCTGGGCGGATAGTTCCCAGTTGTCGGCGAAGCGGCGGTTGCCTTCGCGCACCTGCTGGTCGTCGGTAAAGCCGCTCACCATGAGGATCTCGTCGCGCGCGCGCAGGTAGGCCGACAGCGGACCGGCCAGGCTTTTCAGCACCTCGCGCCCCTGGGGCTGGAGCTGGTCCGAGTTAAGCGCGAACAGCACGCTGCCATTGATGCCGATGCGGCCGTTCACGAGCGTCACGCGGCCGGCGGCCAGCGGCGCCGCCAGCGCCTTTTCCAGGCTCTCGCGGCGCTGCATTTCCTCCTGGCGCTGCCTGGCTTCCTTCTCCAGCCTGGACGTGAGTTCCATCTGGGCGCCGATGACGCCCAGCAGGATCAGCACGAAAGCCCCCAGCACCACGGACATCAGGTCGCCGAAGACGGCCCAGGCCGGCACCGACGGCTCGACGCCTGCGTCGATGTCGTCGTCTCTCATGCGGCCTCTGAGTTGGATGCCTGCTGTCCGGCAAGCTGCTGCAGGTCGTCGAGCACCTGCTTCTGCGAGCGCATGCTGAGGTCGACGACCTCGCGCGCCTGCGCCACGTAGTAGGCAAGCTGCTCGTCGCTGCGCGTCATCGACTTGTCGAGCGCGGTCTCGATGCGTTCCAGGTGGGCCATGAGCTTGTCGTTGGACTCGCTGAACATCTGCACGGCAACGCCAAGCGCCTCGCCCAGGCTGGCCACTTCGACGGCGCTGCCCGTGACCTGCGCGGCCACGCTCGCTAGCTTGCCGGTCTCGGATTCGACCTGTTCATGGAAGCGCGTGCCGACGCGGTCAAGCAGGTCGGCCGTGGTGGCGACGAGGCTGTCGACGGCCACGCGCTGCTCGGTGGAGGCATGGTTGACCGCATCAAGCAGCGTGCCCAGCGTTTCCAGCAGGCGGCCGCGCTCTTCGAGCATCGCGTTGTCGCGCGCCATGCTGTCGGTGAGCTTCTGGCGCAGTTCGGCGATGACCTCGGCGGCGGCCTTGGGCGCTTCGGTGGCGGCCTGCACCAGGCGGGAGACTTCGGCGATAGTGTGGCTGGCTTGTGCTTGTGTCTGGGCCGAGATGTCGCGCGTGGTCTGGGCCAGCGTGGCGCAGATTTCCTGCTGACGGCTGGTCGTATGCGCGGTGGCCTGCTCCCATTCCTGTCGCAGCGACGCGGCTATGGCGCCGAGCGTCCCGGCCCAGGCCGTCATGCGCTGTTCCTCGCGCGCGGCCATTTCGGCCTGCAGCGCCACGGCGGCCTTGGGCGCCTGTTCGGCCGCCTGTACGAGGCGATCGATTTCCGCGATGGTGGTGCTGGCGTGTGCGCGCGCTTCGGTCGAGATATCGCGTGCGGTCTGCTCCAGTGCGTCGGTGATGGCCTGCTGGCGGCTGGCCGATTGTGCGCTTTCCTGGTCGATTTGCGTGCGCAGCGTCGCGGCCATGCCCGCCAGTGCCTCCGTCCATGCGGCCAGGCGCTGCTGGTCGCGGGCGGCCAGTTCTTCCTGCAGCGCGACGGCGGCCTTCGGGGCCAGCTCGGCAGCCTGCACCAGGCGGTCGATTTCCGCGATGGTGCTGCTGGCGTGCGTACGCGCTTCAGCGGACATTTCGCGCGCGGTCTGTGCCAGCGCTTCGGTGATCTGCTGCTGATGGCCGGCGGCGTTGGCGCTGGCCTGTTCCATCTGCGTGCTCAGCGTTGCGGCCATGCCGGCCAGTGCCGCGGTCCAAGCGGCCAGGCGCTGCTGGTCGCGCGCGGCCAGTTCTTCCTGCAGTGCGACGGCAGCCTTTGGAGCCAGTTCGGCGGCCTGCACGAGGCGGTCGATCTCGGCGATGGTACTGGTGGCGTGGGTGCGCGCTTCAGCGGACATCTCGCGCGCGGTCTGTGCCAGCGTTTCAGTGATCTGCTGCTGATGGCCGGCCGCGTTGGCGCTGGCCTGCTCCATCTGCGCGCGCAGCGTCGCGGCCATGCCGGCCAGTGCCTCGGTCCATGCGGCCAGGCGCTGCTGATCGCGCGCGGCCAGTTCTTCCTGCAGCGCGACGGCAGCCTTCGGGGCCTGCTCGGCCGCCTGCACGAGGCGTTCGATCTCGCCGACGGTGCTGCTGGCATGTGCGCGCACTTCGGCCGACATTTCGCGCGTGGTCTGCGCCAGGGCTTCGGCGATTTCCTGGTGGCGGTTCGCCGTGTGCGCGCTCGCCTGTTCCAATTCGCTGCGCAGGGTGGTGGTGATGGCGCCGAGCGTTTCCGCCCAGGCCTGCAACCGCTGCGAGTCCTGCGCGGACAGTTCCTGCTTCAGCCCGGCATGCGTGCTGGCCACGGCCTGCACCATCGACGCCGCGTGTTGCTCGAACGCCGCCGCCGCGCTTGCCATGGCCTGCTGGTTGTCGCCGGCCATCTTCTCGCTGATGCGCGCTTGCTGCGCCAGCGCGTCGTTCCAGGTCCCGGCGGCGCTGGCCGTCGTGGCGTCCAGCCGGGCGGCCACGCTTTCCAGCAGGCCGGCCGAGCGTTGATCGAAGGTCCGGGCAAAGCCGTCGAGCGTGGCGCGCAGGTCGCTGGCCTGGGCTTCGCTCGTGCGCTGATGCCCGGCCAGCGCCTGCTGCCACAGGTCCGCGACGGTGGCCGTGGTGCCCTCGAAACGGGCCGACAGGCCGTCGAGCTGCTGCTTCACGGCGTCGGTGACCGTTGTGTGCAGGGCCGCCGTTTCGCGGGCGATGCCTGCCATGGTGAACTCGACGGCCGGCTGGATGGCTGCGCTGGCGGTGCGCGCGCTGTCGGCGATGCTCTGCGTCAGCGACTGCTGCACGGAATCGGCGAGCCGCCCATACGCCGCGTCGGTGCGCTCATGGAACGCCGCCTGGCTGGCGGCCAGCCGGTCCGACATGGCCTGGTGCTGCTGCTCCATGGTGGTCATCATGGCCTGCAGCCGGTCGACCAGCGCGGGCATGACGTCCGCCTGCCGCTGCAGCAGCCGGAACGCCTCTTCGCGCTGGTGCGTGCGCGAGTACGGGCGCAGCGTGGTGGCGATGCGGGCGTCGAGCGCCTGCGCGGCCTCGATGCGCTCGCGCCGGCACAGCGTGGCAAGCAGGCCCAGCATCGCCGAGGTGGCAACGCCGGCGACCGACGTGCCGAACGCGAAGCCCAGGCCCTTGACCGGGGCGGCCAGCGAGGCGCGGATGGCATCGAGGTCCGCAGCGCCTTCCAGCGCGATGCCGGTGCCGCGCAGCGTTGCCACCATGCCCAGGAACGTGCCGAACATGCCCAGCAGGACCAGCAGGCCGACCAGGTATGGCGTCAGGGCCGGACCGGGCAGGGCGGCGCGCTCGCCTTCGATGCGCAGGCGCACGGCATTGCGCAGGCTCGGAGGCAACGGCTCGATCCACGCGCCAAGGCTGGCGGGGGCGCCGGACAGCCCCGCAATGGCCTGCGCCAGCGTGCCCGTGGCCTGGTGGTAGCGCTTGAGTTCGAACGCACCGGCCAGGTAGAAGCCGCCGATCAGCAGCGTGACCGCCAGGGCCAGCGCATTGGTGCCCGCGTAGCCGGCGCCGATCCAGCCCACGACGGCCAGGCCTGCCAGGAAAACGACGATTTGGATGAGGGTTCTGGTCATAGTGGTTGGGTTAGCTGTCACGCAACGCGGCGAGCAGTGCCTCGACGGGCTGGAATCGGATGTCGAGTTCGGCGCGCAGCACGTTCTGCATATCGTTCTGGAATACCGTGAGCCATGCGCCGGACGTCACTTGCGCCGGCACGCCCGCCAGCGCGGCTTCCTCGGCCTGGCGCAGGCGCGTGAAGTGCGCTTCGAGCATCCCCGGGATGGTGGCCAGCAGTGCCTGTTCGCGCGCGACGAGCACGCGTTCCATCACGGCATCCACCATCGCCAGCCGCGCCATGCCGGAGGCCCGCGCCGCGAGCGCCGTCCGCAGGCGGGCGCGCAGGCTGGCGATCTCCGTTTCCATGGTCTGCTGCAAGGTGACGTACCGCTGGCGAAACGCCGCATAGTCCACGACGGCGTCCATGGGATCCGGGACGGATGGACGCGGCCGCCCGCGCTGCCGGCCGCCGGCCGCCTTGTCATCGGCGATGGCCGCCGCCAGTGCGGTCCGCACGCGGGCGCAGTCGGCGTCCTCGGCGCCGGCCGCGCGCGACCCCGCCGAGGCCGGCGGATTGCCGTTCAGCGCCGCGGACAGGGCGATCGCGTCCGTCCAGCCGAGCCATTGGCTGAGCTGGGCCGAGAGCGACTGGCCGGATTCGGGGGCGTCGTTGCCTGTCAGGCGAACCAGCAGGCGGATCAGCGTCGGGCCGCTGAACCCTGCGCGCCGTGGTGCTTGGAGCATATCGCCAGAGCGAAAAATCCAGCAGTTTACACGGACGCGCGGGCGATTTCGCCGCATTTGTGGCCAAACCGGGCAGGCCGGCCTCAAAGCGGCACTTTGCTGGCAAGGATCGGGCAGGCTTTGCCCTCGCGCGGCGCCCGAAATCCGGCGCCGTTCAGCTGGGCGCAGGGGACCGGCGGCTAGCCGAAGGTGAAGGCATAAGCCTGTGCGCCGGGGTCCAGGAAGCGGATCTCGAACGTATGCTCGCCCACCTCGCCGGCCTGCCGCGCCAGCTGGTAGAGCCGCGTTTGCGTGACGGCGCCGTTGCCGCCCGCGTCGGTGTCCGCGCCGTGGCTCGCGCCGGGCGGCTTGCCGTCGATCGTCACGACGAAGCGGACCGCCTGGCCGTTGGCCGCCGGCCCCAGCACCAGGTGCAGGTCGCGCGCGTGGAAGCGGTAGCGGATGGCGCCGCCGGCGCGGTCGAGCGTGGCGTGCTCGGCGCCGATGGTCCATTGGCCGGACAGGCCCCACTCGTTCAGGAGCAGCTTGCCGACGGTGTATTGCCGCGACGCGTCGGGCCGCATATCGCCCGGCGAGGCGAAATTCACCGCCTGGCTGTAGCCGATATAGGTTTCTTCGGAGCGGACATTGCGCAGGTCCGGCGCCGCTTGTGCGCCGCCGGCATCGGGCGCGACGACATCGCCGGCAATGGCGCGGTTGCCGGTCTCCGCCAGCAGGGTCTGGATGACCCGTTCCGAGTACGCGTAGTCGCCCTCGCCGAACTGGTGGTGGCGGATATTGCCGCGTGCATCGACAAAATAGGCGGCCGGCCAGTAGCTGTTATGGAACGCGCGCCAGATCCGGTAGTCGCTGTCCACGGCCACGGGAAAGCCGATGCGGAAATCCGCGACCGCGCGGCGCACGTTGTCCGGCGACTTCTCGAACGCGAATTCGGGCGTGTGCACGCCGACCACCGTCAGGCCCTGGTCCTTGTACTTGTCCGCCCACGCGCGCAGGTAGGGCAGGGTACGGATGCAGTTGATGCAGGAATAGGTCCAGAAGTAGACCAGCGTGACCTTCCCCTGCAAGGATTCGCGCGACAGCGGCGGGGAGTTGATCCACTGGGCGGCGCCGTCCAGTGGCGGCAACTGGCCTTCCACGCGCAGGGAGCCCGGGAAGCCCGCGCGCATGTCATTGGCGGCCAGCAGCAGCCCATTGCCGTGGCTTGCATCGGCGCTTTCATTGGCCGTCTGCGGGGCGGGGCGATCGTTGCGCAGCGCCTCGACCAGCGCCTGCTCAAGCCGCACCGGGCCGCTGGCGGACAGCCGGGCGAGCAGGCCGGTATCGGCGCCGAGCCCGATCGCCAGGACGCCGCCCAGCACGCCCGCACCCAGGCCACGGCGCAGCCACTGGCTCGCGCCCATGGACCGCTTCATGGCCGCGAAGACGCGGCCGCCGAGGCCCAGCGCCGCGGCGAGCGAGGTCGCCGCGCCGGCGGCATAGGCCGCGAGCGACAGCGATGTCGAGACACTGGCGCCGTTCAGCGCGGCGCCGGTCAGGACCAGGCCAAGGATCGGCCCGGCGCAAGGCGCCCACAGCAGGCCGGTGGCGATGCCGAGCAGCAGCGAACCCCACGGTGAACCGGGCGCTCCGCCGGACGCATCTGCGCCCGCCAGCCGGTTGCCCAGCGCCACGGCCGGGCGCGCGAGCGTGTCCGCGACGCGCGGCAGCAGCAGCGACAGCCCGAACACGGCCAGCAGCGCCAGGGCTCCGATCCGGCCATAGGCATTGGCGCGCACGGCCCACGCGCCGCCGGCCGATGCCAGCGTGGCCACCGCGGCGAACGTCAGCGCCATGCCGGCCAGCATCGGCAGCCGGCCGCGCAGGAACGGCTGCCCGGCCCGGCTGAGGACAAAGGGCAGGACCGGCAGGATGCAGGGGCTCAGGATGGTCAGTACTCCGCCCAGGTAGGCAAGGATCAGCAGGGTCATGATCGGTGTCCTTTCGCTCAGGATTGGCTTGCCCCGATCAGACACCGCCGGCATCGCCGCCATGTGTCGCCATCGGCCGGTTTTGTACCGGTTTGTGCGGCTGCGGCCGCCAGATACATGGAGATACACGCGTCGCGGCCGACCCCCATACAATGCTGGCAAAGCAGGCTGCCCGTTCACTTCCACTATTTGCCGAGGCAACAACGATGGACGCACACGTCGACCACATCCTGATCGTCGATGACGACCGTGAGATCCGCGAACTGGTCTCCGCCTATCTCACCAAGAACGGCCTGCGCACGACGGTCGCGCCGGACGGGCGGCATATGCGGGCGTTCCTGGATGCCAATACGGTGGACCTGATCGTGCTGGACGTGATGATGCCCGGCGACGACGGGCTGGTGCTGTGCCGCGAGCTGAGGGCGGGCAAGCACAAGGCTACGCCGATCCTGATGCTGACCGCCCGCGACGACGAGACCGACCGCATCATCGGACTCGAAATGGGCGCCGACGACTACCTGGCCAAGCCGTTCGCGGCGCGCGAGCTGCTTGCGCGCATCAAGGCCGTGCTGCGCCGCACGCGGATGCTGCCGCCCAACCTGCAGATCACCGAGGCCGCGCAGGTGCTCGCGTTCGGCGACTGGCAGCTCGATACCACGGCGCGGCACCTGATCGACCGGGACGGCACCATCGTCGCGCTGAGCGGCGCGGAGTACCGCTTGCTGCGCGTATTCGTGGACCATCCCCAGCGCGTGCTGAACCGCGACCAGCTGCTCAACCTGACGCAGGGCCGCGAGGCCGAGATGTTCGAGCGCTCGATTGACCTGCTGGTCAGCCGCTTGCGCCAGCGCCTCAATGACGATGCGCGAGAACCCAAACACATCAAGACCGTGCGCAACGAGGGCTATGTGTTTTCCATGCCCGTCGAGATCCGGGAGGCACGCCAGTGAACTTGACCGCGCGCCGCTGGACCTGGCCCCGCACGATGGGGGCGCGGCTGTTCCTGATCCTGCTCGCCGGGCTGTTGGTTGCCCACGGCCTGTCGTTCGGCGTGCTGTTCTCGGAGCGCTACATCTCCGCGCGCCAGGTGATGCTGGGCACGCTGGAAACCGACGTTTCCACCTCCATTGCCATCCTGGACCGGCTGCCGGCCGGCGAGCGGCCGCAATGGCTGCCACGCCTGAATCGCGGCAATTATCAATACATCCTGGGGACCGGCCTGCCTGGCGTGCCGGAGATGTCCCAGCGCGGCCAGGACATTGCCGACCGCATCATGGAGGCGAGTGGAGGCCGCTTTGCGGTCCGGGTGGAGTCGATTCCAGGCGACGGCAAGCAATTGCAGGCGCACCTGACGCTCAGCGACGGCAGCCCGCTGACCATCGACGTGCATCCGCGCATGACGCCGATCGCGCAGTGGCTGCCTTATGTGCTGCTGATCCAGCTGCTGCTGTTGGTGCTGTGCTGCTGGTATGCGGTGCGGCTGTCGATCCGTCCGCTGGTGCAGCTGGCGGATGCCGCCGATGCGCTCGACCCGAACGCGAAGACGCCGCCACTCGACGAGAATGGCCCCACCGAGCTGGCGCGCGCGGCGCGCGCGTTCAATGCCATGCGCGAGCGCATCGCGAGATTCGTGGAGGAACGCGTGCAGATTCTGGCGGCAATCTCCCACGACCTGCAGACGCCGATCACGCGCATGAAGCTGCGCGCCGAGATGGCCGAGGAATCCGAGGAGAAGCGCAAGATGGTGAGCGACCTGGCGGAGATCGAGACGCTGGTGCGCGAAGGGCTAGCGTATGCGCGTTCGGCTCATGGCGGCGGCGAGAAGGCGTCGCGGATCGATCTCGGGTCATTTGTCGAGAGCCTGGCGTATGACTACCAGGACACCGGCAAGGCGGTCACGGTTCAGCAATGCGTCGGCTGCGCCATTGAAACCCGCCCGCAGGCGCTGCGCCGTATCCTGACCAACCTGATCGATAACGCGATCAAGTTCGGCGGGGCAGCGGAACTGAATGTGCGCCGCGAGCAGGATGCCGTGGTCATTGAAGTGTTGGACCGCGGTGCGGGTATTCCGGAAGACAAGCTGGATGCCGTGCTGCAACCGTTTGTCCGGCTGGAGAATTCACGCAGCCGCGAGACTGGTGGTACGGGGCTGGGCCTGGCCATTGCTCAGCAGCTTGCGGTGGCAATTGGTGGCACGCTGCGGTTGCGTAATCGTGAAGGGGGTGGGTTGGCGGCGGAAGTGAGGTTGGGTTGAATGGGGGCGATGGCATAGCCGGCGGGGGGCTTTGTGGTGGTGACTGGCTCGTCGTGCTTGGCAGGCGCCGCTGTTTCGCCGGCGTAGCCGGCGACTTACTCTTTTGTCCGAGCGACAAAAGAGTAAGCAGAAAAGCGCGTCGCCTGGCGGCTGGCCATCAACGAGGCGCTCCTTGTGTTCGAAGGGCTTTGGTCTCGCGATGCTTGGTTGCCCGTTCGAGCCTGCTACGCATTGATTCAGAACCAGTGCCTGCGATAGCCGGTTCTTGTACGATCCCCATGTAGGGCTCGGGTACAGCGTTCCAAAAGCTTTCGCCGTTTCGGTCTTCTCGCTGAGCCGCGCGCAGCGCAGCCGTAGGCGTCCAACCGATGGCATGGTTAGCAGGGGCCACCAAGTAATCCGGGTTCGCTCATCTGACGTCTCTATCCTGATCATCTACGCGGCAGGCAGTCTGGCTATGCCCTATACCGTCTTCACCACCCCGGCCCGGTTCGTCGACCACGAAAACGCGTTTTTGGTTACTTTTGTCGCGAGACAAAAGTGACTCGCCGGCTACGCCGGCGAAACAGCCACGCCTGCCAAGAGCCACAGCCCAATCCCGCGATTCGGCGATGAACTCTTTGTATATCTCTGTATCACCTCCGCGCGAAGATACGTAAGCACGCGCACCGGCCCCCAATGCAATAAGGCCGCGATACACGAGTCGACTTAAATGCAGCTGTGGCAGCGCGATGGACGCGTCTGCCACATCCATTGCCCAACGACCAGCCCCTATCATGCGCACCTTCATTCGCGCCGCCGTGGCGGCGGCTATCCTTATCGCCATCTATGCCTTCAGCGCCGGGTTCAGTGCCTCTGCCGGCCCGGCAGTGGCCGACCAGGGCAAGGCACCTGAGTTCACCGGCATCGACCACTGGCTCAATTCGCCCCCGCTTTCGATGCGCGAACTGCGCGGCAAGGTCGTGCTGGTCGACTTCTGGACCTACTCGTGCATCAACTGCATCCATACGCTCCCCTACGTGAAGCAGTGGCACGAGAAGTACAAGGACCAGGGACTGGTCGTGGTCGGCGTGCACACGCCGGAGTTCGCGTTCGAGAAATCGACCGCCAATGTGCAGGAGGCCATCAAGCGCTTTGGCATCCGCTATCCGGTCGCGCAGGACAACGCGTATGCCACGTGGTCGGCATTCCGCAACCAGTATTGGCCGGCCACCTACCTGATCGATGCACAAGGCCGCATCGTCTACCACCACTACGGCGAAGGGAACTATGCCGAAACCGAGGCGGCCATCCAGAAGCTGCTGGCGCAGCGCGTGACGCCCGAGGATGCAAAGTCGAAATCGGTCGTTGGGCCGGGCGCCGATCGTTCATAGACTTCAGGCAGGGCCGGCGGATTGGCCGTCCGGCCGTTGCAAGGAGTCTCCATGGCGGATCTGCTCGACTGGATGACCGCGATCGGCGCGGCCGTGGTCGTGTATGCGGCCCTGCGCTATCCGATCTACCCACCTGGCTTCTACGACGACGAGCCTGTCCGGTCGAAGGCGCGGCAATCCCATTAGCGTTTTGCGCGGGATTTTCCTGATATCCGGGAAAGTGATTGCCGGATCATGCTGCTAATCAAGCAGGTCAATGGCGGCTAAGCTACAGTCCATTCTCCCTTCGCTCTCCGGACTGTGACCATGAAAGCCATCGGCCTGACCCGCTACCTGCCCATCTCCGATCCTGCCTCGCTGGTCGACATCGAGATCGAAATCCCCGCCGCGGCGGGCCATGACCTGCTGGTTAAGGTCGAGGCTATTGCCGTCAATCCGGTCGACACCAAGGTGCGCGCGCCCAAGCCGCAGGTGGAAGCGAATCCGCGCGTACTGGGCTGGGACGCGGCAGGGACGGTCGTCGCCGTGGGGCCGGATGTCACCCTGTTCAAGGTGGGCGACCCGGTCTACTACGCGGGCAGTATCACGCGCCCCGGCGCCAACGCGGAATACCACCTCGTGGACGAGCGCATTGCCGGCCACAAGCCGGCTTCGCTGGATTTCGCGCAGGCCGCAGCCTTGCCGCTGACGGCCATCACGGCGTGGGAAGCGCTGTTCGACCGGCTCGGCGTGTCGCCCAAGGGAGATGACGCGGGCAAGTCCGTGCTGATCATCGGCGGCGCGGGTGGCGTGGGCTCCATCGGCATCCAGCTGGCCAAGACACTGGCGGGCCTGACGGTGATCGCCACGGCGGCGCGGCCAGCCTCGCAGGCATGGTGCCGGCGACTGGGCGCCGACCATACCGTGGATCATCGCGGCGACATGGCGGCGCAACTGAAGGCGCTGGGGTTTGCGCAGGTGGACTACATCCTGTGCTTCAACGATACCGACGGCCACTTCCCGGCCATGGCGGACCTGATCGCGCCGCAAGGCAAGATCTGCACGATCGTAGAGAACGCGGCGCCGCTGCCGGTCGAACGGCTCAAGAGCAAGAGCGCGGCGCTGATCTGGGAGTTCATGTTCACGCGCGCCATGTTCGGCACGCCCGACATGATCGCGCAGCACCGGCTGCTCAATGAGGTGGCGCGGCTGGTGGATGCCGGGCGGCTCCAGACCACGGTCGGGGAGAACCTCGGTACGATCAACGCGGCCAACCTGCGCCGCGCCCACGCCATGCTTGAAGGCGGGCAGACCATCGGCAAGCTTGTGCTGGAAGGATTCTGAGTCCGGCCGGCACACAAGCTTCCGCCAGCAGAAAGCGCCTGCCGCACGCAAGTGCCGGCAGGCGCTTTCCGTTTGATGCCTGCATCCGCGTATCAGCGAACCTTGCCGAGAATGCCCTGCATCTCGTCGGCATTGAATGCGCGCAGCGTTTGCGTGCGCACATTGCCCTGCGCGCCGATCGTCATGCCGAAGGCGGTCATCGCCGCCTCATCCGATGCTTCCGCTACCAGCACTACGTCATAGGCGCCGAGCGTCCAGTAGATGTCCTTCACCTGCACGCCGAACTGCGTTCCCATTTCGCGCACCGCGGCGGCGCGCTTGGTGGTGTCCTTCACGGTACGGATGCCCTGGTCGGTGAAGGTTGCCAGTACGAGATATCGGATCATGTTGATTCTCCGGCAAGATGGATCGGCACTGTCCGCGCGGCTGGCGCGGACGGTGGTTCAGGGCTTCGGGGCATTGCGTGCGCGGCCCGGCTATCGGAGCCGGAACCGTGGTCGCGGGAGGCGGGGTGGCGAAGCACTCGCGCTTCCGGAACAAGGCGCCCTTGCATCTGAGCAAACCTGCGTTCACGCAAGTTGCGCGCCATTCGCCGCGCAAGGCGGCTTTCCGGCATTCCGGAGTGGCGCAGGGCACGGCCGGTGGCTCGCGCCGTTGCAAAGGCGATACGGCGGGTCAGTCGCTTTCAGTATCCGCCGCGCCGGTATCCAGGGCCTGCATATTGTCCAGCAGCTTGAGCAGGTAATGCAGCGTGTGCGTCAGGTCGTTCGTGGAGAAGCCGTCCAGCGCGCGCTCGTAGTAGTCGCGGATCTTCGGCTGAGCCTGGTACAGCCACACCTGCCGTCCCGTTTCGCTCATCCGCACCAGTCTTGAGCGGCGGTCCCGCCCGTCCGGCGCCAGACTCACGTGGCCATCCCGTTCCATGCGGCTGACCAGTCCCGACAGGTTCTGGCGGCTCACCATCAGGTAGCGCGCCAGGTCTCCCACGCTCATGCCATTGCCGGCCTCCGGCCGCGACAGGGCGCCCAGGACGGCCCATTGCTGGGTGGTCAGCCCTTCGGCTTCCACGGCGCGCGATCCGGTCTTGTGCAACATGTTTGCGCATTGATAGAGGCGAAAGAACAGCCGGTTGGCTAGTTCCATCCGTACGTCTGGGGAGATCTTGTCGCCAAATTCCGGGCTAACCATTTTCCTGATTCGGTAGTGACGCGTGATGCGATGGCGGCACGATAGCACCGGAGACCTCATGGGAGAAGGCTCAGCAAGGACTCAAGGGCGAGATGGCCATCGTGACCGGGTGGCGGCGGTATCGGCGGCGCAACGTATTTGCGCTTCGCGCGTGCGGGCGCAACAGTGGTCGTGCTGGATCTCAGAACCTAGGCGGCAGGCGGCTGAAGGTAAATTAAGCAATTAACTGACAGTCGACCCAAGCCTCCCAGAGAAGCGGGGCGACGCTTTGCGTCGTCCCGCTACCAGGCGTTAACCGCCAGTCCGCAAAGGATTGGCCAGCCCCAGCAGGCGGCTGAGCCGGCCAGGCCAGCCACTTGCGGCAGAGCCGCCTGAACGGCAGCGTGTCACGCGCAGGGTGGCCGGGGTGACAGCATAGAGTTCCACGCGGCTGGCTTCGGGCAGCGTAAAACTCTCGCTGACGGCCAGCGAGGTGTCTTTCGGATCGCCGTCGCGGATCAGCCAAAGCTCGCCTTCGGTGCAGCGCACCGCGACGCGTTCGCCCGGGTCCGCCACCACGCGCAGCGAGGCGCGAGCGGGCAGGGTGGCTGTCATGTCGTTGCTGACGAGGAACATATCGGTTCTCCCACTTTCACTGCAAAGCCAGGTCCGGCGGCGCCAGTCCCGGCAAAGGCTGTTCGGCCGCCGGCCGGATGAAGCCGGTGATGCGGGCGATGACGCTGGCGTCCTGCAGGATGCGCCGGTGACCCAGGCCTTCGGTCGTTACCAGTTGCGACTGCGGCCATGCGCCGGCGATGGCGGCGCCATCCTCCCAGCGCACCTCGCGGTCGTGCCGGTCATGGACGATCAGGGTTGGAGGTACGGGGCGCGTGCGGCCCACCTCCGGCACGTTGAAGGCGGACCAGGGCATGCCCAGCCATTGCTCGCTGTCGCGCTGCATGCGCGCAAGCACGCGCGGACCGATGCCCAGCTGCCAGGCCATGGTTGCGCAGGCGGCGTGCATGTCGGCCGGCGGGCCCACCATGACGGCAGCGCGCACGGGCAGGCCTTCGCGAATGGCGAGCGCTGCCGCGGCACTGCCCAGCGAGTGCGACACCACGGCGTGCACGGGACCAGCGTGCCAAGCCGCCGCCAGCAGCGAGCGCGACATCTCGAGCACGGAGGTCTGGGCGCTGCCTCGCACTCCAGCATCCGAGGCGCCATGCGACAGCGCATCGAATGCCACCACGCGCATGCCGGCTGCCAGCAGCCCGTCGATCAGCGCATGCCACTGCCCCGCATGACCGCCCCAGCCGTGGGCCAGCAGCACGACAGGGCCCTTGTTGCCCCAGCGGTAGACGCGCACGCGCCGGCTGGGGCCGTGGCCAACAACCAGCGCCCAGTCGGCGCGCGCGCGCTCGATCACGCGCAGCGCGGCGCCGTTCGGAATCGCATGCCGCGGGCCAAACCACAGCCTTTCCAGCGCCCGCGCGGTGCCCGCCGGGTTGAGCAGGCTGCCGACCTGCCAGCGCAGGCGCGTCAGGGCGCCCGTTGTCCCCTGGTCCGGAGCCGCTAGCTTCGCGGCGGGGCCTGGGGCGATGGATGAAAGTCCTTGCCTCACAACAAACACCTCCAACTGATTTGGCGCGCGATCCGTCTGGCTGAGGCAGTCGGGCTGTCTGCGCTTCTATTAAGAACGACCAGTCGTGCTTTTTTTGGTAAAAATCAGGCCGTCATCCTGAATCCCTCGCGGTTGCGTCAGCCTGCCGTGGACGTGCGCTGGCGAGCGCGCTCAAGCAGGCCGGCAAATGCCCGTCGCGCCATCGCTTCGGCGTCGGCGCGGCCGAGCAGCTTGAACGATTGCTGGAAGGACATGCCGATGCCCACCATCTCGAATGCGAACTGGCGCGCATCGACGTCCGCGGCAAACTGGCCTTCCTCGATGCCGTCTGTCACCACACGGGCGATGGTGCTGTGCCAGTCCTTCAGCGACTGCACCACCTGCTCGCGGATCGCGCCGGGTTTGTCGCGGTATTCCTGCCCAAGCGCCATGAAAAGGCAGCGTCCCTGGGTCACGGTACCGCCCAGCCATTCCAGGTAGCCTTCGAACAGCGCCTCCAGCCGTGGCACGCCACGCGGCTGCCGCATGGCGGGACGTGCAACAACCGCGGCGAAGCGTTCCGTGGCCAGTTCCAGCACGGCCTGCTGCAGCGCCTCCTTCGACTTGAAGTGGGCGTACAGCCCGCTCTTGGACATATTCGTGTCCGCCGCCAGGCTCGCCAGCGACAGTTGTTCGAATCCGACCCGGGCGGCTGTGTCGAGCGCCTGCTCGATGATGGCGTTGCGCGTGAGTTGGCCTTTTTGCATGGAATGCAGAATAGCACGACCGGTCGGTTTGTCAAAGAGCGACTCCTGCTGAAGCAGGAGTGAAATCATGCCGTGTGCCTTTCACGTCAACGCAATCGGTACATTGTCGTTAGTGTCAGGGCGGTGCGACGATGCGGTGCAGTATCCGGCCCATAGACAGCCGGCTTTGGCCCCGGAAAATCTCGTTGCAAGAAATCTGCACAAAGTGTTTCGACGGCTACATACGGAATGCTTTGCGTGCTCTATACTCGAATGCACGTCCGCGCACTTTTTTTTCACTGGTGACTGGAGACCGACATGAACAGTACAGCCGTGCCAAGAGGCGCTAGCGAACCGTTCCGGCAACTGCGGGCGTTGCGTCGAGCGCGCAAGCTGAAGCAGGAAGACGTTGCCCGAAAGGCGGGGATTTCGCGAGAAGCCTACCTGCGGGCAGAGTCTGGCCAGGCCGATCCCCGCATGTCGACCTTCCTGGCCGCATGCGAAGCCCTGGGGCTTGAGGTCGTCCTGGCGCCGCAGCATCTCGCTGCCGACGTAAACGCATTCATCGCCAGCCGCAATGGCGGCGTCACGGCAGCCTCGATGGCCGGCCAACCGGCCGCCGCCCCGAGTGCGCCGGCGACAGCGGCCAATCCTGGCACCGGCAGCTTCGGCTCCGGTACAGGCGAAGGCCACTAACCAGCCTCCTCACGATTCTGCCTGGCCGGACACATTCCAGATGTGGCCGGTTCAGGCGGATTAACGGCGGAGAGGGAGGGCAGCAACCGGCACAGTGCAGACGCGCTGTGCCGGTTGCTGGTGTCTGGTGATAGGTGGCCGCACTGGCGCATGCATCCACCACGCCCACTCGCTTTTTGGTCACTTTTGTCGCCAGGGCAAAAGCGACTCTCCGGCTGCGCTGGCGAAACAGCCACACCGCCTGGCGCCCAAGACTTCCCGCCTTCCCCCGTTTCCCGACTAAAACAAATTGAAGCCACGCTGACGGCATCGATTTGACACGTCCGTCCTCAATGATTACGATATAGTAAATGCATTACGCATTCCGTAATTCTTCCTGAGAAGCCGAACAAAACACAAAGCTCCCAGGCCCGCGGCAAGCCGGATACCGGCGTGACATGGAGACACCGTGGACACCAGCGACCAGACCCGTACTGCGTACCAGCCATGCGCCGAGCAGCGCATGCCGCTGCGTCCGCGGGCAGATGGCCTGGGTTGCGGCGAACGCATTGCCGCCAGGGGCTCGAGCTGGATCAGTTTTTCCGCGGATGCCGTGCTCCGCGCCATGCAACAGGCGATCTGTTCGCCGACCGTCCTCCATGCCGCCGCCTGGCACGGCATGCCCGCCCATTCCGCCAAAGAACTCCCGACCCCGACGCTGACCCGATCATGAATCTCACGCACACCCAACTGGCCGAACACGGCTACATGTCCGGCTTTGCCAACGAATTCGCCACGGAAGCGCTGCCCGGCGCATTGCCGGTTGGTCAGAATTCACCCCAGCGCGCGCCGTACGGCCTGTATGCCGAGCAACTGTCCGGCACGGCCTTCACCGCGCCGCGCGCCCATAACCGCCGTTCGTGGCTGTATCGCATCCGCCCGGGCGCGATGCACAAGCCGTTCACGCTGGTGGAGCAGTCGCGCTTCCTGAGCCGCTTTGACGAAATCGCGGCATCGCCGAACCAGATGCGCTGGAGCCCGCCGTCCATGCCGGCCACGCCGACGGATTTCATCGACGGCATCGTCACCATGGCCGGCAACGGCGGCCCGGAGGCCATGACCGGCTGCGGCATCCACCTGTACCTGGCCAACCAGTCGATGCAGGACCGCTTCTTCTACAACGCCGATGGCGAGATGCTGGTCGTGCCGCAGCAGGGCCGCGTGCGCTTCGTGACGGAGATGGGCCGGCTCGATGTGGAGCCGCAGGAGATCGTGGTGATTCCGCGCGGCGTGCGTTTCCGCGTCGAGCTGCCGGATGGCGAGGCGCGCGGCTATATCTGCGAGAACTACGGTGCGCAGTTCAAGCTGCCCGACCTGGGCGTGATCGGCTCCAATGGCCTGGCCAACCCGCGCGACTTCATGACGCCGGTGGCCGCGTACGAGGACCGCGAGGGCGATTTCGAACTGGTGGCGAAGTTCCAGGGCAACCTGTGGCGTGCCGATATCGGCCATTCGCCGCTCGATGTGGTGGCGTGGCACGGCAACTTCGCGCCCTACAAGTACGATCTGCGCCGCTTCAATACCATCGGCTCGATCAGCTTCGATCACCCGGATCCGTCGATCTTCCTGGTGCTGCAGTCGCCGTCGGACACGCCGGGTGTCGACACCATCGATTTCGTTATCTTCGGGCCGCGCTGGCTGGCGATGGAGAACTCGTTCCGCCCGCCCTGGTTCCACCGCAATATCGCCAGCGAATTCATGGGCCTGATCACCGGCGTCTACGACGCCAAGGCAGAGGGCTTCGCACCGGGCGGGGCCAGCCTGCACAACTGCATGAGCGGCCACGGCCCCGATGCTGACACGTTTGCCAAGGCTACCTCGGCCGATACGTCCACCCCGCATCACATCACCGACACCATGGCGTTCATGTTCGAGACCCCGGGCGTGATCCGGCCTACGCCTTACGCGGCCAACTCGGCCTCGCTGCAGCAGGACTACTACACCTGCTGGCAAGGGCTGAAGAAGCATTTCAACCCGAACGAGCGCTGAGCACAGCGGCGCAAAGCCACACAAAACAAGTAGACGGCGCGCGGCACGGTCCGCGTGCCACAGACATTTTCCGGAGTAACTGATGACCGCCCCGACCACCAGCTGGATTGAATCCGCCAACGACGGCAAGACCCATTTCCCCTTGCAGAACCTGCCGTACGGCATCTTTTCCGTAAAGGGCCAGCCCGCGTGCGTTGGCGTGGCGATCGGCAAATTCGTGCTGGACCTCGCCGCGCTCGACGAAGCGGGCCTGCTGCCTGCGGCGGCCAAGGGCAGCTTTGCCGCCGCGAGCCTGAACCGCTTCATCGCGCTGGGCAAGCCGGTGTGGTCGGAAACGCGCCAGCGCCTGACGGCGCTGCTGTCGGGCGCCGACGCCGCATTGCGCGACAACGCCGCGCTGCGCGACCGCGCGCTCGTGCCGTCGGACCAGGTCACGCTGCACCTGCCCGTCGAGATCCCGGGCTACACCGATTTCTATTCGTCGAAAGAGCACGCCACCAATGTCGGCCGCATGTTCCGCGACCCCGAGAATGCGCTGCTGCCGAACTGGCTGGAAATCCCCATCGGCTACAACGGCCGCGCCAGCTCCGTGGTGGTGAGCGGTACCGACCTGCGCCGCCCGAACGGCCAGATCAAGCTGCCGAACGAGGCGCGCCCGGTCTTCGGGCCGTGCCGCAAGCTGGACTTCGAACTCGAGGTCGGCTTTATCGTCGGCAAGGAATCCGCGCTGGGCGAGCCGGTGAGCACTGCCGATGCGCCGGACCATATGTTCGGCATGGTGCTGCTCAATGACTGGAGCGCGCGCGACATCCAGCAATGGGAGTACGTGCCGCTTGGGCCGTTCAACTCCAAGACCTTCGGCACTTCGATTTCACCGTGGGTGGTGACCATGGAAGCGCTGGAGCCGTTCCGCCGCGACAATCCCGCGCAGTCGCCGGAGCCGCTGCCGTACCTGCAGCAGCACGGCAAGAACGCCTATGACATCGCACTCGAAGTGGCGCTGCGCCCGCAGGGTGCCGCTGCGCCGAGCACAATCTGCCGCACCAACTTCAAGGCGATGTACTGGACCATGGCGCAGCAGCTCGCGCACCACACGGTGTCGGGCTGCAACGTGCGCGTGGGCGACCTGATGGGGTCGGGCACGATCAGCGGTACCACGCCGGATTCCTACGGCAGCCTGCTTGAACTGACGCGCAACGGCGCCGAGCCGCTGAAGCTCGCCGACGGCAGCAGCCGCGCGTTCCTCGAGGACGGTGACGAGATCGTCATGACCGGGTTTGCAGCGGGCGACGGCTTTGTCGTGGGTTTTGGCGAGGTATCGGGCAAGATCCTGCCGGCACCGAAGCCTTGAGTTGCGTCAGGCGCCGGGTGGTGGTGCTACGTCGAGAATGACTGCCGCCCGCCCGCAAAGCAGCCGCTTGCCACTACCGCTGACTTCGAACGCATAGAGCACGTTGGCGCCTTCGCCGCTGATGCGATGCGCTTCGATTGTCAGCGATCCGTCGATATCGTCGAGCCGGTCGACGTCAAGCACCAGCTTGCGCACGCTGGCCAGGTAACCCATGCGTGGACGCTGCGTGCCTTGCTGCGAGGCAGCGCCATGCGCGGCCATTGCCTGCGCTGCGTATTCCACGCCGCAGACGGCGGCCAGCCGGCCGTGCGCGCGTAGCGGGTTGTCGGCGCTGTGGTGGCTCGTGGCCACGCAGCGGATGAAATCCGCGTCCCAGTCGATCACGCTGTCGAGCAGGCACATGCTGCCCTGGTGCGGAATCCTGGCGGCGATCCAGGCGTGATCCAGCGGCGTGTGTGGAGCCGGCACGCTATCCGCCATTCCCGGGCCGCGCCTGCGGGTGCACGGCGACCTGCAGCTGCAGGTCTTCCAGATAATCGATCACTACCGAGCTGGCCGATTGCATGGCAACGGCGTGCAGCAACGGCAGTGCGCGCGCGGTCGGTACCGAACGGCGCAGTGTCTCCAGCGCGGCGTCGTCCATCGGCGTCGCCGCTGCGTGTGCCAACGCCACTTCGATCCGTGCCAGCGATCGTTCCGACGCTTCCGGCGACAATAGCAGCGCCACCCCGAACGGGGCGGCAATCGGGCGCAGCGTTCGCAGTGGCTCCGGGTAATCGGAGTCGTAGGCGATCAGCAGGCAGGGCTCGCGGTCCGCCGATACCTGGGCAGCCGCTTCCAGCAGGCCGGCACCGAAGCTCGCATCCAGCGCGCTCAGCACATTGGCCGGGCGCATGGCGCGCGTGGCAATCGACCAATACCCGGCCGCGACGTTGTGCACCGAGTTGTGGAAGCGCGTGGGCGACATCAGCGGATCGGGCTGCGCCAGGGCTTCGCAGATCGCATGGAAGTTGTGCCCGTCCGCGCTCGACGAGGTGAATACCGTTGGCAGGCCGGCGGCCTCCATGCCAGCGGCGGCCACGGCCTGTTGGCCGATGCCCAGCGCCAGCCTGACAGCCGTGCCGCTGCGCCGCCGCTCGGCCGGTGGCAGGATGGCCGGCGGCGCGAGTTCGGTCGGGGCAGGCTGGTAGGGCTGCCGGCCGGCGAGCACGTCGACGGCCTGGGCCCAGTTGCCGAGCCCAGGGCCCAGCACGCCGATGCCATCGATAAAGCAGAGAAGCGGTGCGCCCATGGTCATTGCCCGCCAGTTGCGCGCCCGAGCAGCAGGCTGCAGTTGGAGCCGCCGAATCCGAACGCGTTGCTGAGCACGTGGCGCAGCGGCTGTTCGCGGCTGGCGAGGCGATAGTCGACCGCCAGCGCCGGATCCACCTGCGTAGTGTTGATGCCGCCCGGCAGCAGTCCATGGCGCAGGGCCAGCGCGCAGATCATGGCTTCCAGCGCGCCCGCGGCGCCGAGCGTGTGCCCGGTGGCACCCTTGGTGGAGCTGCAGGGCGTGCCCGGCAACAGCGCGTCCATCGCGCGCGCTTCGGCCGCGTCATTGGCGCGCGTCGCGGTGCCGTGCAGGTTGACATAGTCGACCTGTCCCGGCGCGATGCCGGCCCTGGCCAGCGCCTGCTCCATGGCCATGCGCGCGCCCAGGCCTTCCGGGTGCGGCGAGGACATATGGTGCGCGTCGCTGGATTCGCCGATGCCGAGCAGCAGGATGGCGCCTTCCGGTGCCGGTTGCGGCGCACGTTCCAGCAGCGCGAAGGCAGCGGCTTCGCCGATCGAGATCCCATTGCGATCGGCGTCGAACGGCCGGCAGGGCTGGTCCGAGAGCAGCTCCAGCGAGCCGAAGCCATACAGTGTCGTGTGGCAGAGCGAATCGACGCCTCCGACCACGGCCGCGTCGATCAGGCCGGCTTCCATCAGCCGGCGCGCCGAGGTGAATACCTTGGCACCCGACGAGCATGCCGACGAGACCGTGCCCGCCGGTCCCCTCAGCCCAAAATAAGCGCGCACGAAGCCCGGCAGCGAGTACGGGCTGTGGGTGCCGGCATAGCTGAATCCCGCCGGCAGCGCACCGGTCTGCGGGTCGCGCTGGCGGTAGGCAAGTTCGGTCTGCAGCACGCCTGCGGTACTGGTGCCGAGAAAGACCCCGATACGATCCGCGCCATAGCGTGCCACCGCCTCCCTGACGCGATCGGCGAATCCGTCCTGTTCGAGCGCTAGCAGCGCGAGGCGATTATTGCGGCAGTTAAAGCCTGCGAGCGCAGCGGGAAGGGCGACGTCATCGACGCCCTTTACCTCGCCGACCCAGGTATCCAGGCGGACGTCGCCGAAACGGCATGGCGCCAGGCCGCCGCGCTGTTCGCGCAGGGCGCTCAGCGTGTCGTCAAGCCCGGTGCCGATACAACTGGTGGCAGTGAAATGCGAGAGATGGAGCGGCGACACTGGGTGCGTGGGTGAGGTGCGCGGGGGTGAAGGCATTGTATCAAGCCGTGCGCCCGGCCTCCGCCGCCATGCCGGCGCGCAGGGTCACGCACTGCAGCCCGGCATCGGCAATGGCCGCGAGCAGTCCGGGCAACACCGCCGTGCAATGCGGCTTGCCGGCGGGGTCGACGCCGCTGTTGCCGTCGTGCAGCAGCAGGATGTCGCCGGCGGCAAGGTTGTGCGTGAGGCGCTGCGCGATGCGAGCCGCGCGGTCGCCGTTGCGCGTGTCGAAGCCGCGCCGCGTCCATGCGGCAAGCTGCAGGCCTTCCGTGCACAGCACCGGTTCGAGGAATGGGTTGCGCAGGCCGGCCGGCGCGCGGAAATAGCGCGGTGGCTGTCCGGTGAGGTCGGCCAGCAGTTGCTGGGCGTCGCGGATCTCCCGCCGCATGCGCCAGGGGCCGAACACCGAGAAATCCAGCCGGTGATGCATGCTGTGGTTTTCCACCGCGTGGCCCCGGCGCGCAATCTCGCGCACCAGGCCGGGGTAGCGCGCCGCGCGCTCGCCAACGCAGAAGAAGGTGGCGCGAGCGCCGTGACGGTCGAGCAGGTCGAGCACGCGCGGCGTGAGTTCCGGATGCGGGCCGTCGTCGAAGGTCAGGGCCACGCTGTTGCCGGCCGCGCGCGGCAGCCGCAGCGCGTTCGGTCCGAGCCAGGTGCTGCGCGGCCAAAGTCCCACCGTCGCCAGGGTCGCATGCGTGGCGCCAACGGCTGCTGCGGCCCATGCCAGGGTCGACGGGTCAGCCAGCACGGCCACGGCGGCACCCGCGTGCACCAGCCCGGCACCATACAGCAGCTTGCCGGGCCGCCAGGTGCGCGAGACGGGCGGCGCCTGGTCCCGCGCCGGGACGGGCAGGGGTGTCGCGGGTTTCATCTCAGGCGTCTTCCTTTCGCTTGCCATGGCCGCCGCTCGCCGGCGCCAGGATCGCCGAGAACCACAGTGCGAGTACCGCACCTGGCCCCACGGTCAGCCCGAATGCCTTGAGCAGCGGCAGGTCCGACCAGGCCAGGAGACCGAAAGCCGCCACGGTGGTCAGGTTGGCCAGCAGCAGCGATACCAGTGTATGCGCCGAAATGGCTGTCGTCGGGCCCGTACTGCCCGCGCCATTGAAGAACAGCGCGTAGTTCGATCCGACTGCCACCAGCAGCAGCATGCCCACCAGGTGCAGCAGGTTCAGCGGCTGCCCCATGGCGGCCAGGCCGCCCATGACAGCCAGCGCCGCGGCGGCGAGTGGAAGTACGGTCGCCAGCACGCGCCGGGGCGAGCGCAGCGCGACCGACAACAGCACGAGGATGGCGAGCACGCCACCCAGTGACAGGTGCAGCGCCTCGCGCATATAGCCACCGTAAAGCTGGTCCGACTCGCGCTTGAGGTCGACAAAGAGCGCGTGGCTGACACCGGCCCGGTCCAGCGCCGCGCGCACTGGCCGGCTGTCCAGCACGTCCGTAGCCTTGGCCGATGCCGGCGCGCGCAAGGGCAGGGTGGCGTTCCAGTGGTCGCCATGCGGCGTGAGCAGGGCGTCGATGGCCAGCGCCATCGACGTGCCCTTCAGGTCGTTACGCTGCAGCGGGGCGGCGGTACGCGCCTGCCCGGCCTCCGCCAGGAACGGTGCGAACAGTTCCGGGCGCACCGGCTGCTGCGCGACGGCGGCGCGCAGGCGCTGCGCCAGTTCGTCAGGCGGTGGCAGGCTGGCCTGGCGCGCGCGCTGCGTGGCGGCGCTAGGCAGATAGCGCGCCGGGCTTTCGTAGCCGCCGATGAGGCCTGACGCAACCAGCGGGTCGAGTTCCCGCGCCACGCGCTCGGCACCCTGCAGCACGGATTCCTGGTCTGGGCCGGACAGGACGATCAGGTAGCGCACGTCAGGCGCGCCGAGGTCGGCGCGCAGCGAGGCGTCCAGCGCCTGGTCCGCGGCAGGCACCGGGCTCAGCGCCGACAGCTCGCGTCCCCACAGGGTGTCGTGGCGCGCCCACAGCACGGCACAGGCGGCGAGGGCCACTACCGCGACCACCCAGCGCAGGCGGCCGGCCCTGGCCAGCGGCGCGGCCAGGCGCGTGCCGAGCGGCGTCACATCGCGCAGGTGCAGGTTGGCCGGGACCAGGTGCGGCAGCACGAAGCGCGTGACCAGTGCGGCCGTGGCCAGGCCGGCAATCGAGTACAGGCCGAGCTGCGCCAGCCCCGGGAAGCCTGACAGCAGCAGCGAGGCAAAGCCGCACACCGAGGTCAGCACGCCGAGCCGCACGGTCGGCCAGAAGCCGGCAATCCATGCGCGGTTGTCGCGCTGCCCGCCGCGCGTGTACTGCGCCGACTGGACGAACAGGTAGATCGAGTAGTCCACGGCTTCGCCGATCAGCGTGGTGCCGAAGCCGAGCGTGAGCCCGTGCACCGTGCCGCCAAAGCCAAGGCTGACCGCCGCCACGCCGGCCAGCGCGCCGGATAGCACGGGCACCAGCCCGAGCACCAGCAGCGGCACCGAGCGGTACACCAGCAGCAGCAGCGTGACGATGATGGCGATACCGATGCTCGACAGCCGCTCGACGTCGTGCCGGATCGTGTCGCGCGCCTTGACCGAGAACACGCCGGGGCCGGTCATCACGAGCCGGTATGGACCGGCCTTTGCCGCGCCGGCAAAGGCCTCCCGGATGGCGTCGATGGCCCTGGCCTGGCCGTCGGTATCGGAACCGGCGCTGGCCGTCTGCGCCAGCAGCACGGCACGCCGGCCATCGCGCGAGACCCAGGCGCCCGCATGCAGCGGCACGCGCTGCTGGGCATCTAGCTGCGACATGACCGACATCACCTCGCCGGTAGGGTCGCGTGGCAACAGCGACTTGGTGAAGAGCCCGGCGGGGGATGCCAGCAGGTCGAAGGTGTCGGCGACGGCTGCGGCAAGCCCCTGCGGCGAGAAGCGTTCGGGCGTGACGGTCGGACTCAGCAGGTAGCGGTGGTCGTAGAGATAGCGCTGGTCGGCGGCCTGGTTGACCGGTTCGCCGTTGCTGATGGCCGAGAACGCCGCATTCTGGCGCAGGTGCGCGGCCATGGCGCGCGACACCGCCGCGCGCCCGTCCGCGTCGCCGCCTTCCACGCCGACCAGGATAAGGCGCGAGACCAGCCCTTCGCGCAACTGGTCCACCAGCAGCTGCTGTTCGGCGGTGGGCAGTCGCGGCAGGAAGGCCGACAGGTCGGCGGTGAAACTGGTGCGCGTGACGACCGCCGCGCAGGCCAGCAGCCACGCCAGCCAAAGCGCCACGGCCAGGCGCGCTGCCGGCAGGGCGGTTGTACGCGGCCCCCCGCGCGGCGCGAACCTCATGGCCGGGTGGCGGGGCGGATCTTCATGACCGAGCGGTCGCCGTCGGCCTGGCGGATTTCCACGCTGTCGAGCGCATCATTGGCGCCGTCGATGCGCACCTGGCTGACCATGGCGGCCATGCGCGAATCGGCTGGCGTGAGCGTCAGCGTCCAGCGGCTGGCGCGCCCTTCGAGTCCGAGCTTGTAGTAGCGTTCCAGCGCGCTGCGGTTGCCCGCGAGCGTGCCGCGGATGCTCTCGATAAAGGCGGCGATTTCCGGGTAGTTCTGCAGCGGCATGGTGTAGCGCTTGCCGCCACGCTCCACGGTCATCATGTCGCCGTCCAGCACCAGGTTTTCCGGCTTGGGCGTGACGGTGCGCTTTTCCAGATGGTCAGGCGCGACGAAGACAAGTTCGCCGCTCGATTCCACCGGGCGCTCCAGGATGGCCAGGTACTTCGTCTCGGTGAACTGCACGCGCCCTGACTTGCGTTGCGCGAGCGCCGACATGAGCTGGTCGACACCCCAGGCAGCCGGGCCGCTGCCGGCGGCCAGCGCCTGGGTGGCCATGCCGGGCAGCAGTGCGGCGCCCAGCAGCAGGGCTGGAAGGGTCAGGCGGATTCGGCGCATGGATCAGGGCTCGTTGCCGGGCGGCGGCTGCTCGGACAGCGGCGGGCCAGCGTGCCAGAAGTCGTAGAAGTTGAACCAGTTGTAGGGGGCGCTGCGGCAGAACTGCTCGAGCAGCGCCACGTAGCGCTGCAGCGCGGCCTGTACCTCGGCCTCGCGGCGCCCGCGCGCCACCTGCGAGAAATCGGCCAGCCGCACGAAGTGCACATCATAGCGGTTGCCGCCGCGATACAGCCCGGTGATGAAGAATACGGGCCGGCGCAGCATGGCCGCCATGCGCAGCGGCCCGGTCGGGAAGCCCGTGGGCGCGCCGAGGAAATCGCACTGCTGGATCGGGTCGGTGGCGCGCTGCGACAGCGTGCGGTCGGCCAGCATGCCGATCATGTAGCCGCGGTCGAGGTAGTCGCGCACCTTGAGCATGGCGTCGACCTTGCCGAGCGTGATCAGGTCGCGCCGCATGGCCGGGTTGATCGACTGCAACACGTCGTTGAGCTTGTGGGCGTTCTCTTCGTACATGGTGATCGCGACCCGCATGTCGGGACGCTGGCGGCCCATGGCGCGGATCACCTCGAAGCTCCCCAGGTGGGCGCCGAGCAGGAACGCGCCATGTCCTTGCGCGATGGTCTCCTCGAGCTGCTTCGCACCGTGCAGGCGGATATCGAACAGGTCGAAGCGTCCGTTGAGCAGGTAGATGCGGTCATGGATAGTGGACGCGAACGTGAAGACATGGCGGAAGCCATCGAGCCAGCCGGCTTGTCGGCCGAGCGCACGGTCCAGGTACGCGCGCGACGCATGGCGCGCCGTCGGCGAGAACAGCGTGAAGTAGGCGGCGATCAGCCGCAGCACCACGCGTCCGGCGGGACGGCCCAGCTTCAGCGAAATCCCCGTCATGATGCGCAGCAGCGTGACGTTGCTGCGCTCCTGCCGGCTGGACCAGTCCGCGTCCAGCGATTGCGGCTTGCGTAGCCAGGTCAGCATGGCGATGCCTCCTGGCCTGCCTGTGCCGGCCGCGGGCTCAGCGTGCCGCTGGCCACGTCGCGCCCGCCCGCGCTCAGGGTGAAGCGGATGGTCGCCATGTCCGCCCCGGTGCTGCCGCCTTGCCACTGGTGCGCCACCTCGACCCGTTCGCCGGGGCGGACCGGGCTGAGGAACTTGACCGTGCCGACCTGGCTGACCTCAAGCGCATGCCCGAGCGCCGCGCCGATCTGCAGGATCGCGTGGTCCAGCAGCACCACGCCGGGCACCACGGGATTGCCCGGGAAATGGCCCGCCAGTGCCGGGTGCCCGGCGTCGATCACGAAGCCGGGCGCATGACGTTGCGCAAGCTGGGCCGCGACCAGCCGCGCCAGCGGCTCGCGCGGCAGCTTGCCGGCGGCGTTGCGCGGCAGCCGTTCGACCAGGCAAAGCGGGCGGGGCAGGAAAGCGGCATCGATGCGCGCGCGCAGCGCCTGCAGGATCTGCGCCGCCGGCACGCCGGGGGCCACGGCCAGTGCTGCCAGCCGCACCACGCGGCCGGCGGCCTCGTCTTCGTGGACGTCGTCGGGCAGGAAGAAGGTGCCGTCTTCCACGCCGTCGATGTTCGCGAGCTGCTGGTTCAGGTAGGCGAGCGAGGTGCGCTTGCCCGCGATCTTGATCATGTCCGCCTTGCGGCCGTGGAGCAGGAAGCGCGTGGCGTCGATCGGCCCGATGGCGTCGCCGAGCGCGACCGGCTGGTCGAGGTGGCCGCCCGCGGCCCAGGTCATCGTCCCGGTGTCGCCGTCGGCGCAGGGGGCAGGGCGGTGGGCCAGCGTGATGCCGGGCAGCAGCGTCCATGCCTCCGTATCGGCCGTCGCGCGCGTGGCGAGCGCACCGGTCTCGGTGCTGCCATAAATCTCCCGCACGGGTGCTGCCAGGCCAGTCTGCGCCTGTCTTGCCAGGGCACGGCCCAGCGGGGCCGTGGCCGAGAGCACCAGGTCGGCCGGCGGCAGGCTGCCGGCAGCCTGCAACAGCGCGCGCAGGTGCACGGGGGAAGTCACCAGCGCACGTGGCTGCGGGACACCGTGCAGGGCGGCGCGGATATCGGCCGGATAGAAGGCCGCGGCCGCGGCGAGGGCGGCGCCGCCTTGCAGCACCAGCATGACGGTCGCCTCCAGGCCGAACATATGCTGCGGCGGCAGCGTACCGACCAGGGTCCAGGCACGGCCGTCGAGCAGGCCGAGGCGCTGTGCCGTGGAGCGCGCGCCGCGTACCATCGCGCCCCAGGTCTTGGCGTGGGCGACAGGCTGGCCGGTCGAGCCCGAGGTGAATACATAGGCCATCAGCCGTTCGGCGGGAATCTCGGGCACCGTCAGTGGAGCAGCAGGTATCGCCTGGTCTGCCGGCGCCTCATAGAAGAAACGGGGCAGCGCCACGTCGCAATGCGCATCGTCATGCAGGCAGAAGACGTCCGGCGCAAACGCAGCCAGTTGCTGCACCAGGTCTGGCGTCTGCGACGACGGCAGCAGGCTCACCTTGCCGCGCAGCAGCGCGGCGCACAGCCCGACCGCGAAGCGGTAACGGTCCGTGCAGGCATTGAAGACGTGGTTGCCGGCAGGCAATCGCGCGGCGAGTGCGTCGACGTCGGCCAAGAACCGGCTGGCCGTGATGGCCCGGCCGCCTTGCCAGGCGATGACGCTGTCCGGCCCGGGGTGCGAGAGCAGTGGGAACGTGGTCATGGGCACACCACCTTCAGCGCGTGCCGGCGCGGCTGGCGCGCTCGGTCATCACAGCCCGATAGCCGCGCACGGCATCGAGCACGCCCGTGTGCTGCGCCGCCGGCAGGACGACGCGGCGGCAGGCGGCTTCGGCCACGAACATCAGCGCCACCAGGGCTGGCGTACCGAGGTTGGCGAAGGTCGACCACGCGGGCATCGGCGCAAGCGCGAACAGGACCAGCGACGCCGCCGCCGTGAGCGCGAAGAACAGGGTCCAGGCCTGGGTGACGCGCCGTGTGTAGCGCCGCATGTCCGGCGTCAGCGGCCCATGCACGGCAGCCGCGAATTCGGTGCACAGCGGCATGCCGCCCGGGCGCAGCGTGCGGCCGAACATGGCGGCCAGCGCCGCATTCGCGCCAAAGTGCTGCAGGAAGTAAGTCCAGCCGAAATGTGCGGCCAGCGGCATGCGGCCTACCCACAAGGCAAGGCCGCACGCGGCCAGCAGGAGAAGCCAGGGAAGGCGCGGGGCCGACCGCCACGCGGCGACCAGTGCAATCAGCAAGAACGGCGCGAGGCCTAGCCACAGCGCGCTGACTTCGGCGCCCGGCGTATGCGCCGCGTGATGGAGAGCCGACTCGTAGGCCACGAAACCCACGGGCGCGGCCATCCAGCTGACGCGCTGTAGCAGCGGCGCGGCGCCGGCGGATGTGACAACGGAGTGGGGAGACTGGCTCGAAGGCATGTGGTGGCTATTGTGGTGCAAAATGCTCTTTTCTTGCCACCGAACCGGCACATGGAACATTTCCAGCGTGCCCCGGCGGCAAAGCGAACGTTTTATACCTTAAAAGACCCCGCCGGCGCAGCGATGTTTCAGCAAAGTCGCTCCCAATGTTGTTACTAAACTTCTCGCAGGTAGTGCGATGTGCCGCGCTTTGGTAGCATCGCCCCGCCATCCTCCGGCGCCTCTTTTGGGCGTGGAAGAGGACAATGACGACCATGAACGAACTTCAAACGGAACTCGCCAGCCTGATCCTTGGCGAACTCGACATCGCGGACCTGAAACTGGAGGACGTCAGCGCCGATACGCCGCTCTATGGCGACGGTTTCGGGCTGGATTCCATCGACATCCTCGAAATCGCGCTGCTGGTGTCGCGCAAATACGGGGTCGAACTGCGCTCGGACAACCCCGACAACAAGACGATCTTTGCCTCGCTGGGCAGCCTGGCCGCCTACGTCGCGGCCAACCGGTCGCTCTGAACGCGGCTCTCGGGCCACCGCACGGGGTATCCGGCAGACAGGGAGCAGCATATGGCGCAGCACGGCAGGCCGCAGATCACGCGCAGGGTGGCGCTCGTCACCGGTGCAAGCGGCGCCATCGGCAGTGCCGTCAGCCACGCGCTGGCGGCGGCCGGGCACGAGGTCTGGGTCCATGCCAACCGCAACCTGGCGCAGGCGGAAGCCGTGGCGGCCGCCATCCGCGCCGCGGGCGGCGTTGCCACCGCCATCGCCTTTGACGTGACCGACGCCGACGCCACCGAAGCGGCGCTGCAGGGCATCCTCGCCCATGGAACAGTCCAGATCCTGGTCAATAACGCCGGCATCCACGACGATGCGCCGTTGCTCGGCATGAGCCGCGATCAATGGCGCCGCGTGATCGATGTCTCGCTGCATGGTTTTTTCCACGTCACCCAGCCCTTGCTGATGCCCATGATGCGTACGCGCTGGGGCCGCATCATCAATATGGCCTCGGTGGCGGGCGTGATGGGCAACCGCGGGCAGGCCAACTACGCCGCGGCCAAGGCGGGCCTGATCGGCGCCACGCGTTCGCTGGCGATCGAGATGGCCTCGCGCGGCGTGACGGTCAATGCCGTGGCGCCGGGCGTGATCGAGTCGCCCATGACCGAACTGGCGTTTCCCGCCGAACGCATCCGCCAGATCATTCCGGCGGGCCGCGCGGGCACGCCCGAGGAGGTGGCGGGCATGGTGGCCTACCTGGCTTCCGACGCAGCAGCCTACGTGACCGGCCAGGTGCTGTCGGTCAATGGCGGCATGGCCTGAACCGAGCGCGCCGCCATGGCCGTGCAGCCATCCCCGACCCATCTGGTCCTGATCCCCAGCTACAACCCCGGCGCCATGCTGCGCGAGACGCTGCGCGCCGCGCGCGAGGCCTGGTGTCCGGTCTGGGTGGTGGTCGATGGCAGCACCGATGACAGCGTGGCGTGGTTGCGGGAGCAGGCCCGGACCGATTCCGGCCTGCGCGTGCTGGTCCTGGCCGAGAACCAGGGCAAGGGCGCCGCGGTGCTGCACGGCATCGAGGCCGCCGCCGCGCAAGGCTTCACGCACGTGCTGGTGATGGACTCCGACGGCCAGCACCCGGCGCACCTGATCGGCCAGTTCATGGCGGCGTCGATGCGCGACCCGGACGCGATGGTGCTCGGGCGGCCGGTGTTCGACGCGAGCGCTCCGCTCGAGCGCGTGTACTGGCGCCGCATGTCCAACCTGTGGACCGATATGGAGACGCTGTGGGCCGGCATCGGCGACTCGCTGTACGGCTTTCGCGTCTACCCGATTGCGCCGCTGCGCGCCGTGATGCGGGAAAGCCGCTGGATGCGCCGCTTCGACTTCGACCCGGAAGTCGCCGTACGCCTGTGCTGGCGCGGCGTGCGGCCGCTCAACCTCGACGCGCCGGTGCGCTACTTCGATCGGCGCGCGGGCGGCGTTTCCCATTTCCGCTACCTGCGCGACAACCTGCTGCTGGCGTGGATGCACCTGCGGCTGACGGCGGGCTGCCTGGTACGCCTGCCGCGGCTGGTCTGGCGACGGCTGCATGCGCCGGCAGGCGGCAACTCGCATCCGCCGAACCGGGCCGCCTGACGGGCGGCGAGCCGGACTATCGCTGGCTCCATCCGCTATCGCGCTTCTGCACTACGATGGTCTGAGGCATCTCTCGCAGGCAACGATGCGGCTGCCATGCCGCGTGCGGGTGGTGCCGATACAAGAAGGGGAAGACCATGGAAACGCATGCTTCAGCGCACCGGGTCCGGCTGGCATGGCTGGCGGCCGCGACGCTCGTGTCATCGCTGGCAGCCGGGCTGGCCAGTGCCCAGGAGCCGGCCGCGGCCGGCATGGAAATGATCAATCCCGCTACGCTGAAATGGGGCGACGCACCGCCCTCGCTGCCCAAGGGGGCCAAACTCGCGGTGCTCTACGGCGACCCGGGCAAGGACGCACCGTTCGTCATCCGGCTCAAGACACCGGCCGGATACAAGATCGCCCCCCACTGGCATACCCAGGCCGAGAACCTGACGGTGATCTCCGGCACGCTCTACCTGGGCGCCGGTGACAAGATGGACATGGGCCATGCCCACGCCCTGAAGACGGGCGGCTTCCACTACCTGCCGGCCAAGGCGCATCACTACGCGTTCAGCAAGACCGAGACGGTCGTGCAGATCCACGGCACCGGCCCGCTGGATATCAACTACCTGGACCCGAAGGACGATCCGTCCGGCAAGTGACACGTGCCAGGCCGGCGGGCCCGACTGCCGGCCTGGGCTGTCTCCATGTATACCCTGAATGACAGAGCTTCGATGCGGCCACCCGTCAGGCCGCGTCAGTCTGCGGGCGCCTTTGCGGCCAATACCTTGCAGGTATTCCGGAAATACCCATTCGGTGTTGGACTGCCGGCTTGCCGCACTCCTATTCTCCACGCCAGAAGACGTGCCGCCGGCAACGTCGCGATCCCGACGCAAGAAGCGGGACCTTTCGACGACAGGAGACAGGGTAGTGAGACAAATCAATGTGTATGCGGTGGCGGACGGCGCCACCTTCAACCGCTTCCATGCCGGCGTGCTGTTCTGGTGCGCCTTGATCATCATCTTCGATGGCTATGACCTGGCGGTCGCCGGCATTGCGCTGCCGGCCATCATGAAGGATATGGGCGTGTCGGCGACGCACGCGGGCTTCATGGTCAGTTCGGCGCTGTTCGGCATGATGTTCGGCGCCATCTTCCTGGGCACGATCGCCGACCGTATCGGCCGGCGCAAGGCCATTGCCATCTGCATCCTGCTGTTCAGCGTGTTCACTGCCGCGGCCGGCCTGACCCATGACCCGATGGTGTTTGCCGCAAGCCGCTTCCTGGCCGGCCTGGGCATCGGCGGCGTCATGCCCAACGTGGTGGCGCAGATGACCGAGTACTCGCCGCGCCGCATCCGCGGCACGCTGGTGACGCTGATGTTCAGCGGTTATTCCGTCGGCGGCATGCTGGCCGCGCTGCTTGGCAAGCAATTGCTGGAGCAGAACGGCTGGCAGTCCGTGTTCCTGGCGGCCGGTGCGCCGGCGCTCCTGGTGCCGCTGATCCTCGCCAAACTGCCCGACTCCATGCCTTTCCTGCTGCGCACCGGGCAGCACGGCGCAGTGCGCAAGATCCTGCGCGCGATCGACCCGGCGCGCCCCTGCCGTGACGACGACCACCTTGTCCTGCCGGGTGCCGGCACAGGCGGCAAGGCCGCCGTGGGCGAGCTGTTCCGGGAAGGACGCGGCTTCAGCACGCTGATGTTCTGGGTGGCCTTCTTCATGTGCCTGTTCATGGTCTACGCGCTCAGCTCGTGGCTGACCAAGCTGATGGCGTCGGCCGGCTACAGCCTGGGCTCGGCGCTGACCTTCGTGCTGGTGCTGAACATCGGCGGCATGCTGGGGGCCATCGGCGGCGGCTGGCTGGCCGACCGCTTCAGCATCAAGTACGTGCTGATGGGCATGTATGCGCTGGCTGCGGTGTCGATCGCGCTGCTCGGCCACAAGGTGCCCACGCCGGTGCTGTTCGTGCTGGTGGGCCTGGCCGGTGCCTCGACCATCGGCACGCAGATCGTCACCTATGCCTATGCGGGGCAGTTCTACCCGGTGGCCGCGCGCTCGACCGGCATCGGCTGGGCCTCGGGCGTGGGGCGGGCCGGCGCAATCCTCGCGCCGATCGTGATCGGCGTGCTGGTTGGCATGGCCCTGCCGCTGGAGCAAAACTTCCTGGCGATCGCGGTACCCGCCGTGGTGGCCGTGCTGGCGGTGGGTGGCATCGATCACCGGCGCGCGGCAACGGCGGGGGCGCCGGCTCAGGAGCAAGCGGAGCTGGCACCGAAGGCCTACGCAACTTCACGCGCCAAGGGTTGATCCCGACCGCTACGGCCGAGCGCCGGCCACAGCGCCGGCCAGCCGGCCCAGCGTGGCCAGCGCGGTCTCGGCGCGCTTGTCCCACTCATGCCCGTAGTTGAGCCGGATGCAATGGCCGAAGCCATGCCGCGCCGAGAAGATCGGCCCCGGCGCAATGCTGATGCCGTGCGACAGCGCAAGCTGGTGCAGTGCCAGCGTGTCGGTGCCTTCGGGCAGTTCGATCCACAGGAAATAGCCGCCCGCGGGGCGCGTGGCGCGCGTGCCGGGCGGAAAGTGGCGTGCCACGGCCTGCGCCACTGCGTCCTGCCGCAGCATGAGCGCGTGCCGCAACTGGCGCAGGTGGCGGTCATAGCCACCTTTCTCGAGGTAGGCGGCAATGGCCGCCTGCGCGGGCGCGGAGCCGGCCAGCGTGGTGGTCAGCTTGAGCCGCGCGACCTCGCGCGCGAAGCGGCCCGGCGCGGCCCAGCCCACGCGGTAGCCCGGTGCCAGGCATTTCGAGAATGACGAGCAGTGCATGACCAGGCCGGTCTTGTCGAACGCCTTGGCCGGTGTGGGGCGGCGCGTGCCGAAGTAGAGCTCGCCATAGACATCGTCTTCGATCAGCGGTACCTCATGGCGCGCGAGCAGTTCCACGAGCGCCTGCTTCTTGGCGTCGGGCATCAGCGAACCGAGCGGATTCTGGAAGTTGGTCATCAGCCAGCATGCCTTGGGGCGGTGCCGCTGCAGGGCCTGCTCCAGTGCGCCGAGCTCGATGCCCTCGCGCGGATGCGTGGGCACCTCGATCGCCGACAGGCCGCAGCGCTCCAGTGCCTGCAGTGCCGCGTAGAACGTGGGGCTTTCGATCACCACCGCATCCCCGGGCCGCGTGACGGCCATCAGGCACAGGTTCAGCGCCTCCAGCGCGCCGTTGGTGACGACGATCTCGTCGGCCTGCACGGTCAGCCCGTCGGCCAGGTAGCGCAGCGCGATCTGGCGGCGCAGGCTCGCGTTGCCCGGCGTCAGGTCGTCCACACTGCTCCACGGGTCGAGCTTCTGCACGGTCGCCGCCATGGTCTTGGCCAGCCGCTGCAGCGGGAAGAGCAGGGGACTCGGGAAGGCCGAGCCGAACGGCACCACGTCGCGCCGCATGGTCGATTCGAGCACCTTGAAGACCAGTTCGCTGACATCGACGGGGCCGGACTCCTCGGCCGGTGCCGACGGCGTCTCCGCTTCCGGCGCAAGCTGGCGCGAGCCCGTGGCGACGTAGTACCCCGAGCGCTCGCGCGCGCGGATCAGGCCGCGCGCCTCAAGCAGGTAATAGGCCTGGAACACGGTCGACTGGCTGACGCCGCGGCCCGCGCTGGCTTGGCGCACCGACGGCAGGCGGTCGCCCAGCCGCAGCACGCCGGCATGGATCGACTGGGCGATGTCCTCGGCCAGTTCTTCATAGCGTGTCATCTGTCGCGTGCCGCCTGTCATCTGATCTTGTCCTTTTTGCGATTTCATCAACTGTAATGGATGAAAGGGGCAAGTACCAGATTGCACTTATCCTTTAACAAGCCATTGGGCTGGAAAGGCGGGACTGCGACAAATGGTCGCGCTCTGGAAGGCACTGCTCTGGTCATTTCCGACTATTTTGCTTCTGTTGCACGGCTAGAGGCGCGTCTAGCATTGGCCGGCCAATTCCCGGAAGCGGGCCGCAACGGACCGCTCCTGTCTCGCCCCCAATGCCATGGATCCCACCAGCCTGCTGCTGCTTACCTTCCTGCTGTCGATTGGCGGCCTGTTCGCCTTTATCTGGTCCCTGAGAAAGGGCCTGTTCGACCTGGAGTCGAGCGGTGCCCGGACCATCTTTGCCAGCGGCGAGGTCGGTCGGCCCGAAGACCCTTCCGGGTCGGCCGACACGGCCGCCCCGGATGCCGACCTCGCCGCGGAACTCGCGGCACGCGCCAGAGCCGACCGCTCCAGCGCCATGCCGGCCCTGATGCTGCTGAGCTGTGCCGTGGTCTGGCTGGTGGTGGCCTCGTTCGCCGGCCTGGTCAGCTCGCTCAAGCTGCATCTGCCCGACTTCCTGACTGCGCAGGCCTGGCAGTCATTCGGCCGCATGCGCGTGCTGCACCTGAATGCGGTGGCCTATGGCTGGGCGCCGATGGGCCTGCTGGGCCTGGCGATCTGGATGATGCCGCGCCTGTTGCGCACGCCGCTGAGCGGCGGCCGTTTCGCGCTGGTCGGCACGCTGATCTGGAACGCGGGGCTCGTGGCGGGCCTGGGCGCGATCGCCAGCGGCATCAATGCCGGCATGGAATGGCTCGAGATCCCCTGGCAGATCGGCCTGCTGTTCGCCGTGGGCGGCATGCTGATCGGCGTGCCGCTCGTGCTGATGCTGCAGCGCCGCCAGGTGCATCACCTCTACGTGTCGGTGTGGTACATGGGCGCGGCGCTGTTCTGGTTCCCGGTGCTCTACATCGTCGCCAAGGTGCCGGGCGTGCATTTCGGCGTGGAGCAGGCCACCATGAACTGGTGGTTCGGCCACAACGTGCTCGGGCTGTTCTACACGCCGCTGTCGATTGCGGCCGTGTACTACTTCCTGCCCAAGGTCATCGGCAAGCCGGTGCAGTCGTACAACCTGTCGCTGCTCGGTTTTTGGACGCTGGCCTTCTTCTACGGGCAGGTCGGCGCGCACCACCTGATCGGCGGACCCATTCCCGGCTGGCTGATCACGCTTTCCATCGTGCAGAGCGTGATGATGATCATCCCCGTGGTGGCGTTCTCGGTGAACCAGCACCTGACGCTCAAGGGGCATTTCGGCGCGCTGAGGCATTCGCCGACGCTGCGCTTCATTGTGCTCGGCGCCATCATGTACACGCTGGCCTCGGTGCAGGGCTCGTTCGAAGCGCTGCGCTCGCTCAACGCCATCACGCACTTCACGCATTTCACCGTGGCGCATGCGCACCTGGGCATGTACGGCTTTGTGTCGATGGTGATCTTCGGCGGCATCTACTTCGCCATGCCGCGCATTGTCGATGCGCCGTGGCCCAGGCCGGCCCTGATCTCCGTGCACTTCTGGCTGGTTGCGGGCGGGTTTGCCATCTACCTCGTGACGCTGACGATCGGCGGCGTGCTGCAAGGCCTGGCGCTGCTGGACCCGGCGCGGCCGTTCATGGAGTCGGTCGCGGTGACCTTGCCCTGGCTGCAAGGGCGCTCGATTGGCGGCGCGCTGATGACACTGGGCCACCTGGTGTTCGCCTGCCACTTCGCGCTGATGGCGTTCCGGCCGGCCACGCTGCGCCAGGGCGATCGCGTGGTTTCGGAATCCCTGGCCTGATCGAGCGACGACGATGGAAAACGAACTGAAGCTCGTAGGCGGCGCCATGGTGACGCTATCGCTGGCGACCTGCGCGATGATCGTGGTGCCCTTCCTGCAACTGAAGGATGTGCCCGCGCCGAAGGAACTCGCGCCCTATACCAGCGCGCAGCTGCGTGGCCGGCAGGTCTACATGGCCAACGGCTGCATTGCCTGCCATACGCAGCAGCCCAGCTCCACGGGCGCCGGCATTGCCGACGCGCAGCGCGGCTGGGGCCGGCCCTCGGTCGCGGCGGACTATCACTATGACGACCCGCCGCTGCTCGGCACCATGCGCACCGGGCCCGACCTGTTCAATATCGGCGTGCGTCAGCCCAGCGCCGACTGGCACCTAGGGCACCTGTACCAGCCGCGCGCGTATGTGCCGGGCAGCATCATGCCCGCCTATCCGTTCCTGTTCGAGGTGAAGGACAGCGACGCCGTCGGCAAGGACGATCGCGTGGTGTCGCTGCCGCCCGGTGCGGCACCGGCCGGCAAGGCCGTGGTCGCCACGCCGCAGGCGCTGGACCTGGTTGCCTACCTGACCGGGCTGCGCCACACCTATCCCGTCCTGACCCCGACCGAGGCGAGCCTGGCCAAGGGCCTCGCGCTCGCCGCCAGCACCACGAAGAGCCATGCCCCAGATGAAGCCTCAAAGCAGCCACAAGACTGAACACGCCGACCCGCACGAGCAGTACAATCCGGTGCCGAAGATCGTGCTGGGCCTGGTCGCCGGACTGGTAGTCTGGGCCGCCAGCTACATCTGGACCGAGCGTGCCGATGGACTTGCGCAGCTTGGCGACCGGCGCGACACGCAGGCGCTGGCCCAGGGCGCTGCCGGTAGTGCGCGCGTGGCCGACGGCAAGCAGCTGTTCGCGGCGAACTGCCAGGCCTGCCACCAGGCCACGGGCCAGGGTCTGCCAGGCGTCTTCCCGCCGCTGGCGGGATCGCCGCTGGTGACGGGCGATCCGGTGGTGCTGTCGCAGATCGTGCTGCACGGGCTGACCGGGCCCATCGAGATCCTCGGCGCGACCTATAACGGCGCGATGCCGGCCTTCGGCGAGCAACTGAGCGACACCGAACTGGCCGCGGTGCTCACGCATATCCGCAGCGCGTGGGGCAACCAGGCGCCCGCCATCGACGCCGTGGCCGTTGCCGCGGCCCGCAAGTGGAGCGCGTCGCGCAAGGACCCGTGGCATAGCGACGAACTGCACAAGCTGGCCGGAGCCCAGTGATGGCGGGCGGCTGGCGGGCCACCCTGGTTGCGACGGCCCTCGTCAGCGCGCTGGCACTCTTTGCCTTCGGCCATGCGACGCGCGGCTTCCGCGTGGTGACGTCGGATGGCACCAGGCAATTTGACCTGGCGCGCGCGCCGCTTGCCCTGCCCGACATGGCACTGGCCGATGCTTCCGGGCGCCGCTTCCCCTTGCGCGAACCCGGCAATGCGCAACGGCAAACGCTGGTCACATTTCTCTACACACACTGCGTCACGGTCTGTCGCAGCAGCGCGTCCGGGCAGGCCTACCTGCAGGCCGAACTTATCGCGCGCGGCCTTACCGGGCACTACCGGTTGCTGGCTATCAGCTTCGATCCGGAACGTGACACCCCCGACGTACTCCGCGCTTATGCCCGCAAGCAAGGTGCCGACCCCGCCGTCTGGCGCATGGCTACGGTGGCGGATGCCGCCGACCTGCCGGCCCTCCTGAAGGCGTTTGGCATCGTCGTGCTGCCGGACGGCCGCGGCGACTACGTCCACAACGCCGCGTATTTCCTCATCGACGGTCAGAGCCGGCTGGCCCGTGCCTACGACATCGACCGGCCGGATGCCGTGCTGGCCGACATCGTCCATGCGCAGCGCTGAGCGGCCCATTCTGGCCTGGCTGCCTGGCGCGGGACTGGCCGTGCTGGCGTTGCTGCGCGGGTGGCTGGAGGCCTCGATGGCCCGGCACATGGCGATCGAACTGCCATTGCTGCTGGGGATCGGCATTGCCGCGGCCACACTCCGAGGCAGGGATACATCGGCCTTCCCCGGCTGGAACCGGCGCGGGCTGCCGGGGCTGGTAGCCGCCATGGCCATCGTCAGCTACTGGATGCTTCCGGTTGCGCTCGACCTGGCGGTGCTCGATGCGCGCTGGTCCGTCGCGAAGGTGGCGAGCATGATCGTGGCCGGCGCCGTGCTGGGCGTGTCCTGGCCGCGTGCCGGGGTTGTGTTGCAGGCGTTCTTCGCGATCAACTGGAGCGCGATGACACTGGTGGCGGGCCTGCTCTACCAGGACGCGCCGCAACAGCTTTGCAGCGTGTACCTGGCCGACCAGCAGGGCGCGGCCGGACGCGCGCTGGTGCTCTATGCCGCAGTCGGGCTGGCGCTCTGGATGGTATCGGTGATGCGCAGGCTCGGCCGCGACGAGGCTGGCCTGCGGATCTGAGCGCCGTGCATCGGCCGCAGGCAGGCTTCAGGCGCGCGCGGCCTCCGCTTGCTGACGGCGCCGGGCGATCGTCGGGTTCTGGTAGACCGCGGCCTTGAATGGATCGATGCCAACCCGCTCCACCACGTCGATGAAGCGTTCGGCTTCGCTGTCGCGCATGGCGAGGTAGCTCTTGATCAATTGCTCGATTACCTCCGGAATCTCGTCCTGCGCGAACGACGGCCCGATGATGCGGCCGATCGCGGCCCCGGCCTGTCCGCCCTGGCGTCCGCCGATGGTGACCTGGTACCACGCCTCGCCGGCCTTGTCGACGCCGAGGATGCCGATATGGCCGACGTGGTGGTGCCCGCATGAGTTGATGCAGCCGGAGATGTTCAGGTCCAGCTCGCCGATCTCGTAGAGATAGTCGAGGTCGTCGAAGCGCTGCTGGATCGCCTCGGCCAGCGGAATGGACACGGCATTGGCAAGCGAGCAGAAGTCGCCGCCCGGGCAGGCGATGATGTTGGTCAGCAGTCCGATATTGGGCGTGGCGAGGTTCCACGTCTGCAATTGCTGCCACAGTTCATGCAGGCGCGTACGGCGCACGTCGGCGATGATCAGGTTCTGTTCGTGCGAGACGCGCAGTTCGCCGGAGCCGTAGCGGTCCGCGAGGTCGGCCGCGGCTTCCATCTGGTCGGCGGTGATGTCGCCGGGCGGCGTGCCGGTTGCCTTCAGTGACACCGTGACGGCGGCGTAGCCAGGCACGCGGTGCCCATGCACGTTGCTGCGCAGCCAGCGCGCATAGCGCGGGTTGGCGGCGGCTAGTGCCGGGTTGGGGTCGTCGTCGTGCGCGGCGGAGGAGTCGTAGTCCGGCGTGGTGAAGCGCGTGGCGATGGCGCGCACGAACCCGGCATCGACGGTATCGGGGCCGCCGCGAATGGGCTGCCAGTGTTCGTCGACCTGTTGCGCGAAGACTTCCGGCGTAAGGTCCTTCACCAGGATCTTGATGCGCGCCTTGTACTTGTTGTCGCGCCGGCCGTGCAGGTTATAGACGCGCAGGATGGCCTGCAGGTACGTCAGCAGGTCGGACCAGTGCACGAATTCGCCGATCACCTTGCCGACCATCGGTGTGCGTCCCATGCCGCCGCCCACCCAGACGCGGAAGCCGGTCTCGCCGTCGCGCTCGACGGCCTGCAGGCCGATGTCGTGCACGCCCACCGCGGCGCGGTCCGTACGGGCGCCACTGACTGCGATCTTGAACTTGCGCGGCAGGAAGGCGAATTCCGGATGGAGCATGGACCACTGCCGGATGATCTCGCACCACACCAGCGGGTTCACCACCTCGTCCGGCGCAATGCCGGCGAAGTGATCGGTAGTGGTATTGCGGATGCAGTTGCCGCTGGTCTGGATCGCGTGCATCTGCACCGTGGCCAGCTCGGCCAGGATGGCGGGCGCGTCTTCCAGGCGCGGCCAGTTGAACTGCATGTTCTGGCGCGTGCTGAAGTGGCCATAGCCGCGGTCCCAGCGCCGCGAGATCTCGGCAAGCTTGCGCAACTGCCGCGACACCAGCATGCCGTAAGGGATGGCGACGCGCAGCATCGGCGCATGGCGCTGGATATAGAGCCCGTTCTGCAGGCGCAGCACGCGGAACTCGTCTTCCGGAAGCTGTCCGTTCAGGAAGCGTGCGGTCTGGTCGGTGAACTGCGCAACGCGCTCGTCGACCAGTTGCTGGTCGGTGGAGTCATAGAGGTACATGGGGCTGGTCTCGCATAGCTCTGGGGCCGGCCACGCCTTGCGGGCGTGGTCCAGGCTCAAGGCTAGCGATGGCCGCTTGCCGCGGACAGCAGCAGTCGAGTGCAAATTTTGCCGTAGCAGAGCGCCGGACTCAGCCCCAGTGGCGCACGCGGCCGGTGTCCACATGGACGAAATCCTCTTGCGCGTAGAAACCAACACCGCCCACACCCAGCGACATCGCGGCATCGCGCAGATCGGCCAGCGCCACGCCTGGCAGGCGGATGTCGATGGCCATGCCGTCCATGTGCAGGCTGTGCCTGGCCACGCCGCCGCCGCCCGTGCGGCGCAGGCGCGCATTGGTTACGGGGCTGCGATATCCCGAGATCACCTGGAACGGCGATTCGCTGCCGAGCGTCTGTCGCAACGCGAACAGCAGGCCGAACAGTTGTGGATCGATCATGCCCACCTGGCCGGAATAATGGTCGCGCAGGAAGCGGTTGAGGGTGGTCTGTGCCTGCGGCAGCACCTGGTCGCCCAGCGCGTACACCAGCGAAAGGTGTTCGCCGGTATGCGTGTGATCGAACGACAGGCTGCGCGCGCCCGGCGCGTTGGCCAGCGCCAGTTGCGGCGAGAGCGCGGCCAGGCCGGCGCCGATGGCGAGTCCGCCGGTGTGTTGCAGGAAGCGGCGGCGTGCGGGATTGCTGGAATGTGTCATGTCGGGTTCTACGTTGGCGCGGGATGTGCGAGGGCGTCCGGAGTCGACGGTGCCGATGCCGGCACACCTGGGGCCCCGCGCGTGGTGTTCTGCCGCAGCGCCTGGTCGAGCAGCTTGTCCTGGCCGTAAATGTCAGGCAGGAAGTATACCCGGCCATCCGCGCGGGCAATGGCAGTGCCATAGGCCAGCACCACCGGCAGCGGCTGCTGGAGCGCCACGGTGTTGGACTGGCCCTTGGTCATGGCCTGGCGGATGCGTGCCTCGGTCCAGCCCGGCATGTCCTGCAGCACGAACTGCGCGAGCGCCACGGGTTCTTCCACGCGGATGCAGCCATGGCTGAAATCGCGCCGGTCGCGCTTGAACAGCTGCGGCGTGGGCGTGTGGTGCAGGTAGATGTTCTGGTTGTTCGGGAATACGAACTTGATGTCGCCGAGCGCGTTCGTCGGACCCGGGCGCTGGCGGATGCGCATCTGGCCATTCAGCACGGCGTCGAGATTGGCCTCGGTCAGCGTCGTCACGGCCTTGCCGTTGGACACGAACTCGAAGCCCTGGCTCGTGAAGTACCCGGGATCGCGCCGCAGTCGCGGAATGGTCTCCGCGCGCGCGATCGACGGCGGCACATTCCAGTAAGGGCTGAACTCGATGTAGCGCATGTCCTCCTTGAACAGTGGCGTGCGCGTATCCAGCGCCTTGCCGACAATGACCTTCATCTCCAGCTTGATGTCGAGCTTGCCGGCGTTGTACTCATAGGCGCGCAGCATGAACTCGGGGATGTTCACCACGATCACGCGCGGCCCGTCGGCGAGCGGAGTCCAGCGCAGCCGCTCCATGGTCAGCTCGATCTGCCGCACGCGAGCCGCGGGCGGGGTATTGAGCTGGGCCAGGGTGCCGGCGCCGATCACGCCGTCCGCCTCCAGCCCGTGACGGGCCTGGAAAGCCTTGACGCCGTCCACGACGGCGCCGGCATAACGATGCGGCACCGGCGCGCCCGCGGCCATGTCGCCAAGTGCCTGCAGGCGCCTGGCCAGTTCCGCAACGCCGCTGTAGGCCTGCCCGGTGGTCAGCTTGCCGCCCGGCAGCGCGGGCAGCGGACGTTCCCAGCCCGGCTGCGCGGCCAGCGCGCGATAGCGCGCGAGCGCATCGCGCAGTGTGCCGTAGAGGGGAAAGGACGGCGATGCCTCGCGGATCGCGTCAGGCAGCCGGTGGCTGGCCAGGGCAGTGCGCAGGTAGCTGTCAGGCTCGAACTGCGCCGACGCTGGCGGCGTGAAATTGGCGTGCACCTTGCGCGGATCGACGCGCCCGTTGTGCAGGTCCGACAGGTAGCGCCGCATGGCGTCGCTGAGCGCGGTGTCGAGCTTCTCCACGGCGTCCGGCGCGGCTTGCGGGCCGGCGGCGGCCTGCGCCAGCGCATGCTTCAGGCCCTCGGCATCGTAGTCCTTCGGCGCCAGGCCATCAGCCTCGGCGCCGGCCAGTGCCGTCACAGCCTGCTGAGCCTCGGGCGTCGGGCGCCCGCCGGCGAACCATAGCGGCTGCGCGCCGGCGCTCGCGGCGCAGGCAAGCAGGCAGGCGGCGAGCGTGCCGCCGATCCAGTGGCGGGCATTACGTGCGGGAAAGGAAGGCAGGCGCTTGTCAGGCTTGGCGGGTGTCATTGGGATCGAAATAGTGTGGCTTGCCCGCCTATCGTAGCCGAAGAACGCTGGAATCCGGGCGGCTGAGCCCGTGCAAACAAATATCTTCAGCTCGCCCGCGAAACCATTAAAGCAAGCCTGGTCACGGCGCCCATGGCATGGAAACGCCCGCTGCGCGGGCAGCGGGCGTTGGGAGGAGGACTTGCCTGGTGTCCGGTTCAGGGCTACTTGCCCAGTTCGTGGCCAACCACGCCGCCTACCACGGCACCACCCACGGTGCCGGCAGTGCTGCCGTGCGTGAGTTCGTGCCCCGCTACGCCGCCAGCTACCGCACCCGTCGCGGTACAGCCGGCCAGGCCCATGCCAGCGCTGATCAGCAGCGCGACTGCAAGCTTCCACATGGTCATCTCCTGTACCGTGCAAGGATGACCGCGGCCACCCATGCTCCTGCCTTCAGCTTAGGCAGGCCGCCATGGCGGGCCTTTCGGGCGCTGGCCGATTGCGGTGTAGGAATTATCGGACGGCCGCGGGTGCCGTCCCGATCGCTCACTTCTCCGAAAAGCGGCGCAGGCGCTTGATCAGCGACGAGGTATCCGCGCGGCCGCAGCCCATCTGCTGCAGGTCGGCATAGAACTGGTCGACCGTGGCGGTGACGGGCAGGCTGGCGCCATTGCGGCGTGCCTCGTCGAGGCAGAGTCCCAGGTCCTTGCGCATCCAGTCCACGGCGAAGCCAAAGTCGAACTTGTCCTCGATCATGGTCGGGCCGCGGTTCTCGAGCTGCCAGGATCCGGCCGCGCCCTTGCTGATGACGTCCAGCACCAGCCGCATGTCGAGGCCGGCGCGTTCGCCGAAGGCGATCGCTTCGGACAGGCCCTGGATCAGGCCGGCGATGCTGATCTGGTTGACCATTTTGGCGAGCTGGCCGGCACCGGCTTCGCCGATGCGCGTTACGGCGCGCGCATACGCGCCGATCACGGGCTCGGCGCGCGCATAGGCTTCGGCGTCGCCGCCGCACATGATGGTCAGGATGCCTTTTTCCGCACCGACTTCGCCGCCCGACACGGGTCCGTCGATGAAGTGCAGGCCGCGTTCGCGCGCGGCCGCGTAGAGTTCGCGCGCCACGTTGGCGCTGGCGGTGGTGTGGTCCACGAAGATGCAGCCGGTGGGCGCGGTGAAGAACGCACCGTCCGGACCGATCAGCACCGAGCGCAGGTCGTCGTCGTTGCCGACGCACGAGCACACCACGTCCGCCTGCCTGACTGCCAGGGCGGGTGTGTCCGCCGCTTTGCCGCCAAATTTTGCGACCCAGGCCTGCGCCTTGGCCGCGGTGCGGTTGTAGACCGTGACTTCATGGCCCTTGGCGGCAAGATGGCCCGCCATGTGGAAGCCCATGACGCCAAGCCCGAGGAATGCGACACGCATGCTGCGACTCCGTAACTATTTGGATATTGTTGGATATTCGGTGATGCGCGGCGGCTCCAGTAGTTCCAGTAGCTCCAGTAGTGAGCTTCACATGGAGGCGGAGGCACGCAGCGCGGGGGAGGCATGGCCTCTGGCGCAGAGTATACGGCTGCCGCCGCGATTGTTGCCTGTTGCCCTGCAAAGGCCGTGCGGCGCTACCCCTGACCCAGGATCGCCTTTCGGACCAGCTCCGACTGTCGGTTGCAATGCATTTTCGCCATCAGCATGGCGATCTGCTTGCGCACCGTATTGACCGACAGCCCCATCGACCCCGCCCCCGGCCGGAATCGTCATGGCCTGGCGCGTGCCGGTCTGGCTGGCAGTGGCGACGTGCCGCAGCAGCAGCGCCTGCACGCGCAGATCCGCATGCCAGAGCACGCCATGGCGCGGGGCGGACTACCGTACCGCCTGCGCCGACCACGCAGATGGCCTCGTCGAACGAGGAGAAGGCTTCTTCGAGGCTGGCGAGATGGTTGTTCACGGCCTGCTGCCTGCGCGCGATCCCGTCGCGCACTCCAGGTCTCCTTGACTGCCCGGGCGCACGTGCCCGGGCCTCTCCTGTCATGGTGGGCGAAATTCGGCCGATGCCAATGCCCCGAACGGGGGATGGCGGGAAAGGATGGCAGCGTGAAACCGGTCCGGATGCGATGTAACCTGCATAATTTCGGCGTACCTGTGTGCCGGCGCGATCGTTTCCGCGATTGTCGCGCTGGGCGCACGCTGAACTTCATCTTCAGGTCGGCGCTCGGCCGGTCGATCACGGGCGCGGGCGTGCCGGCCGTCGCGCGATGCCTACCTGGCGGCCGAAAAGGCGCGCGGACTGTAGTCCGGGCAGACGCTAGCCCCGGCGAGCGTGCCGGAACTCCCCGGGTGTCATCGGCTCGGCCTTGTTCCAGCAGGAACGGAATGCCTGCACGCTCGCAAAACCGCACTGCCCGGCGATGTCATCGATCGGCAGCGAAGACGCCTCGAGCAGCCGACGAGCCTTGTCCATGCGCAGCGCCAGCTGGTACTGCTTGGGCGTCAGCCCGGTTTCCCTGGCAAACACGCGCGACAGGTGCCTGACGCTGGTGGCGAAGGTCTGCGCGAATGAGGGATCGGACACGCTCACGGCCAGGTCGGTTGAAATTGCGTCCTGCACCGCGTGGACCAGCGCATTGCCATGCGAGCGCGAGCGGAACTTCGAATCCAGCTCCGGATCGCTGCCGAAGCGCCGGAACGGCACCACGTTCTCGCGCGCCACGCGGATCGCGGCCTCGTCGCCGAAGACATCGGCCACGAGCTGCAGGGCCATGTCGATGCCCGAGGCCACGCCGGCCGAGGTCCAGATATTGCCGTCGCTGACGAAGATGCGGTTGTCGATCACCGAGGCGCGCGGATGCCGCGCGCGCAGCCTGCCGACATGGGCGTAGTGCGTGGTGCACAGCCGCCCGTCGAGCAGGCCGGCGTCGCCGAGCAGGTAGGCGCCCGTGCAGACGGCGGCCACGATCGGCCTGTCCGGCGCGCATGCCGCTGCGCGCAGCCAGTCCGCCGTATCGCGCCATGCCGGCGAGCGGGTCAGCGTGTCCGTCATCTTGCTCCCGATAGCGAGCACCAGGTCGCCCGGAAGCAGCCGCGCCGGCAATGGCCCGACCCGCCCGAGTTCGACGCCCTGGAACGCCTGCACGCTGGAATGCGGCCCCACGCAGCGCACGGCCAGCTTGCCGAGGCCGAGTTCGGCAACCGTTGCCAGGATCTGCAGCGGTCCGGCCAGGTCGAGCATGTGGATGCCGGGCAGCATGAGGAAATAGGCGGTTCGCATGGCGCGCAACGATCGTGGGGGATTGCGGTTAGCCAAAATATTGCCACAAGCGCAATTTAATGGTTCGAGAGATGTATTGGAATGTTGATCGAAGGATATCCAGAAATTTGCCATAGCTGGCGGATCTGTTGCTGGCGGCTCGCCGCAGCACCCCATAGCATGGGAATCATCCTTCCATCATTCGCCGCCCGGTGCCCGCCGCGCTGCGCGTTTCCCGGAGACCACACCATGCTGCCTTGCCATGCCTTCGCGCCGGTCCTGCCGGCCGGGACCCGGAGCCGCTGACATGACGACCGTCCGGATTTCCCGCTCCGTCACACTGCTGCTCGTCGCCACCGGCTTTGCGGTGATGTTCGCGTCGACCGCCGTCAAGGGCGTCTACCAGGTCTACTTCGTGCAGCTGGCCACGCACTTCGGCCAGGGGCGCGCGCAGTTCGCGTGGTCTGGCGGGCTGTTCATGCTAGCCACCGGCCTTATGTCGCCCGTGGTGGGCGCGCTGAGCGACCGCGTCGGGCCCTTGCGCACCGCCGCGGTTGGCGCGCTGGCAGCAGGACTGGCCTATGCCAGCGCAGCCTGGTGGCACCAGTCGCTGGTCTGGTTCAGCCTTGCATTCGGCATCGTCTGCGCATTCGGGCTCGCGGCGATGACCTTCGTGCCGATGGGCGTGCTGGTGGACCGTCTGTTCGAGGCGCGCAGGAAAGGACTGGCCTACGCCATCGTCACCAACGGCACGGCGATCGGCTTTATCGTGCTGTCGCCGTTCTGGATCTGGCTGCAGCCGCAGGCGGCGTGGACCACGGTGTTCGGCGCGGTTGGCATGGTCTTCGCGCTGCCGGTGGCCGCCATGCTGTGGCTGCTGTCGCGCTGGGAACCGCCCGCGCCAGCGGCTGCCGTGGCGCAGGCGCAGACCTCGGCATGGGCGATCGTGCGGCGCGATCCTGTGTTCTACGTGCTGGCCGCAGGGTTCTTCGGCTGCGGTGCGACCATGGCCTTCATCGACGTGCACCTGCTCGCGCACTGGCAGGACCGTGGCGTGCCGCGCCTGGAAATGGGCTACGCACTGAGCGCGCTCGGGGTGCTGGAACTGGCCAGCGGCATCGCCTCGGGCGCGCTGGCGCTGCGCTTCGACAAGCACCGGCTGCTGGCCGCGTTCTACGCCATGCGCTGCGCGGCGATGTTGCTGCTGCTCGTGCCGCAGGCAGGCGTGCTGCCGTTTGCGGTGCTGTTCGGCAGCAGCTACCTGGGCACGGTCATCCTGACGTCGATGTTCTGCTTCGAGCGCTATGGCAGCCAGATCAAGGGCCGGGTGTTCGGGCTGCTGTTCCTGGTCCACCAGGTTGGCGCGTTCCTGACCGTGCAGCTGGGGGCGCGTTCGTTCGAATCGACCGGCGCGTATCTGCAGACAATCGCCGCGCTCGGCTTGGTGACCGGCTTTGCCGCCATCTGCTCGTGGCTGGGTTTGCGCCGCGGTGCCGGCGAGCCGCCAGCCCTGCGCGCCGGGGCGGGTGCGCAGGGCTGAGAGCGCGGGGTGGGGGGCAGCGACGATGGCCGCGATCCGGTGCCTGTTCGTTGGCGCCTGCCTGCTTCCACTGATGCTCGCTGCCCTGAAAGCGGACGGCCGCACGGTCAGGGCGGCGGCATGGTCTGGGATTGCCCTGCTGGCCGTGCTGCTCAGCCTCGTGGACCTGTCCGCCTATGTGCAGGCGCGTGTCGACGGCGTGCTGCTCGGGGCAGCCTGCGGCCGCTGAGCCCCGCCCATGGCGCGGCGCTTAGCCGATGATGTCGAACTCGCTGAAATGCTCTTCATTCAGGGTCAGCCCCAGGCCGGGCAGGTTGTCGTCCAGCTGCAGGTAGCCGTTGTCCGGTGCCGGGTCGCCCTTGAAGATGTAGTAGAACAGTTCGTTGCCGACCTCCACGTCATGCACCGGAAAGTACTCCGACATCGGTGAAGCGGTGGACGCCATGGTCAGGTGGTAGTTGTGCATCTGGCCGGCATGCGGGATCACGGGTACCGACCAGGCCTCCGCCATGGCGTTGATCTTCTGTGCCGCGGTGATGCCGCCCACGCGGTTGGTGTCGTACTGGATCACGTCCACCGCGCGGCGCTCGAGCAGGTCCTTGAAGCCGTAGGAGGTGAACTCGTGCTCGCCGCCGGAGATCGGGAAGGGGCTCATCTTCTTCAGCTCGGCGTAGCCCTCGATATCGTCGGCGATGACCGGTTCCTCCAGCCAGCGCGGGTTGAACTCGGCCAGGCGCGGCACCATGCGGCGCGCGTATTCCAGCGTCCAGCCCATGTAGCACTCCAGCATGATGTCGACCCCGTCGCCGACCAGTCCGCGCAGCAGGCGCACTTGCTCCAGGTTCTTCTGCATGCCGGCGGGGCCGTCCTTGGGGCCGTAGCCGAAGCGCATCTTCATGGCGGTGAAGCCCTGGTCCAGGTAGCGCCGGGCTTCGGCCAGGAAGGCGTCGCGGTCGTCGTTGTTGTAGAGCTTGGAGGCATAGCACCAGATCTTCTCCTTGGTGCGTCCGCCCAGCAGCTTGAACACGGGCTTGCCCACGGCCTTGCCCATCAGGTCCCACAGCGCGATGTCCACCGCCGAGATCGCGGCCATGCCGATGCCCTTGCGGCCCCAGGCATGGGTTCGGCGGTACATCTTCTGCCACAGGTATTCATTGTCGAACGGATCCTGCCCGATCACGATCGGCGCCAGGTACTGGTCGATGACCTGCTTGGCCACGCGCGGCGCGAGCGCGCAGTTGCCGATGCCGACCAGCCCGTTGTCGGTCTCGATCTCCACCACCAGCCAGCCGTGGAAGCGGAACGAGCCCATGGCGTCGCCGCGGTCGAACAGGATGTCGGTGGCATTGGTGCAGAAGTGGGCCTGCGGCGGCACGGTCTTGCCCTTCCATTCGAATACGCGGGCACGGACGTTGGTGATCTTCATCGTGTGGCTCCTTTTACGGCGGAAATGCGGTTGGTGTTCGGTTGGCGGCCCGGCTTTTCGTGATGGCGCGCACGAGAGTGCGCCCGACCGCGGATTGGGCAGTCATGTTCAGGTCTGCGTTGTGGCTGCGGGCCGGCGGGCATGCCGGCGCCACGTTGGCGGAGCCGGTCTATGCCGGCCTGCCAGGATGCATGCTCACCGCTGCGCGGCGGCACGTCGTTGCGCACCCATCTGGCAGGCGAGCTGGAACGCCTGCAGGATGGCGCCGGGATCGGCCCGGCCCTGCTGGGTGATATCGAAGGCGGTGCCATGCGCCGGCGTGGTGATCGGCACCGGCAGGCCGCCCTGCACCGTGACCCCGCGCGAAAAACCCATCAGCTTGATGCCGATCTGGCCCTGGTCGTGATACATGGTGACAATGGCGTCGAACTGGCGCTGCGCGGGTCCGCCCTGCACCTTGAGGAAGATGGTGTCGGCCGGGAACGGACCCTGCGCCGCCACGCCGCGTGCCTGCGCATCGGCCACGGCGGGGGCGATCACGTCGATCTCCTCGCGGCCAAAGGCGCCGTTGTCCCCATTGTGCGGATTGAGGCCGCATACCGCGATGCGCGGCGCACGCATGCCGGCGTTGCGCAGCGCCTGATCGATCAGGTCGATCGCGGCGCCCACGCTGTCGCGGGTAATCATGGCCGGCACGTCCTTGAGCGCCACGTGCGACGTGACGCGCGAGGTCCACAGCCCGTCCAGCACATTGAACTCGCAGAAGGCGCCGCGGTGGCCGAGCTGTTCGGCAAACCAGTGCAGCTCGTCGTTGTGGCCCATGCCGGCGGCATGCAGCGAGCTCTTGTTGAGCGGGCCGAACAGGATGGCGTCGGCCTTGCCGGACTGGGCCAGTTCCAGCGCCAGCGCGAGCGTGCCGAGGCTGTAGCGGCCGCCTTCGGCGCTGGCGGCGCCGCGCGGATAGGCGGGCTTGCCTTCGAGCGCCCAGTGGTACAGGCGCGGGCCGGCGTCCGTGCCCTCAAAGCCGAGGCGGGCGGTCTCGGGCAGCGCGAGGTCGACGCCGGCCAGCTGCAAGGCGTGGCGCCATTCGTCGCGGTCGGCAATCAGCAGGATCTCGGCGTGCGTGGCGGCGGGATTGGCCAGCAGCCTGGCGACCAGCTCAGGGCCGATGCCGGCGGGATCACCGAGCACCATGGCGATACGGGGTCGTTGTGTCATGGCGGATGCGGTGAATGCGGTTCAGTCGGGTCTGACGCCGAGTTCGGCGATCAGCTTGCCGTAGCGGGCATATTCGCTGCGCGAGAACGCATCGAACTGGCTGGCATTGAGCGTGCCGGGCATTGCGCCGACGTCATTGAGGCGGCGCACGGTGTCGGGGTCCTTCAGTACGGTGGCGAGCGCGGCGCCGATCTTCTGCAGCGTGGCGGGCGGCGTGCCAGCCGGCGCATAGACGCCGTACCAGGCATTCATCTGGATGCCGGGCACGCCGGCCTCGGCCAGCGTCGGCACGTTTGGCAGCAGGGGTGAGCGCTGGTCGGCGGTGACGGCCAGTGCGCGCAGCTTGCCGGCCTTGATATGGCTGATCACCGAAGGCATGGTCTCGAAGCTCATGTCGACCTGGCCGCCCATCAGGTCAACCAGCGCGCTGCTGCTGCTCTTGTATGGCACATGGAGCAGCTTGCCCTGGATCTGGCGCGCAAAGGCCGCGCCGGCGAGGTGCTGGGTGCTGCCGACGCCGGAGGAGCTGTAGCGGAATTTGTCCGGACTGGCCTGGATCTGGGCCACCAGCGCCTTCACATCGCGCGCCGGTACCTGGTTGTTGACCACCAGCACATTGGGCACGGAAGATACCAGCGCGACCGGTGCCAGGTCCTTGAGAGGATCGAACTGCAGCTTGAGCAGGTGCGGCGCGATCGCCTGCGAGGTGACTACGCCCATCAGCAGCGTGTTGCCATCCGGCGCCGCCTTGGCGGTGATGTCGGCGGCAATGGTGTTGGAAGCGCCGGGCCGGTTGTCGACGACCACCGGCTGCCTGAGGAGGGCGGCCAGCTTATCGGACACGATGCGCGCCATCACGTCGGTGCCGCCGCCCGGTGCCGCGCCCACCATCAAGCGCACGGGTCGGGAATCCTGAGCCTGGGCCGCCGTCGCGGCGATGGCCAGGCCGATCAGTCCGGCGCAGGCGCCGGCGATCCATCGTTTCATGCTGGTCTCCATCCTCATTGTCAGTCTGTGCTGCCTGACCGAACTATACGGACGAGAGTGCTTATCAACTACTGAGCATTTTTGAATGGGTGATCACCTGTGGGAATACCTCGGCGCATTGCCTCCGGACTTGGGGCCGCTGATAGAGGAAGCGGACACATATCTCGGGGGCGGCCAGCGCGTCCTGCCTGAAGCAGCGGGCTAGAGCGTCGAAGCGGCCCGCAAGGCATCGATCAGCACACTCATCGATGCCGTGACCGGGCGGCCCCGCCGCGTCACGATGCCGTAGGGCCCCAGCTTGCGTGGCAGGGGCAGCGGCAGCACGACAAGCGCCCCGAGGCTCCGGTAGTACGCTGCGACCGAGGCCGGGAGCACTGCGATCAGTTCGCTGTCCGCCAGCAGGGACGTGGTCATCAGCACTGCGGCAGTCTCGATGGTGGTGGGCGGCGGCGCCACGCCGGCATCCTCGAAGGAGCGGTCGATCAGGGCGCGCATGGGGCTGGGGCGCGGTTGCATGACCCATGGGTACCGGGTCAGCTCCGCGAACGAGGGGCGCCGCCGCCGGACCAGCGGATGCTGCGGCCCCACCACGATTGCCAGTCCTTCCTCGCCCAGCTGCTCGAATTCCAGCCCGCTGCTATCCCAGCCTTCCGGTACCCGGCCCAGCACGATGTCGAGCTGGTCGCGTTCCAGCAGCGGCACCAGCAGGTCGCTGGTGTCGACCTGCACCGCCACTTCCAGCCGCGGGTGGTCACGGTTGAGGGTGCGGATCACGCCCGCCAGCAGGCCCGGCGCCGGCGCCATGACCGCCCCCACGCGCACGCGGCCGATCTTGCCGGATTCCAGCGCCACCAGCTCGTCGCGCAGGCCTGCCATGTCGGCGAACACCAGCTTGGCATAGCGCGTCGCGGCACCGCCGAAACGTGTCGGCCGCAGTCCGCGCGCATGGCGCTCGAACAGCGCCACGCCCAGCAGGTCCTCCATGTCCTGCAGCATCTTGCTCACGGCCGGCTGCGTCAGCGTCAATGCGTCGGCGGCCTGGCGCAGCGAGCCGCGTTCCTCGATGGCCAGCAGCAGGCGCAGGTGCTGCATCTTCAGGCGGCCGTGCAGGGTGGTGACGGAGGGGATCATCGGGGCGGAGAACGGGGAACGGAGAAGGCGCAGGGCGAGAACTGCCAGAGTGTGGCCGGCGATCACCGATTCTTATCGCCGGCCCGGACAGCGTCAACTTTTTCTCATACGTCCACGCGTCGCGGCAACAGGACGGAGTATCAGGCGGGCTGCGTCATTGCCGCCTCAACCAACCTCGGCGCCGGCGGCTTCGGGCTGGCCGCAGAACTGGGCCAGGTGCGCGCGCACCGCATCGGCCAGCTCCGCCGCCGCGGGCGACAGGCTGCGGTTGCGCGGCGTGACCAGCCCGATCGACCGCTCCGTGACCGGCCCGGTCAGCAGGCGCTCGACGATGCCCGGCTGGCGCACGGTGCCCGCGGCGATTTCCGGCAGCGCCGCCACGCCGAAACCGCACTCGACCATGGCGGCAATGGTGGCGAGGTGCTCGGCCTCGAACACCGGCTGGAAGCGGATGCGGTTCTGCAGGAAGGCCCACTCGGCGTACTGGCGCACGCTGCTCGGGTGCGTCATCGAGACATGCGGCGCATGCGCGGTGTCGGCCCAGCGCAGCGGCCCCGTGCCGCGCGCCAGCGGGTGCTCGGCCGGGATCAGCAGCACGAAGCGGTCGGACATCAGCGGCTCGTAGTGCAGGTCCGCCTGCTGCGGATCGGCCGCGGTCAGCGCGAAGTCGACATCGCCCGCGCGCACCATATCGAAGGCGGGCCCGGATAGCGTATCGAACACCTTGAGCGCCACTTCGGGGCGGGCGCGGTGGTAGGCCATCAGCACGCGCGGCAGCATGCGCGCCGCCAGCGACGGCAGTGCCGCCACCGCGACCTGGCCGCGCTCGGCGCTGGCAATGCCCGTGACCGCGTCGATCGCGCCGCGGAAGGCCGCCTGCAGCAGCGCGGCCTGCTGCATAAAGACCGCGCCAGCCGCAGTCAGCCGCACCGTGCGCGTGGTGCGGTCGAACAGGCGCACGCCGAGCGATTCCTCGATGCGCAGGATCTGGGTAGACAGGGCGGACTGCGACAGGTGCAGCTGGCTGGCCGCTTGCCGGAAGTTCAGCGTGCGGCCGAGCACGAGCGTGGTCTCGATGTCACGCATCGACAGGTTGATCTTCATGGGCGATGGCGTCCCGGGCTGGGCAGGCTGATTGATCTCGAATTCAGATCATTTTATCCATAGAATCGACTTCATCAATCAAAGCGGCTTCTCTACACTGCTGCCATTCTCCATTCCGGCGCCGGGCCGACGTGCCTGCCGCCTTCGCCAAAGCCAAGAGACGCTATGCAGAATCCCGCCCCATCCGTCATCCTCGACCGCCCGGGCGTTGCCCATGCGGTCGTGGTCGGCGGCGGCACCATGGGTGCCGATGTCGCCGTGGTCCTGACCCGCGCGCTGTGCCGTACCACGGTGGTCGAGCCCGATGCCGGGCGCGCCGGTGCGCTGCCCGGCCGCGTGGCCGCCAACCTGGAGGTGATCGGCCGGGCCGAAGGCGCCGAACGGCTCGCTGTGGTGCAGGACCTGGACGCCGTGGACTGGCCGTCGGTGGACCTGGTGATCGAGTGCATTCCCGAGTGGCTCGAACTCAAGCAGGCACTGTTCTTGGAGCTGTCCGCACGGGCGCGTCCCGATGCCGTGCTGGCCAGCAACAGTTCGAGTTTCCCGATCAGCGCGATTGGTGATGGTTTGTCCGGGCGCGGTCGCATGCTGGGCCTGCACTTCTTCATGCCGGCGCACCTGGTGCCGCTGGTGGAAGTGGTCATGGGGGCGGGCAGCGATGAAGCCTGTGCCGACGCACTGATCGCGTTCATGCGCCGCTGCGGCATGGTGCCCGTCAAGGTGCGCCGGGACCTGCCGGGCTTCCTGGCCAACCGGCTGCAGCACGCGCTGTCGCGCGAGGCCTTCAGCCTGATCGACCGGGGCATTGCGTCGGCCGAGGACGTGGACGCTGCCGTGCGCTTCGGCTTCGGCTTCCGCTTCCTGGCCGCGGGCCCGGTCCTGCAGCGCGACCATGCCGGGATCGACGTGCATGCCGCCGCCGGCGCTACCATGTACCCGACCTTCTGCAATGACGATCATCCCGCGCGCTGCCTGAGCGAGCGCGCCGCCGACGGCCGCCACGGCATGAAGCGCGGCGAAGGCTTCTACGCGTGGACGCCCGAGACCATTGCCGCCGAACGCGCGCGCTATGACCGGCTGCTGCGCGCCGGCCTTGACCTGATTGCCCCCGAACTGCCCGAGATCCAGCCATGACGCAAGCTATCCAGGCCCCGACCCATCAGCCGCTGGCTGATTCGCCGCTGATCATTACCGTAGCGCCCAACGGCGCGTACAAGCGCGCCAGCGACCACGCCGCGGTACCGCTGACGGCCGCCGCACTGGCGGCCGACGCCAAGGCCTGCCTGGACGCAGGCGCGGCCATGATGCACATGCACGTGCGCGACGCCGAAGGACGCCACTCGCTCGATGCGCAGACCTACCGCGAGGCGCTGGCCGCGGTCAGGCAGGCCGTGGGCGATGATTTGCTGGTGCAGGTCACGAGCGAGGCGGCAGGCGTGTACAAGGCCGCGCAGCAGATGGCGATGGTGCGCGAGCTTCGGCCCGAAGCGGTATCGGTGGGCCTGCGCGAGATTGCGGTGCCGGACGTGAGCGAGACCGAGCTGGCGGACTTCCTTGGCTGGCTGGCGCGCGAACGCATCATGACGCAGGTGATCCTGTACGACGCGGCGGATGTGCAGCGCTGGCAGGCCATGCGCGCGCGCGGCATGGTCCCGCCGGGTGCGTGGTCGGTGCTGTACGTGCTGGGGCGCTATTCAGCGGGGCAGGTGTCCTCGCCGCGCGATTTGCTTCCCTTCCTGCAGGTGGCCGACGGAACCCTGCCCTGGGCGATCTGCGCATTCGGGCGCGAGGAAAACGCCTGCGTGACCGCTGCGGCGGCGTTCGGCGGCCACGTCCGCGTGGGCTTCGAGAACAACTTGTATCTGCGCGATGGCAGCCTGGCGCCAGGCAATGCCGCGCTGGTGGCGCAGGCCGCCCAGGGCGGGCTGACGCTGGGTCGTCCGCTAGCCACGGCCGCGGACGCCCGCCGCATCTATGGCGAAGTGCGTTGAGCCATGACGGCTCAGGCGCCGTCGGAGTAGGGATCGGGCGTGCGCGGACCACTGCCACTGCGCGAGCCGTCGGTAAATGGGTCGGGCGTGCGCGGGCCGCTGCGCGCGCCATCGGTAAAGACATCGCGCGGGCCTTGCACGCTGCGCGCGCCGTCGAGGTAAGGGTCGGGCGTGCGCGTGCCGGCCGCGCCCGCGGCGGTAGCTACGCCGGCAAGCGTGGCGGCCATCGCCGTGGCCATCAGGGTATGTCTGAGCAGTCGCATGGTGTATCTCCGGTAGCCGGCCGGTCAGGACTTGACCGACCCTGCGGGCAGTCTAGGCAGGCGTGCCGCACAGCAGCATGACTGCGACATGACAATGCCGTCATGGACCGGCGCCCGCGGGTTGCCAGCTGCGTTTCGCGGGAACGGCTGGCAAACACGGTAAAATCACGGAAATCACACCGGCGCCGCTGTCTGGCGCCGGTCTTCCATTGCACCGCCGGAATCGGAGACATTGCGGCGGGCTTCTCACGATACTCATGTCTGAGTCTGAATCAGCCAAGCTGGCCGCGATCGCCTGGATTCGCGAGCAAATGGACAACTACGCCCTGACGCTTGACGACCTGATGGCCGCGGGATGTTTTGACGGGGAACCGTCCGCTGGAGAAAGCGGGGCCACGGAAACCCATGGCGCGAGCGAATTACCCGCTCCCCCTGACGCCGCCGCTGTGCAGCAGCCGCCAAAGAAGGCCGCGCCGCTATACCGCAATGCACTGGGACAGAGCTGGGACGGTACCGGGGAGTATCCGGACTGGCTTCAGCGCGCGGTCAACGCGGGCCAGTCGATTGATTTCTATCGCGTCGAGTAAGCCACCTGCAGTTCTGGCAGATCCCGCCAGCGCGCATCAGGGCTGGGCCGGGAAGCCGCTGAAGGGACCGGCAAACGTGGCCGCATGGCCGTAGTGTGCAAGCGCGGCAACGGGGAGTTCCGTCAGCTCGCCCACGGTGCATCCGCCGCGCGTGGCGCAGCGGCTCTCGGCACGGCTGCTGTCGCCCTGGGCGGGTTTGTCATTGGCGTCGCCGTTCCTGTCATGCAGTTGCAAGGGGCTGCCGTCGCTGTCGGGGTCGGCCATGACGCGCACGGCGCCATCGGCGCAATGCGGCGCCGGGCCCAGTGCCGCTTCGGCGCTCGCCTTGGCCGCGGCGTGGCGCTCGGCCAGTGACAGGCCCGCAGCCTGCACCATGGCACAGGCCGGAGACCGGGATGCGGCCTGCCCCGCGCCGGACACAGCCAGCAGCGGAAGGCACAGCAGGAAAAAGCGGATAGTCAGGCGTTTCATCGGATGGCGTGGAACCAATAGAGGCGTTCGATGTCGCCGCCATTTTACCGGGCTCGCTGGCGCGGATGCGTCACGTGCAGATGACATTTTTGACATCTTGCGCCACGCGGGCCCAGTCTCCGCTAGCGTTATGCCCTGGCGGAGCACCGGTGCCCGCCCAAAAGGACACCCGCATGCGCATCCTGATTGTCGAAGACGAGCCCAAGGCGGGCGATTACCTGCAAAAAGGGCTGACCGAATCCGGCTTCGTGGTCGACCTTGCGCGGGACGGCATCGACGGCCTGGCCCACGCGCGCGAGCAGCCCTATGACCTGGTCGTGCTCGATGTGATGCTGCCGGGGCTCGATGGCTGGAGCGTGCTGCGCGAGCTGCGCCGCGAACGCGATACGCCGGTGCTGTTCCTGACCGCGCGCGACGAACTGCAGGACCGGCTCAAGGGCCTGGAACTCGGCGCCGACGACTACATGGTCAAGCCGTTTGCATTTGCCGAGCTGGTCATGCGCATCCGCACCATCCTTCGCCGCGGGCCCTTGCGCGAAAGCGAATTCATCGAACTGGCCGACCTGCAGATCGACGCGATCCGCCGCCGCGTGACGCGCGCGGGGCAGAAGATCGACCTCACGTCGAAGGAGTTCGCGCTGCTTTACCTGCTGGCACGGCGCCGCGGCGAGGTGCTGTCGCGCTCGCTGATCGCCTCGCAGGTGTGGGACGTGAACTTCGATGGGCGTGCGCACGCTCGACGCGCGCGCCGAACTCGACAAGGTCGCCGAGTACTTCGATGCGGTCGCGGCCGACCGCGACGTGAGCGTGTCCGTGGCCGGCGCCGCCAGCATCCACGCCGACCAGACGCTGTTGCGCCGCGCGGTCACGAACCTGCTCGACAACGCGTTGCGCCATGCGCCGGCTGGCAGCACAGTCCGTGTGGATGTAGCCCGCGGCGCGAGCGAAGAGGGCGGCGCCACCTGCATCCGCGTGGTCAACGCGGGTCCGGCAATCGACCCCGAGGTATTGCCGCACATCTTCGGCCGCTTCTACCGTGCCGATCCGTCGCGGCGCAACTCCGCGGCATCCACGGGGCTGGGACTGGCCATCGTCGATTCCATCATGCGCCTGCACGGCGGCCGTGCCCTGGTAAGCAGCAGCGACGGCGAAACCGTGTTCGCGCTGCTGTTCCCGGCCGGAACCGAGCTGCAGCCGCGCGCAGCTGCCTGAGGCGAAGGCGCCCGTCGCCTCAGACCCGTCCCCCCACCGCGGCGACGCTCGTCACCAGTGCCGCGATCTTTTCATCCTCGCCGGATTCCCTGCGCCACATCACGCCCACCGGCGGCAGGTCCCAGCTTAGCGGGTGGGGCAGCATGGTCGCGCCTTCGGCCTCCACCAGCTCGGCGGCAACGCCTCTTGGCACGATGGTGATGGCGCCCAGGTGGCTGCGCAGCACGGTGGCCATCGTCTTGATCGAGTACGTCTCGACGATCGGGGTGGGCTGCGCCACGCCCGCCACCGCGAACATGGTGTTGATGGTGCGCCGGATGGGCGTATTGGGCGGCGGCAGGATCCAGTCCCGTGCGGCCAGCTGGTTCCAGTCCAGCCCGCTGCGCGCCAGGCGCGCCGCTGCCTTGCTTGGCACCACCAGCACCGGTTCTTCGCGGTAGAGCGGCCGCTGCGCGATATCCTCGCCGGGCACATAGAACGTGCGCGCGATCACGCAATCGAGTTCATGGGCGCGCAGCGCGGCCACCAGTTCATCCGTGGTGCCCTCGCGCACCAGGACCGAGATGCGCGGGGAGCGCGCCAGCCCGAAAGTGCAGGCAGCGTCCAGCACCGGCCGCGCGATGTACGGAATCACCCCCAGGCGCAGCCGGCCCGACAAGCCCGCCTCGATCACGGCAAGCTCGCGGCCGAGTGCATCCGCGTCGGCCAGCGCCAGGCGGGCGTGCGCGAGCACGCTCAGGCCGGTCGGCGTCGGCTCCAGCCCCTGACGCGTGCGCGTGAACAGCGGTACCGTGAAGATGTCCTCGATCTCGCGCAGCATCTTGGTGACGGCCGGCTGCGACAGGTTCATTTCGGCGGCGACGCGCGATACCGAGCGCTGCCTTTCCAGTGCCAGCAGCAGCGGCATGTGCCTGAGGCGCAGCCGGGAAATGACACGATGGACCAGGTGGTCGGAAGCGATGGACATGGCGGTACGAGGGAGGGCAGGGTAGTCGTATAACCAATCAGTCATGCAATGATAACCAAAGACGTCATTGCGGTTATTTCATAACCCTATACTGGCCTGAATCCCAGGAGCCCTTCCCATGTTCACTACCCGTCCGGAAATCATCGGCACCTTTGGCGTGGCGGCATCGACCCACTGGCTGGCCACGCAAACCGCCATGGGCGTTCTCGAGCGGGGCGGCAATGCCTTCGACGCCGCTGCTGCTGCCGGCTTCGTGCTTCAAGTGGTGGAGCCGCACCTGAACGGGCCCGGCGGCGAAGTGCCGATCCTGTACTGGAGCGAACGCGAGCGCCGCGTGCGCTCGGTGTGCGGGCAGGGCGCCGCGCCCGCGCTGGCTGACCCCGAAAAACTGCGCGCCATGGGCCTGGAACTGATGCCCGGCATCGGCCTGATGCCGGCCACGGTGCCGGGCGCCTTCGGTGCGTGGCTGACCATGCTGCGCGACCATGGCACGTGGCCGCTCGCCGACGTACTGGCGCCGGCCATCGGCTACGCGCGCGACGGATTCCCGCTGGTGCCGCGCATCTCGCGCGCGATCCTGGCCGTGCAGGCGTTGTTCCGCGACGAGTGGCACAGCTCCGCGCAGACCTGGCTGCCTGGCGGCAAGGTGCCGCGCCCCGGCAGCCTGCACACACTGCCCGCGCTGGCGGCCACCTACACGCGCATCGTCGACGAAGCGCAGCAGCGCAGCCAGACGCACGAAGGCCAGATCGACGCGGCCATGGACTGCTGGTACCGCGGCTTCGTGGCGCGCGAGATCGACAGTTATTGCCGCAACACGCACGTGCGCGACACCACCGGCGACAAGCACACGGGGCTGCTTCGATACGAGGATATGGCCGCATGGCAGCCTGACGTGGAAGCGCCTGTTACGCTCGACTTCGGCCGCTATACCGTGGCCAAGTGCGATATCTGGAGCCAGGGCCCGGTGTTCCTGCAGCAGCTTGGCATGCTGCGCGAAGCGCAACTCGAACGGCACGCCCCGGACTCGGCGGAATTCGTGCACCGGATTGCCGAGGCCTGCAAGCTGGCCATGGCCGACCGGCTCGCATGGTATGGCGATCCTCGCTTCGCGGCCAGCCCGCTTGCCGCGCTGCTGGACGGTGGCTATCTGGCCGATCGGGCGCAGCGCATCGGCGCACGCGCGTCACGCTCGATCGATCCCGGCATGCCTGGTGGCGCGACCCCGCGCCTGCCCGACCTGGAAGCGGCGGTGCGCACGCTGCAGCGTGCCGATGTGCGCTTCGGCGTGGGCGAGCCGACCTTTGCCGAACTGCCGCCGGTGTCGGAGTGGGCCGAGCGCGAGCTGTTCGTGGGCGACACTTGCCATGTGGACGTGATCGACCGGCACGGCAATATGGTGGCCGCCACGCCGTCCGGCGGCTGGCTGTCATCGAGCCCGACCATTCCCGCGCTGGGCTTCGCGCTCAATACGCGCCTGCAGATGACCTGGCTCGAACCGGGCCTGCCGAATTCGCTCGCACCGGGCAAGCGCCCGTGTACGACGCTGTCGCCTTCGCTCGCGCTGCGCGACGGCGAGCCGTACATGGTGTTCGGCACGCCCGGCGGTGACCAGCAGGACCAGTGGTCGCTGGCGTTCTTCCTGCGCCATGCGGTGCACGGCATGAACCTGCAGGAGGCGATCGATGCGCCGGGCTGGCATATCGACCATTTCCCGGGCTCATTCTGGCCGCGCCAGACCGTGATCAACCGGATCACCATGGAGTCTCGCTTCCCCGAAGCCACGCTTGCCGCGCTGCGAGACCGCGGCCACGACGTGCGCGTGGGCGATCCATGGTCCGAAGGGCGCATGTCCGCGTGCACGCGCGAACGCGATGCGCGCGGGCGCCTGGTGCTGCGTGCCGGCGCCAATGCGCGCGGCATGCAAGGCTACGCCGTCGGGCGCTGAATCCGGCCATCCACCAGAAGAGGGCGCGAATGGCAGCACGCCGGTTCGCGCGAGATCGAGGAGAGCAAGACTATGAAATCCATTGTGAAACGATTGCTGGGCGGCGTTGCCGCGCTGTCGCTCTGCGCCGCCGCGCATGCCGCGGATCCCTACCCGCAGAAGCCGATTACGCTGATCGTGCCGTGGGCCGCGGGCGGTTCCACCGACATCCTCGCACGCGTGCTGTCCGAACACCTGACGCGTTCGCTCGGCAAGCCGGTCATCGTCGACAACAAGCCGGGCGCGTCGGGCAATATCGGCTCGGCGATGGTCGCGCGCGCGAAGCCGGATGGCTACACGCTGCTGGTCGGCTCGATGAGCACGCATGCGATGAACCCGGCGCTGATGCCCAACATGCCGTTCCGCGGTGTCGAGGATTTCACGCCGCTGGGGCTGCTTGCCTATGTGACCAACACGATGGTCGTGCATCCGTCGGTGCCCGCGCAGAACCTGAAGGAACTGATTGCCTACGCCAAGGCCAACCCTGGCAAGCTGGCCTATGCCAGTGCGGGCCCGGGTTCCACCAATCACCTGAGCGCTGTGCTGTTCGAGCGCATGGCCGGCGTGCAGATGCTGCACGTGCCCTACAAGGGCGGTGCGCCGGCAGTGGTCGATACGGTCGCCGGCCAGACGCAGGTGCTGTTCTCCGCGGGCACCCAGACGCTGCCGCACGTGAAGGCCGGCAAGCTGCGCCTGCTGGCCGTCACCGAGGCAAAGCGCTCGCCGCTGCTGCCCAATACACCGACCGTCGCGGAGACCGTGCCGGGCTATGAGCTGGCGGTCTGGTACGGCGCGTTCGGTCCGAAGGGCATGCCCACCGACCTGGTGGCGCGCCTGAACCGCGAAATCAACGCGGTGATGTCGCTGCCGGAGGTCAAGAAGCAGATGAACGCGATCGGCGTGGAGACGGCCACGTCCACCCCGCAGCAGTTCGGCACCATCCTGCGCAACGATGCGGACCGCTATGGCAAGCTCATTCGCGAACTTGGCATCCATGGGGAATAACGTGAGTGCTGTCCTGGACCACGCCGCGGAGATACTGGTTTGCGCCAATGGCCTGTGCGATGCGCTGCAGCGCGCGGCCAACCCGAAGGAAACGCTGGATGCCGTAGGCCAGGCGACACTGCGGCTGCTGGGGCCGGGCCTGCTGACCATCAATGCGTGGCATGCGGGTACGGCGGAAATCGAGCGAATCTGGTCGTCGGACCCTGTTGCCTATCCGCCGGGCGGGAAGAAGTCCAAGCCGGACAGCCCCTGGCGGCGGCAATTGCTCGAAGCCGGGGAAGTCTTCGTCGGCGAAGGCGATGCGGCGCTGGCGGCGGTGTTTGACGACGTTGCGCTGATCCGCTCGCTGGGATGCAGGGCCGTGGTCAATGTACCGCTGTGCAAGGCCGGGCGGGTATTCGGCACATTCAACTACCTGGCCGGCCGGGCCGCCTGGGAGGCCCGCGAGATCGCCGCGCTGCGGGTGCTCGCGAACCTCGCGGCCCCCGCGGTTCACGCCAGCCTCTGATTGGCTCATCCCGGCGAGGCCAGGCGCCGGGATGAGTGCCGCGTGATCTAGCTGGCCGGATCCCGCACCAGCGCACTGCGCACGCCCTTACCGGCGCCCATCTGCTCATCGCGGCGATGCGCCAGCCGATACAGCACCGGCAACACCAGCAGCGTCAGCACCGTCGACGACACGATGCCGCCGATCACCACCGTGGCGAGCGGGCGTTGCACCTCGGCGCCCGTGCCCGTGGCAAGCGCCATCGGGATGAAGCCGAGCGATGCCACCAGCGCCGTCATCAGCACCGGCCGCAGCCGGCTCAGTGCGCCGCTCTGTACGGCATCATCGAGCGCCAGCCCGTCTTCGCGCAGGCTGCGGATGAACGACAGCATCACCAGCCCATTGAGCACCGCCACGCCTGACAGCGCGATGAAGCCGACCGCCGCGGAGATCGACAGCGGAATGCCGCGCAGCCACAGCGCCAGGATGCCCCCCGTCAGCGCGAACGGAATGCCGGTGAACACGAGCAGGCCGTCCCTGAGGTTGCCGAACATCGCGAACAGCAGCACGAATACCATCAGCAGCGCCATCGGCACGACGATCTGCAGGCGGTTTGTGGCCGATTGCAGTTGCTCGAACGTGCCACCCCAGGCGATCCAGTAGCCCGTGGGAATCGTCACACGCTCGGCAATCGCGGCCTGGGCGTCCGGCACGAAGCTGCCGACATCGCGCCCGCGCACGTTGGCACTGATGACGATGCGGCGCTTGCCGTTCTCGCGCGAGACCTGGTTGGGGCCTGGCGCGATGTCGAACGTGGCGATCTCGCCCAGCGGGATATAGCTGGTGCGGGGCGCGGTGTCGGCGGAGGTCATGCGTACGCCGCCGGCAGCCGCGGGCCGCGTATCGGGCGGCAGTGCAATTGGCAGGCGCCGCAGGGCGTCGACATCGGCCCGCACGTCTTCAGGCAGGCGCACCGCGATGCGGAAGCGCCTGTCGCCTTCGAACAGCGTGCCGGCATCGCGCCCGCCGATGGCAATGGCGACGGTGTCCTGCACATCGGTCATGTTCAACCCGTAGCGCGCCGCGCGGGCGCGGTCGATCGCAACCGTGAGGACCGGCAGGCCGGTGGTCTGCTCGACCTTGACTTCGGCGGCGCCCGGTACCGACTGCAGGGCGGAGGCGATCTTCTGCGCGGTGGCTTCGAGCACCGCGTTGTCGTCGCCGAACAGCTTGACCGCGACATCGCTGCGCACGCCCGAGATCAGCTCGTTGAAGCGCAGCTGGATCGGCTGCGAGAACTCGTAGCGGTTGCCGGGGATGGTCTCGAGTTCCGCCTGCATCTGCGCCAGCAACTGGTCGCGCGTCTTGCGCGGATCGGGCCATTCGCTGCGCGGCCGCAGCATGATGTAGGCGTCCGACGCATTGGGCGGCATCGGGTCGGCGGCGATCTCGGCCGTGCCCGTGCGCGAGAAGACGCGCTCGACCTCGGGGAATTTCTCCTTGAGGCGCGCTTCGATCTGCTGCTGCATGGCCACTGACTGGCTCAGGCTGGTGCCGGGAATGCGCAATGCCTGCACGGCGATGTCGCCTTCGTTCAGGTTCGGGATGAACTCGCTGCCAAGCCGCGTCGCAACCAGCCCGCTCAGCGCCACGGCAACCGCCGCGAAGGTCAGGACCACCGGCGTATTGGCGACGGCGCGGGCCAGTGCGGGCGCATAGAGACTGCGCGCCCACCGCATCACGCGGTTTTCCTTCTCCGCGACGCGCTCGCCGATAAACAGCGCCACGGCCGCGGGCACGAAGGTCACCGACAGCAGCATGGCACCGGCCAGTGCCAGCACCACTGTGATCGCCATCGGGTGGAACATCTTCCCTTCGACACCGGACAGCGCAAAGATCGGCACGTAGACGATCATGATGATCAGCTGGCCGAACACGAGCGGGCGGCGCGCTTCCCGGGCCGCCGCAAACACCTCGTGCAGGCGTTCGCCGCGCGTGAGCGGGCGGCCGTGGTGCTGCTGCGCGCGGGCCAGGCGCCGGACGCAGTTCTCCACAATGACCACCGCGCCATCGACGATGATGCCGAAGTCCAGCGCGCCCAGGCTCATCAGGTTCGCGCTGATGCGGTAGGTGGCCATGCCGGTGAATGTGAACAGCATCGACAGCGGAATCACCAGCGCGGTAATGACCGCCGCGCGGAGATTGCCGAGGAACAGGAACAGCACCGCCACCACCAGCGCCGCGCCTTCGAGCAGGTTCTTCTTCACGGTGGCAATGGCCTTGTCGACCAGCACGGTGCGGTCGTACGCCGTCACGGCGCGCACGCCCTGGGGCAGCGTGCGATTGATCTCGGCCATGCGCGCATCGACCGCGCGCGAGACCGCGCGGCTGTTCTCGCCGATCAGCATGAAGACGGTGCCCAGCACGACCTCGCGGCCGTTGTCGGTCGCGGCGCCGGTACGCAGTTCGCGTCCCAGGCCGACCTCGGCCAGGTCGCGGATGCGGATCGGCTGGCCCTGTGCGGTGCCGACGATGACGTCGCGGATATCGTCCATCGAGCCGACCTGGCCCGGTGCGCGCACCAGGTACTGCTCGCCGCGCCGTTCGATGTAGCCCGCGCCCACGTTGCTGTTGTTCTTCTCCAGCGCCTGCACCACGTCCTGCAGGCTCAGTCCGTAGGACGCCATGCGCTCCGGGCTCGGCGCCACCAGGTACTCGCGCGCGAAGCCGCCGATGGTGTTGATCTCCGTCACGCCCGCGACGGTGCGCAGCTGCGGCTTGATGATCCAGTCCTGGATCTCGCGCAGGTCGGTCGGCGTATAGCGCGTGCCGTCAGGCTTGCGCGCGTTGTCGTCGGCCTCGACGGTCCACAGGTAGATTTCGCCGAGACCCGTGGAGATCGGCCCCAGCTGCGGCGTGGTGCCGTCCGGGAGCTTCTCGCGCGCTTCCAGCAAGCGCTGGTTGACGAGCTGGCGCGCAAAGTAGAGGTCGGTGCCGTCCTTGAAGATGACTGTGACTTGCGACAAGCCATAGCGCGACAGCGAGCGCGTCTGTTCCAGCCCGGGCAGGCCGGCCATGGCGGTCTCGACCGGGTAGGTGACGCGCTGCTCCGCTTCCAGCGGCGAGTAGCCGGGCGCCTCGGTATTGATCTGCACCTGCACATTGGTGATGTCGGGCACGGCGTCGATCGGCAGACGGCTGTAGCTGTAGAGGCCCAGCAGCGCCATGCCCAGCACGCCCAGCAGGACCAGCCAGCGCTGCTCGATGGCAAAGCGGATGATGCGTTCGAACATGGTCAGCTCCTGCGGGTCAGTGGGCGTGCTCGGCGCCGGCCTTGCCCTGCTCGGCCTTCAGCACGAAGCTGTTGCGCGCGACGTAGCGGGCGCCGGGCTGCAGGCCCTGCACGATCTCGATGCGCTTGCCGTCGCTGCGCCCGGTGGTCACCGGCCTCGCTTCAAAGCCGCCGGGCACCTCGACATAGACCATCGGCTGGCGGCCTTCGGTCTGCACGGCTTCGCTTTCCACGACGACGGGGACTTCCGTTTCCTGTCCGGCCACGCTGACGGTGACGAACAGGCCGGGGCGCCACGCCATGTCGGGGTTCGACAACGTCACGCGCGCGGTTGCGGTGCGCGTTTGCTGTCCGAGCAGCGAGCCCACATAGGACACGGTGCCCGCGGCGGTCCCGTCAAACGCGGTGGAAGCGATGCTGACCTTCTCGCCGAGCCGTACCTGGCTCAGGTCCTTGGGCGCGATCACGAACTCGGCCCAGACCGTCGCCAGGTCGGAGATCGTGAAGACGGTGGTGTCCGCCGCGACCGCTTCGCCAAGCGCCAGGTGTTTTTCGACGACGATGCCGTCGAACGGCGCGCGCAGCTCGAACTGGTTGAGCCCGGTGGACGCCGGCCGCGCGCCGATGGCGGTGAGCTTCTGCATGGCGTTGCGCACGGCGATTTCCGCTTCCTGCAGCGCGGTACGCGCGGCCAGGAAATCCTGCTCGGCGGAGATCTTGTCTTCCCACAGGCGCTTCTCGCGCGTGTAGGTCGTGCGTGCCAGCTCCAGCCGCCTCTGCGCGGCCAGCAGTTCGCTGCGCTGGTCCGACAGCTGCGTGCTGGCCAGCACGGCCAGCAGGTCGCCCTTCTTCACGCGCTGGCCCAGTACGGCCGACACGGATTCGGCCACGCCCGCCACGCGCGGCACGACGTGGGCGGTGCGGTCTTCGTTGAAGCGGATCTCGCCGGGGAACTGCTCCGCAGCCTGTACGCGGCCGGGGCCTGCGGTGCGCAGTTCCAGTCCGGCATTGCGGATCTGCTCGGGCGTCATCGCGATACGGTCGGTGTCGTGCGAGTCCGCGGCAGGTGCGGCCTGCGCGGCGGACGCTGCGTCTTTGCCGGCCTCCTTGCCGGGCGGCTTCGATGCCTGCTCGCCGTGATCGTGGCCGGCCTCGTCGTGGCCGTCGCCGGTTTCACGGCCCGTGAAAAGCAGGGCGGCGCCGGCCAATACGCCGGCACCGACGATCGCGGCGATAGCGTTGCGTTGGATCTTGGTGATTGCCATGGGAATCCTTGTTGGGCGGGTCAGCGGCCGAGCATGCGGTCGATGGCGGTGGCGGCCTGGTAGGTGGCGGCCACGGCGCCGAGATAGCGCACGCGTGCCTGCAGCAGCGTGCGCTGGGCGTCGAGCACTTCGAGATAGGCGAACTTGCCCGCTTCGAATCCTTGCGCTGCCGCCTGGTAGGCGCGCTGCGCGGCCGGCAGCACGGTCTGGCGCAAGGTCAGCGCGCTGTTGCGCGACAGCGCGAGCTGGCCGGAGGCCTGGCGCAGATCGCTGGCCAGCCGCACGCGCGTGGCGCGGTATTCGTCGGCGGCCTTGTCGGCCTGGCGGATTGCGGTGTACAGGTTGCCCTGGTTGCGGTCGAACAGGGGCAACGGCAGCGAAACGCCCAGCACCGGGTAGTAGCCGCGATCCGACGAGTATTCGCGCTTGGCGCCGACGCTCACGGTCACGTCGGGGTATTGGCGGCTGCGTTCGACATTGACGAGCGCCTGGCGCCGCGCCATCTCGCTCTGGCTGGCACGCATTGCTGGCGCGATGTCGAGCGTATCGTCGAGCGCGGTGGGCAGTGGCCGCGACGGCAGGGCTTCCAGGTCGCCGCTTGCCGAAGCGAATCCTGGCGCCTGGCTGCCCCACTGGGCTGCGAGCTGCTGGCGCGCGCTGTCCAGTGTGGCGCGTGCCTCGGCCAGTTCCAGTTCGGCGTTGGCCTGTTCGACCTCCGCGCGGGTCTGTTCCACGGGGGAGACCTTGCCGGCCATCACGCGCCGCGCCGCGGCCTGCGTGCCGCGCGTGGCGATGCCGACCGAGCTTTCTGCCAGGCCGACACGCTCCTGTGCCACCAGCACCTGGAAGAAGGCGCCGATCACCGCGGCGCGCAGGTCGGCCTCGGCATTGTCCAGTTGCGCGCTGGCGAGGTCGCGCGCCTTCTGCGCGGCGTCGATGCGGGCCGAGCGCTTGCCGCCGAGTTCGATCGGCAGGCTCATCTGCGCGGTGGTGGTGCGCGACGCGCGCCGCGTGTCTTCCATCTCGAAGCCGATGGCCGGGTTCGGGATCGTCCGCGCCTGCGCGATGCCGCCTTCGGTGGCGTCAAGTTCCTGTCGGACAGCGGAAAGGGTGGGGTTGCGGGCCATGGCCAGCGCCAGGGCGGTGTCCAGCGTCAGGATGCCTTGTGGTTCTGCCGGTTCTGCCGGTTCTGCCGGCTCCGCCGCGTCGAGCGGTCCTGCGGAGCGTTGCACCTGAGGCGCGGGCGGCATTGCTGCAGCGGTGGCGGATTGCGCGACGGGGCCGAGCAAGGCGGCAGCCAGCCCCAGTGGTATCACTACGTGTTTCATCGGGTATCACCAGATCGAAGCCAGGGAACACCGGCGTGATGCCATCAGCGGCACGCATGCGCGCTGACGGCGGTCACGCCGCGAGATCCGTCGATCCGGGATGCCGGCCCCTGCGCGGTCAGCGCGGGCGCGGCGAGGGCAGAAGATAGGCCGTGGCCCCGAACCGGCGGATTACGCCAGCCGCGGCCATTGGGGCCGATCCGGTTCGCGCGCCGGCACCGACCCGTAGTTCACGGGCAGCACGCGGTAGCGCACGGTGATGAAATGGTAGGACAGAGGCTGTGTCGCGGCCGGCACCATGACGTGCGAGCCGGCGAAATGGCATATCGCGCAATCGGCATCGGGCAGCTTGCTGCCGGTCTTGCCTTGGGCGCCGGCCTCGTGCTCGTGCGTGTGATGGCCGAAGTGCCAGGCTGGTGCGGTGCCGGTTTCCTGCTGGCGCTGCTGCTCGCGCCCGTGCTCGCAGAATGCAGCCGCGCCCGCCCAGGTGAACTGGAGCGGCAGCATGATGGCGAACAGCAGGATCAGCAGGCGGCGCATGGCCGCGATTATAGCGGCGCATTGCGGCCGTCTTGCAAGCGCAGGTCGCGTCACCCTGACGCAGCCCGGGTCTTGTCGACGCCTTGCTTGACTCTGTAGCGGCTACAGGGTCTTCAATGGCATCAGGTCAAACCAGCTGGAAAGAAGAAATGGCTCGCACGACACCTGAAGACGCGCTGCCACACGAACACTTGCGCAGTGAAACAGGCTCCGGGCACCCTTACGGGCATACCCAAGAACATCATGGCCACGATCACGATCACGATCATGGCCACCAGCACGAGCAGGGTCACCACGACCTTGTGCCGCAACCAGCAGCGTGCTGCGGCGGCGGCTGCGGCGCGACGATCAGCGTCGCGCCCGTGGTGCCGGTCGCCATTCCGTCCGGCGCGCGCTCGGCCAGCTATCGTATCGACGCCATGGACTGTCCGACCGAGGAAACGCTGATCCGCAACAAGCTCGGGGGCATGGACGGCGTGGCGGCGCTCGATTTCAACCTGATGCAGCGCGTGCTGACCGTGCATCACACGCTGGCTTCGACCGAACCCGTGGTCAAGGCGATTGCCAGCCTCGGCATGAAGGCGGAGCCGCTAGTCCCGGAGCAGGCCGCGCCGCTGCCCGCGGCGGAACACAAGCCGTGGTGGCCGCTGGCGCTGGCTGGAGTGGCCGCCGTCGGGGCTGAAGCCACCGAATGGCTGGGGTTCTGGGACCCGTGGTTGCCGGCGCTGCTGGCGATTGCGGCCGTGGCGTTGGGCGGGCTGACGACCTACCGCAAGGGATGGATCGCGCTGCGCAACGGCAACCTGAACATCAACGCACTGATGAGCATTGCCGTGACGGGCGCGCTGGTCCTGCGCGAATGGCCCGAAGCGGCCATGGTCATGGTGCTGTTCGCGCTGGCCGAACGCATCGAAGCCGCGTCGCTGGACCGTGCGCGCAATGCCATTCGCGGCCTCATGGCCATGGCGCCCGAGCAGGCCACCGTGCGGCAGGCGGATGGCAACTGGGCCGTCGTGCCGGCGGCCAGCGCGGCGGTGGGGGCGCTGGTGCGGCTGCGCCCCGGCGAACGCGTGGCGCTGGATGGGCGCGTGGTGCGCGGCCAGTCCGCGCTGGATCAGGCCCCGATCACCGGCGAGAGCGTGCCGGTCGACAAGGCCGCCGGCGACGCGCTGTTCGCGGGCTCCATCAACCAGTCCGGCGAGATCGAGTACGAAGTCACCGCGCCCGCCAACGATTCCACGCTGGCCCGCATCATTCACGCGGTGGAGGCGGCGCAAGCCAGCCGCGCGCCGACGCAGCGCTTTGTCGACCAGTTCGCTCGTATCTATACACCGACGGTCTTCGCCATCGCGCTAGCCATCGCGGTGCTTCCGCCGCTGGCCATGGGCGCGCCGTGGGTGGAGTGGATCTACAAGGCGCTGGTGCTGCTGGTGATCGCCTGCCCGTGCGCGCTCGTGATCTCTACGCCCGTGACCATCGTCAGCGGCCTGGCCGCCGCGGCGCGGCGCGGCATCCTGATCAAGGGCGGGGTCTACCTGGAGCAGGGCAAGGACCTGTCGTGGGTGGCGCTCGACAAGACTGGCACCATCACGCACGGCAAGCCCGCGCAGACCGACTACGCGATGCTCGTCGACAACGCGCCGCGGGCGCGCGCCATCGCCGCGAGCCTGGCCGCGAGGTCGGACCACCCGGTGTCGAAGGCGGTGGCCGCAGCGGCGCAGGCGGATGGCATCACCTTGCTGGACGTGACGGAATTCGAGGCGCTGGCCGGGCGGGGCACGCAGGGTCGTATCGATGGCGAGGACTACTGCCTCGGCAACCATCGGCTGATCCACGACATGGGTGCATGCTCGCCCGAACTGGAAGACCGCCTCGAGGTGCTGGAGCGCCAGGGCAAGACCGTGGTGCTGCTGGCGCGCGTCGGCAAGGACGGCGCAGCGGTGGCGCAGGCCATGTTCGCGGTGGCCGACACCGTGCGCGACGCCAGCCGCCAGGCCATTGCCGAGCTGCACGCGCTGGGCGTGAAGACCATCATGCTGTCCGGCGACAACCCGCATACCGCGCAGGCCATCGGCGCGCAGGTCGGCATCGACGAGGCGCGCGGCAACCAGTTGCCGCAGGACAAGGCGGATGCTATCGGCGCGCTGGCTATCGACACGCACATTGCGCGCGGCAAGGTGGGCATGGTGGGCGACGGTATCAACGACGCGCCGGCACTTGCGCGGGCCGATATCGGCTTTGCCATGGGCGCGGCCGGCACCGATACCGCGATCGAAACCGCCGACGTGGCGCTGATGGACGACGACCTGCGCAAGATCCCCGCGTTCGTGCGGCTGTCGCGGCGCGCGTCGCGCATCCTGTGGCAGAACATCACGCTGGCGCTCGGCATCAAGGCGATATTCCTTGCGCTGACCGTGGCGGGGATGGGGACGATGTGGATGGCGGTGTTCGCCGATATGGGGGCGAGCCTGCTGGTGGTGTTCAATGGGCTGCGGTTGGCGCGGCGGTGAGGGCCGGCGCCTCCACGGAGTATCAGCCGGCAATCCGCAATAGTCAGGGCTGAATGATCAGCTCGCCGCTGCGCCCTTCAATCGACCCCCACGTCACCGGCAGCGCCGGCAGGGTGTCGCGGTCGATGTGCCGGTAATACGTGGCCATCGACACCAGCTCATGCCCCTGCGCGCGCCAGCCTTGCAGCAGGCGGCGGAACACGGGCGCGAGCTTGCCGCCTTCCAGTTCCGTATGCAGCGTGAAGACATGGTCGCGCATGCCGCCCGCGCCTTCCGTCAGGCGCAGCACGGCCTCATGGACGTTGTCCTCGGTGAGGCCGTCCACGCCGATCATTTCGTCGAGCGTGGGCAGCGTGGTTGGCATCTGCACATGGCGGCAGGCCACGCCGCCGACAGTCGGGATGTACGGCGCCGTGCCGCGCCCGTCCGACGCGTAGGCCATGCCCCAGTCGTCGATCTGCCGGAACGCCTCGTCGTTCATCTGCCAGCCGGCCGCGCCATGCGTGGGCGGGGCTTCGCCGAAGATGTCGACATAGCGGTCGAATGCGTTCTGCATCTGGCGGCGCGTCCAGGCGGGATCGCGCTGGCGCACGTTGTCCTGCCAGTAGACGTGATCCCAGGTATGGATGCCGCATTCATGGCCGGCCGTGCGCGCCGCGCGCATTTCGGCGGCCGCCTTGCGGCCGATGTCCGGCCCTGGCAGCAGCACGCCGTACATCAGCGTGCGCAGGCCGTAGTTGGACACCACCGAGGTGCGCGACACCTTCTTCAGGAACCCGGGCCGGAATACGCGGCGCAGTGCCCAGCCGGTGTGGTCCGGGCCCAGGCTGTACAGGAAGGTGGCCTGTGCCTGCACGGCATCGAGCATGGACAGCAGCGCCGGCACGCCTTCGCGCGTGCCGCGCAGCGTGTCGACGTCAACCTTGAGGGCGATTCTGGCCATGGCTCCGCGCTCAGTTGGCGCTGTCGACGAGGGTGCGTGCTTCCACGACCTTTTCGCGATAGGCCTCGAAGATCTGGCGCAGCGCCTGCTCCATCGTCACCTCGGGCTTCCAGCCCAGTTCCTGCATGGTGTTGTCGATC